>CAYLLY010000001.1:0-45030 GCA_964384595.1 uncultured Nitrospirales bacterium
CGCCGCCGTTCGCACGATACGCGAGGATCTCCGGCGGCGTCTGCGCTTCGTTGCCGGGGCAGAGCGGGCAGAGAGGCTGGGCCGGCATCGGGGGCAGCACCTGGCGGAAGTCGGTCGGCCGATGGGCCCGCTCGGTCGAGATGATCACCCAGCGGCCGACGATGGGATCGCGCCTCAGCTCAGGCATAAAGCCTCCCGAAAAATGGGGACAGTCCCCATTTTCCCGGCCCACTTATCAGTCGAGGACGCGAAAAGAATAAATGGGGACTGTCCCCATTTTTCACAGATCCGTGATCTCAAGCTGCACCTCAATCCGTTCCACCGTGCCGGGCTGCAGCGTCAGCGGCCAGGAGGCCAACAGCGCGGAGCCTTGGTAGGTGCGCTCGGCCCCCTCCTCCGACTGTGACACAGTCTCGATGGGCATGTACCAGATATCCCCCGGCCGGTCAAGGCGCAGGGTCACGCGGAACCGGTTCCATTCATCCACCAATGCGAACCGGTCCACCCCCGTGCAGCAGCCCCGCTCGCGCAACCGGATCCGGCCGGTCCCCGGCGCCTCATAATACCGCTGTGGGTCGTCGCCCGCCAGCAGCGTGAGATTCAGCTCCACCCCGAACCGGACGGCGAACGGCGCGGACGCACGGCTCTCCATCGCGTAGGCCACGGCGACCGCCGCGTCCCCTTCGCTCATCCGATAGACCTTGCGCACGGTGATCGGGCTCACCCGATCTTCAAGGGACACGGTCCCGCGGAAAAACAGCGGGACGGTCAGGGTCCCGTCTTTCGTGGCCGGGCCGGCTTCTTCGATCCGATAGAGCCCCTGCACGCAATCTCCTCGTTCCTCGTCATCGATCCGGTCAAAGGCCTCGAACGACAGCCCCTGCGGCAGGAAACGGTCCAGGAAGCTCAGCCGCCGGTGCCGATCGTAGGAGAGCGCCTGGTGCAGGTCCTGCTCCTTGACCTTCATCTGATCATGAATGGAGGCGGGCGCCCCGCCGGCCGAATCCTGGTGCAGAGCCGCCTCGGCCAGCTTCCGGTGGTACGCCTCCTCGCGGCGGGCGAGGACATCCGAGAGGTTGAACCGACGGGGGCGATAGTCCAGTTCGAGCAGGCTGCCTCCGCAGGCCGGCGCCAGACACAGGCCGAGCGTGCGCGTCGACACGAGCAACTCCTGGTGGCCGTCCTTGTCCAGGTCGGTCGCCCGGAGCTCGATCCACTGGCCGCCCTTGTGCGCGGCCGCGTCCACGTGATTTTCGGCCTCGATCAGATTCCGGTACGTTTCGTGCCGCAGGCAGTTCAGGTAGAGCCCCCCGAAGAGCCCGTGCCAGTAGGCATCGTTGCCCTGCGCGCGCCAGACCAGCCTGGTGGCGGCGTGGACCCCGGCTCCCGGCGGGAAGACCCGCGCGACGCGCTCGCTCACGTCCAGCATCCGCTTGTGCATGTGGTTGGCTTCCGGGTACTTGAGCAGGAAGCCGTCCCAGAACCCGCCGCGCAGGAACGGGCGGTAGGCGGCCAGCTTGCCTGCGCGCTCCAGTTCGACGCGCCGATCCTCCAAGGCCTTTGCCGCATCGGTCGGCAAGGCCCATTCCATCAGCTCATCATAGGAGGCCGACGGCAGGTAGACGCGGCCCGTCGGGGGATGCGCGTCCAGGTATTCGCTGAACGTCTGCAGGCGGAGCCACTCGGCATTCCGCTCGAGCAGACCAAAGAGCCGCTCCAGGTAACGCTCCTCGAACACCCATTGATGGGTGCCCGGCCAGAGCCCGAACTTCTCCCCGTCGTCGGCGTAGGTGACCGCCGCCCCCGGGCCACGCTCCCCCAGCCGCGCGAGGAAGGCGATCACTTCCTCCGGCACGCGAAACGGAATCAGGTAGCGCAGGTCCTTGCTGATCGGGAAGATCGCCAGCGGGTGGCCTTCCTTCTCGGTCAGGTAATAGCCCGTCAGCGCGTCGGCGTCCAGCCCTGCATGCATGAAGTGCGAGTCATCGAGAATCGTGTAGCGGAGCCCCGTCGGCGCCAGCTTCTTGGGCAGCCCTCCGTCCCAGGCGCGTTCGGCCAGCCAGAGTCCGCTGGGGACCGCGCCGAGCCGGTCATGCAGCCGTTGCGAGAGAAGCGCAACCTGGCCCACCGCGTCGCGGTCCGGAATCACGGACAGGATCGGCTCGTAAAACCCGCCGCCGAGCATCTCGACCTGATTGGCCGCCACGAGCTTCGCGAGGCGATCCAGAAACCCCGGCTCTTCCGTCTCGAACCAGTCCAGCAACGGGCCCGTGTAGTGCAAGGTCAGCCGGACGCGCGGGTGCCCTTCCAGCAGGTCGAGGAAGGGACGGTAGCAGCGGTCATAGGCCATGCGGAACACATGGCCGAAATTCCCCACCGGCTGGTGGCTGTGAATGCCGAGGAGCAGCGTCACCTGATGCATATCAGACCTTCCACATCGCGCCTTCGAACGTCTGGTCGGGAACGGTAAAGGCCAGCGGCCGGTGATGGGGAATGCGGTCGAGCTCCAGGTCGCCCCGCACGACCGTGACCACGAATTGGACCCGCATGCCGGTCTGCAGGCCCAGTTCCTTGAACGGCACGGCCAGCTCGATGACTTTCTTGCGACGGATGGTGTCGAAAGAGCGCGCCGGCTCGAAGGCGGTCCCGTCCGGACTCAGCCGGAGCGTGAACTGCGGCGGATCGGGTAGGTCGAGACGGAAGACCAGCTTGGCCGGTCTCGGCTCGAGGAAATGCACGTGCACGTCGGCGGGCCCGCCGCCGTCCGTCTCCGCGGGCGGGAGCGGATCAAGCCGCAGATAAAACTGCTCCAGGCTGAACCCGAAGTAGACGCGGCTGAAGTGCTCCCGCCGGTTGTGCATCGAGCTGAGCGGTGGGCGCCCGTTCACATAGCCCGCGCCCTGCCATTCATAGAAATCCGTCACGATGCCGTCGAGAGCCGGCGCGATCAAGGCGCTGGGCTCGCGAACGTCCATCTTGGCGGTCTGCCGCAACACCGGGACCTTCAGGAATTCCGGGACCTCCGCGCCGACCAGCCGGTACACGTTCGCCAGGTGCAGCCGGAAGATCTGGTCGAACAGCGCCTTGTGATCGGTGTCGAACTCGTCCCCGTACCACCAGAACCAGTCGCTCCCCTCGGCCGCATAGAGCTCGTCCCAGGCCGCCCGCAGCGCGGTGGCCGGCACTTCCCCGGTCGCTTCGCGCGTGCGCAGGAACCGGCGGGTCTTTCCCACCCGGTCCCACGCATCGTTGTCTTCGACGTGGCCCAGCCAGATCTTCAGATCGGCGTTGATCCAGGAGCCGGTATGCAGCCGCTCCAGCCGCGCGGCGGGCGGATGCTCTTCGAGCTCCCGCCCGGGGGTCACGGATTGGAACCGCACGCCGTTGCCGCCGCCCGCCGCCAGCGACGCATAGAGCCCTCGCAGAAAGCCCTCGCCTCCGTCGGAGTAGTGCTCCCAGGGATTTTCTCCGTCCAGGATGACCGGCACCACCGGACGCGTCTCGGTCGAGCGGTCGGCGATGGCCTGCAGGCGGCAACAAAAATCCGCGACCGACGCGTCCGGCGGGTTCCTGGAATAGGTGAAGCCGACCGCGTCCGACAGATCGCGATCCCGAAACAGGAGCGCGACGTCTCCGCCGTCAATCTCAACTCGATAGGGCCGATAGAGCATGGCGTCACGCTCCCAGCGATCGACGGAGCGCGCCAGGACGCCCTCGTCCGTGGCCGCCCAGCGGACGCCCAGCTTCGTCAGGATCGGGACCAGCTCAGGGCAGACGGACCCCTCCGAGGGCCAGAGCCCGACGGGGCGCCGCCCGAACAGCGTTTCGTGGAACTCGAGCGCCCGGCGGATCTGGGCCTCGGCATCCTCCGGATGCGCGAACCGCTGCGGCAGGGCCGAATCGGGCCGGGAGCGGCGGGCCGAGTCGGTGTCGATCAGGAGCGGCAAGATCGGATGAAAGAACGGCGTCGTGGTCAGCTCGATCTGCCCCCGTTCCTGCAAACGCCGGTACAGCGGAATGATTCCGTTGAGGATCTCCCGCTGCGCCGCCAGCACGCACTGCTTGTCGGACTCCGAGAACTGACGCCCCTTGGCGACCAGTTCCCGCAACTGCGGAAAGCGCGCCAGCGCGCGGTGACCGCACCAGGCCAGATTGTGCCACACCTGAAGATCGAGCAGGTCCTGCGCCGAAAACCGGGAGGCGATCCGGGGCCACTCCTCGTCGCGCGGATGCGCGCCCCGCTGGATCAGGAGCCCGTAGTACCGGTCGTGCGGGCGGACCATCGTGTCCCAGTTGGCGCTGAAAAAGTGGCGCAGGATGAAGAAGCGCTCAGTCTCGCTCAGGTCGGCCGCCGGGCGCGACGCGTGCGTCCAAAAGACGTCCGTCACCGTCCCGTTTGCCAGTTCCCGCAGTTGGCAGAGGAGCGACGGCGTGAGGTTCACCGTGACCCGCGCGTCCGGATGCTCCTCGAGGAGCACGCCCATGTCGTAATAACCCTTTACGGCATGCAGTCGCACCCAGGGCAGCGGCGCGGACTGCGTCAAGGGGTCGGTATAAGAGGGCTGGTGCAGGTGCCAGAGTATCGCGACGGCCACAGTCTTCATCTGGTGCACCCTATCACCCCGCTCGGAGGGGGGTCAAGAAAGGGGGGCTGGTGGTGCATCTCACGCTCCCGGTGGTTTAATTGAACTGATGGGGGGGTGGCGAAAGCGGAACCACCCGTATTAACATAAAAAATCATGGCTCAACTATGGCACTGGGTTTGCTTTGTCAAGTGTCATAGGAGTGAGGTAGTTGATATGTCAAACTGGGGTTTCTGGGGATATGTGGGAATCGTAGCCAGTCTGGTGGTGATGCTGGCAATGGCCCTGTTCTTTCTGGCCTTCACATACAGGACATCCGATACACGCGAGAAGGCTCAGACAGCAGCGCAAGGACAGCGTCCCGAAGGGCCCACGACCGACACCAAACGCGCGGCCTGATTTCCTGTATCCGTAACGATATCCTGAGCCCTGCCGGCGAGGCGCCTCCGTGGCATGCGCGGGGAACCGAATCAGCCTTCAGCGCTTGATCACGCTGTCCATCCTTCTCATCGGCTTGCTCTCAGGGGCCCTCGGCCTCGGATACGCGTACTGGCACGCCAAGGAGACCCGCCGCACCACCATCGGACTCTACTTCCAGGAACTGGCCCGCCACGGCGCGGACAAGGTCGCCCTGGTGTTGGCGCGAGAGATCGAATGGGTGGAGCGGCTGGGCGCGATTCCCGAAGTCCGCGAGTCCGTCAGGCAGGGAGTGCGGCTGGCGCTGGACAAGCCGCAGTTCCAACGCTGGCGGGAGGAGCAGCGGCGCTATTTCCTGTCGTTGGTCATCGTGGACCGCCAGGGCCACCTGATCGGGGGAGCGACGAGCGATACCACTCACGCCCATTACGCGCAGCAGCCCTGGTGGCCGATCGTGTTTGATCGGGCACGTCCCTGGGCAAGCGATCTCCTCCTGGACGAGAAAGGCCGGGGCTATTGGGAAGTGGCGGTGCCGATCTCAGACGGTGGAGCCGTCCTCGGCGCGCTCAAGGTCGCGATCGGAACGGACGAACTGTTCGCGCCGGTCCTGCGTACCGCCATCGGACGGACGGGCCATGTCATGTTGTTGGAAGAGAGCGGCCGGGTGCTGTTCTGCCCGGTCCTTCCCCCCGGTATGCACACGAAGACGGACGTACCTCTGGAAAGCTCCGCGCAATCCGGGTCGGCCTGGGCGGAGGTCCAGGACGATACGCACGGCAGCCGGGGCGGCATTGTCGGAATCTCGCCCGTCACACTGCCGGCTCCCATCGCGCATGAACGTCGCTGGCACATCCTCGTCCGCCAGGACCCGGAAGAGATCTACGAGCCGGCGCGGATTCTCTTGTGGAAACTGGCGGGCTTCTGGACCGCGGCGATCGGGCTCATCGTCCTGTTCGGGTCGAGGCTCGCCCATCGGATCGTTCGCCCTCTCGAAGCCCTGGTCGAGCGCGCGCGCCTGCTGGGTGAGGGCCGTCACGTGCAACGCCTTGCATACGGTGGAAGCGCGGCGAGCACGGAGATCGAGACGCTGGTGACCGGTTTCAACCGGCTGGCGACGCAACTAGAGGCGGCTTCACGTGAGACCCAGCGTTACGTGAACGAATTGGAGAAAGCGAACCGCGAACTGATGACCTCCGAGCAACACTACCGGATGCTCTGGGACCATGCCGTCGATTCGAAGCTGATCGTGGATCGTGGGGGATGCGTGCGGGCCATGAACCGGCGCGCCGAGGTCAAGCTGGGCCACCGAGAGGAGGAGGTCATCGGCGCCGCGGCGGCCGATCTCTTCGCAGAGCAGGACCGGTCGTCCTTCCGGACACTGCTCCGGGAGGTGCTGGCCACCGGAAAAGAAGCAGCGACCGCCGAAATGCATGTTCCAACGGCAGCCGGGTTCGCACTCGCGATGGATCTGAATATGGTCCCCATCGAGAAAGCCGGAAGCCATTCGGAAGTCCTGCTCCAGCTCAGTGATATCACGGAAAAAAAGCAACTTGCGCAGCAGCTCCTCCGTTCCGAGCGCCTGGCTTCGCTGAGCCAGTTCGCCTCGATGTTCGCGCATGACATCCGGAATCCGCTCGCCGGGATCAAGAAGACCCTGGAGCTGCTCGGCCACCGGAGAGAACTCCAGGCGGAGCCGGTGGGGCGCCTTTTCGGGGACCTCCAGTTCACAACCGAATTGCTGCTCGGGATGATCAATGACATGCTCGATGTCTACCAGGAAAGCTACTCCGGTCTGCCGCTCGTCTCCTCGACCTTCTCGGCGACCACCTTGCTGCAGGAAGTGGCCCACCTCTTCAAGTCGGAAGCCGAAGCAAAGGGGGTCACCATTCGGGTGGAGCCGCCGCAGGAAGATGTGCTGGTCACCGGCGATCGGCGCCGGCTCCAACGGGTCGGGATCAATCTCCTGCACAACGCGCTGAAGTACTCGCCGCCGAGCGGTGTCGTCACTCTGTCGGCCCGCCTGTCGCAATCCGCGCTCCTCATCCAGGTGGAGGACGAAGGCCAGGGCGTGGACCCGGCTGAGCTTCCGCACATCTTTGAAATGTTCCACCGGAAAAAAGACGGCCACGATCTTCGCATCGGACGAGGTCTCGGGCTGCATTTCTGCCGACTCGTGGTAGAGGCCCACCATGGCCGCATCTGGGCGGCCAACCGGCCGCGAGGCGGCGCGGTATTCGCGGTCGTGCTGCCCCTGAACGGAGGCGATGAGTGCCGATCAAGCTCGTAATCGCCGAAGACCAGCGGCTCTTCCGGGAGAGCTTACGGCTGCTGCTGGAGCAGGAGTCCGACCTCAAGGTCGTCGGTGAAGCCACTGACGGGCAGGAAGCCTTCAGCGTCGTCACCAAAGCGAAGCCGGATATCGTGTTGATGGATGTCGACATGCCGAAGCTCGACGGGGTCACGGCCACCCGCTTGATCCGCGAACGCCTGCCGGAGGTCAAGGTGCTCATGTTGTCGGTCCATGATGATGACCTTCGGATTGTGGCTGCGGTGCAAGCCGGAGCCTGCGGGTACATCCTGAAGGACGCCGACCACAAGGAGTTCTTGCATATCATCCGGGGAACCTACCTGGGCGAGCCCGTCGCCTCGCCGTTCCTCGCCGACCGCCTGGCACGCAAAGCCGCGCACGCCCCGGACCCGGACCACGATGGGAGCCTGGCCGCGCTCACCGAGCGGGAGCATGAGATCCTGGCATCCGCCGCCGCCGGGCTCGGCAACAAGGAGATCGCCGACCGGTTGTGCGTCTCACTGGATACCGTCAAAACCCACCTGCACCACATCTATCGCAAGCTCAGCGTTGGCAGACGAGTCGAAGCGGTCCTCCTCTATCTGAAGGCCAAGGAAACCCACCTCAGTTAGTCCTTCCTCACCTGAAAGGTGGAGGAAAAATCCATCCGTCAGGCGATAGCCCGGCTCGTTTCTCCTCCGTACACTCAGTGTCATCTTTTACTTTTCCGCCAACACGCATAGAAAAGGAGGCTGACCATGAAACGGATTTTAATTGGGGTATTCATCATGCTGCTCGCCGCCGGCGCAGGAGGGCTCCTCACGTTCGGCGCCGCGCAGGCGCAGACGCAAGGCGCCTGGTGCGACGAGATCCTGAACTCGGTCGCGTTCTACAAGTCCCTTTACCCGGCCTCCAATTGGGAGCCTTACAAGGAAAAGCTGATCTTAGTTCGGGAGGCCTTGGGCAAAGGCGATAAGCGCGCCGTCAAGACCGAGATGGGCAAGTTCTTCACCATGCTGCGCAAGCGGGACCATGGTATTCATGACGTCGGCGCGGACGAACTGTTGAACTTCGCCGCGATGGTGACGCCGATCCAGGAATACGGGATCTCGGTTCCGCCCCCGGCGGCCATCACGGGCCAGTAACCGACGCAGCCACGACCTGAAGACTCACCCGCCGGGACCCAGGTTCTATTCTGGCGTCCCGGCGGTTTCTTTGATCACCTGCCTTCGCCTCCTTGCCTTGACGCCATCCACAACCGGCAGTACCATCGGTGCAATCGAGACTCATGCGCTCGATGGCGAGCCGGCGGGGTTGCGAACAGGGTGTCCACCATGGTCCGTGCGTTTCGCTGGGTCTTTCCGGCGCTCCTGCTCGCCGCCGGCACGGCGTGGAGCGAACCTGCGCGCATCAGCGACAAACCTTCTGAGCCCGGCCCGCCGCTTCAAACCCTCATCGCACTGGAGAACACCGCACGCCTGCTCGCGATTCTGCTCGACTCCGGCCGGTATGTGATCAACGAAAACCAGGACTTGCTCGATGACCCGGACAAGGGGGAGAAGGGGTTCTCGCCCGAGGTGTTCGAGCAGCAGCTTATCGAAGTGTTTCGCAGCCGTTCCGGAGTTGATCTGAGGGATCTCAGTTCGGCTCGTGTCCCAAAGGGTGCGAAGAAGTTGCTTCACGTCCTGGTTGCAGTGAGCAAGCAGGTGGTGGCGGAGGCCCAACCGACGATCAACCGCCGGGGGGTGGGGTTCAAAGGGTTTATTCCGGCGGTGTTCGGGGCTCGCGTGGCCGGCCGCTTTACCGAGGCGACGGGAGTGCGACTCAAACAGACTGCGCTGGTGCCGCGCAATCCGGCGAACGTGCCGGACCTGTTCGAGAAAGCCGCTCTGCGGGAGTTCGCCGATCCCTCCCATCCACGGGAAAAAGTGATCAGCGAGGTGACCGCCAAGAGCAAGTCCCTACGGCTCATGTTCCCGCTCTACGCCACACGGCAGTGTCTGAACTGCCACGGGGAACCGAAAGGGGAGCTTGACAAAAGCGGCTATCCACGAGAAGGTCTTCATCTGGGGCAGAATGCCGGAGCAATCAGCGTGGTCATTCCGATCCAGCGATGAAGCGCTTGAGGCCTTGGTGGGGACTGGCGATCTTGTTGGGCGCCGGGGTGCTCAGTGCCGCGGAGCCTCCCGGCGGGACCGGGGAGAAGCCTGCCGGGAGCGGAGTGATCGTCCATCCGGAAGGGTATATTCTGACCGCCCATCACGTGGTGTCCAATGCCCGCCGCATTGTCGTGGTCACGCCGGGTGAATTTCGGGCCCCCGCCACCGTCGTCAGCACGGATCCCGAGCATGACCTGGCTCTCCTGAAGATCGAAACCATCGGACTTTCGGAGGCCCCTGTCGGCTATGCCGGCGCCGTCAGGCTCGATCAAGAGGTGATCGTGATCGGGTTCCAGTTCGGCCTTCGGGATGTCTCGATTTCACATGGCCGGGTGGCTGCGGTCCGGACGAAGGGCGTGAACCGGGTTTTCCAGGTCGATGCCGCAGTCAATCCGGGCAACAGCGGAGGACCGGTCTTCAATAGCCGGGGCGAGTTAGTGGGGATCGCGACGACCAAATTCAGCCACCCTTCCGGGATTCCACCGGAAGGGATGGCCTTTGTCGTGCCGATCAGTTACGCGACGCCGCTTCTGGCCAATATCCCGGATTTCGATTTTGCGGCGATCGGGCGGGGGCGCAAGGAGCTGAAGAAAAAGGGCGGGGAGAAGCTGGTGCGCGAGATGGCTCGGACGACGGTCCGGATTGAGGCCGTGCGCTTTCAAGAGCCGGTGACGCCGCAGGCCGGCGCGGCTGATCCGGCCACGGGACAGGCAAAGGTCGAATCGCGGCGTCCCCCGGCTCCTCGTTCCCAACCGGCTGCGGCCAAGGATCAGGCTTCCGGCGCGGCCGATGATCCCGTCATGATCGCCAAGGTGAATGAGCAACTCGTGGCTCTCCAACAGGGTGATCTGCAACGGCTCGCACAGCGGGGCGTGCTTCCGCCGGACGGTATGGTCCTGATTCCGGAGGGGGAGTTTCTGATGGGTGCGGAGAATGGACTGCCTGATGCCCGTCCGACGCGGCGCCCCTCTCTCAGCTCATATTGGATCGACAAGTATGAAGTGACGAACGTCCGGTACGGACAGTGCGTGCTCAGCGGAGTGTGCCCGCCGCCGAAGGACCTCCAGGCTTTCGATGATACCCAGCGCGCGCAACATCCCGTGGTGAATGTGACCTGGGCTCAGGCGCGTATCTATTGTCAGTGGCGCGGTCGCCGGCTGCCGACCGAAGCCGAGTGGGAGAAGGCGGCCCGAGGCACTGACGGACGGCGATATCCCTGGGGTAATGGTGAGGAGACGATCAAGACATGGCTCAAGGAACGCGACCTGCAGGCCCGCGCCAATGAGACGCTGCCGGTCGGAAGCCTGAAAGAGGCGGTATCGCCCTATGGAGTGTTCGATCTGGCGGGGAACGTCTGGGAATGGGTCAAGGACTGGTACGCAGAGGACTATTACCGTGTCGCCCCTGCGCGTGATCCGCAGGGTCCTCTCCGCGGTTCATTTCGTGTCTTGCGGGGCGGTGACTGGAGCCAGGGTCCGTTTGAGTTGCGCGCCAGCTATCGGGGCTGGGATGAGATGACTTACTGGGGACCGATGCTGGGCTTCCGCTGCGCGGCCGATGTCCCGTGAGCATAGGACGACGCGACTGTGTGAAAAGCCTTGCATGGAGCATCCGTACGGGAGTATCGTTTCGTTATCTCTACCTAAGAAGAGCGGGTCGTATGGTTACCACATCAACGCAGCATCTCGTTCGCGTGCCGGGGTCTCTGGCGCCGGTGCTCGCGTTGGTCCTGGGTCTGCTCCTGCCGCTTGAAGAAGTCCACGCCCAACAGAGCGGCCTGCGAACGGTATCCGCCACTGCCACGCTGACCGTCTTGTCCGGAACCGTTCAACGCCTACCGGTGGGAGATCGCCGGCCGCAAGCCGTCACCGGCGACATCATATTGAACACCGGCGACCGGGTCCTGACCGGTCCGAAGTCCACCGCCTTGATCACGTTCCTGGACGGCAGCACCGTGACCGTGCAACCGGAATCGGACGTCGAGGTGAAGAAAGCCGATCTCGGCGGCGGGCGGCTCTCGAACATCATCATCCGGATCAACTTCGGCACGGTCTGGGCGAGGGTGAGCCGCCTGCTCGATCCGAGCTCCAGCTTCTCGCTGGAGTCCAACACGGCCGTCGCGACCGCGCATGAAGGCCTCATCGGCGGCAAGACGAACACGAACGACAGCTTCGAATGCTGGACCAGGGCCGGGGTCATGAAGGTGGCGGACGAGCCGGGCCAGCGGTACGTCACGCTCATGCCCGGAGAGAAGACCACCGTCCAGCCGAGCCAGTATGCGTTTCGCTTCGGATTCCGGATCGATCCGGACCCGGTGCCGACCCCGTTCTCCGTCAACCAGAGCGCGCTGAAGGTCACCGCCTCGGACGGCGTCCTTCCGCTCATCGCAATGGAAGACAAGACGCGCGTGGCCGGTTTTGTCGCGCCCGGCGTCGAAGTCAACCAGGTCTTCGGCTCGTTCACGGGCGCGTCCGCCGACGGCGCCCGCGTCGTCGAGGTGCCGGCCGGCGACCAGGGCCCCTTCCGGCTGATCCTGGAAGGAGTGAAGGACGGACCGTTCACGGCGACCGTCACCGGCCTCTACAACGGCGAGCGGGTCTATCAGCAGGAACTGTCGGGCACGATCAGAAAAGGCGAGCGGCTCGGCACCGAGATCACCCAGCAACTGGACGGGGAGTTGGCGAGCCACCCGAAGATGGCGCGGATCCTGAGCGGCAAGGCGGCGCCATTGAGTCCGCTGCCGGGGCCGCTGCCGGGCTCCATTCTGCTCTCGACCAGGGAACTGGGCGCGCTGGGCGCGAACTAGCGTTGCAGTAACGGCGCGTTGACCGGAGCGCGCTCTCCCGCCCGGCTGACCAACTCATAGACCGCGAGGGGCTCGTTGCGGCCCGTCACCGTCACCACATCCAGGAAGCGGTACTCGAACGCGCCCCCGGCCGCGGCGCGTGTGGCCTCCCCGAGCACCACCCGGGCCCCGAATTCCTTGCTGAGCCCTTCCAGGCGCGAGGCGACATTGACCGTATCGCCCAGCACCGTATAGGCCAGCCGCTTCCGGGAGCCCATATTGCCCACGATCATCGGCCCGGTGTTCACGCCGATGCCCATATCGAGAGCGGGCACGCCGCGCCGCGCCCAAGCGGCTTGCAACCCGTCCAGCGTGTCGATCATGTCCAGCGCGGTCGCGCAGGCGCGATGCGCGTGGTCCGGCTGGTCCATCGGGGCGCCCCAGAAGGCCATGATGCCGTCGCCGATATACTTGTCGAGCACGCCGTAGTGGCTGAACACCACGTCGGTCATGGCGGTCATGAACTCGTTGAGCAGCGCGACCAGTTCCTTCGGAGCGAGCATGTGCGAGAGCGTGGTGAACCCGCGCAGGTCGCAGAAGAGCACGGTCATTTCACGCGACTCCCCGACCAGGTTCAATCGCTCGGGATCCTCCAGCAACCACCGGCTGACCGCAGGCGAGAGATACCGCGCCATCAGGCCCAGGATCTCCCGCTGTGTGGCCTGCTCGAAGATGACCCGATAGACGAGCGTCACCACGAACCCGAGCAGGAGGGCGGCCGGCGGATAGAGGAGGTTCAGCACGGCGCCGCTCTCGAACAGAATGCCGGCCGCCAGGAGATAGAGGCCCAGCAGGCCCAGCATGCTCACCGCCGCGACGACCGGCCGCGCGCCGGCGACCAGGAGGGCCGCCAGCAGCGACATGACGAAGATGGCGCCGACAGTGGCGGCGGGTGAGACCGGGACCAGGAACCGCTGGCTCAGAATCGTCTCGATGGCGTTGCCCAGCACCTCCACCCCCCACATGCGCGTTTCGGAGGTGGTCGGCGTGGCGAACTCGTCCTGGCCACGGATGGTCAGCCCGATCAGGACGATCTTGTCCTTCACCAAACTGCGGTCGTACGTGCCGGTGGAGACGTCGACAAAGGAGATGAACGTAAAGACTCCCCCTCGCGCGGGGGAGGTGGGTGGACCCAGGTAGTTGATTAGCATGGTGTCGTGCGAATCCACCGGAATGGTGCGGCCGGCCCCGTACACCGCCCCGGGGAACGGCGGCGCGTCGATGACGGCCGGCCACCGGACGTGCCGGGCCACGGCCGTCAAGGCCAGCGCCGGCAGTTCTTCATCACCGGCCCGCAACAGGAGCGGCAGACTGCGGACGACCGTGTCGCGGTCGGTGGTGACGTTCACAAAGCCTTCGGCGGCGGCCGCCGAGCTGATGACCGCGGGCGGGCGCACGAAGTCCTCGAACTCCTGGGCGAAGCCGGGGCGCGGGTCCAGGCTCTTCGGGCTCTGGGCCTCGACCGGCATGATCACGTTGGCCGCCCGCCGCATGGCCGCCGCGACCTGCGGATCCTCCGGCCGGGCCACGTCGAAGAACAGGTCGAACACGACGACGCGGGCGCCGGCCTGGCGCAGCGCGTCGAAGGCATTCGCGTACAGGGTGCGGGGCCAGTTGACGAGGATGCCGTGCTTGCGGCGGAGGTAGCTGTAGCTGCGCTGGTCGATCCCGACGAGCACCGTCGAGCGCGCGCGTTCGCCGGCGCGGGACTTGAACAGAAAATCGGCGCTCCGGACCTGGGCCGTCGCAAAGAAGTTGAGCGTGTAGGCCGCCGATAGCAGCGCGCCGACCCCCAGCGCCAGCCCTCCGCTCACGAGCAGCCTCTTACGCGAGCTCCGTGTCATCCGGGCAATTATTAGGTCGCCCGTCGCAAGGTGTCAATTCTCTTTGACACCATCCGTCCCTGAGGCTATGCTTTTTCGTGCCGCGCTTCGTAATCCACACGGCACGGGAGGATCCTATGAGGGTGATGATCGTCGCACTTGCGCTGGGACTGCTCCTTCCGCTGCCTGAGGCGCGCGCCCAGCAGGCGGGGTCGCGAACGGTGGCGGCCACGGCCACGCTCAGCATTCTGGCCGGAACGGTCCATCGGGTGCCGGCTGGCGGCACCCAGTTGCAAGCGGCCGACGACGGCATGGACCTGGCCGAAGGCGATCGCATCGTGACGTGGCCGAAGGCCGCCGCCCTGATCACCTTCTTCGACGGCAGTACGGTGGCGGTTCAACCGAGCTCCGAGGTGGCGGTCAAAAAAGTCGAGATGAGCGGGGGCAAGCGCGTCACGATCGGCATCCAGATCAACGCCGGGGCCGTCTGGGCCCGTGTGGTGCGCATGCTCGACCCCAAATCCAGCTTCTCGCTGGAGTCCAACACCGCCACCGCGACCGTGCACGACGGGCTCATCGGCGGTCAGCAGAACGCGGACGGCAGTTTCGTCTGCTGGACGCGCGCCGGCGCGCTCACCGTCAAGGATCTCCAGGGCCAGACGCTCCTCACGCTCAAGCCGAACGAAAAGACCACGGTGCAGGCCGGTCAGAAGCCCGTCCCGCAGCCGTTCGCCGTCAATCACAGCACGCTCAGGATCACCGCTTCGGCAAACGTGCTGCCGCTGATCGAAATGCCCAACAAGATCCATGTGGCCGGCTTTGTGGCGCCGGTCTGGGAAGTCAATCAGGTCTTTGGCGCCTTCACCGGGAAAACCGCCGACGGCGCGCACGTCGTGGAGGTGCCCGCCGGCGTCCCGGGCCCCTTCCTGCTGATCCTGCATGGGCTCCACGACGGCTCCTTCAAGGTCACCACAGTCGGCTCCTTCAAAGGCGACCCGATCTATCAGCAGGAGCTGTCCGGTACCATCAAAAAAGGCGAGCGGCTCAGGACCGAGATTGTCCAGCAGATGGACCCTGCCGGGGAGAGCGAGCCGAAAACGGCCAGGGCCAAGAGCGGCAGCGTGGAGCCGTTGAACATCTGGAACGGGCCGCTTCCCGGAATCATCGTGCTCTCGCCCGCGGAATTGAAAGCGGCCGGAGGGAGCTAAGCTACTTCGACTGCGCCACGTAGACGCCGTCCCATGCGTCCGGGGGCGGATTGACCAGGAACTCGCTGCTGCGACCGAGGTACAGCGCGCTCGGGCCGTCATCCTTCGCATCCGCCAGGACCTCCCTGAACAGGGCGGCGGCCTCCGCCCAGCGGCGCGTGCGGTACAGCGCGATGCCCTGCTGATACAGTTCCAGCCTCTTCGTCACGGCCGGAGCGAGCTGCCCCGCTCGGCCGACGATCTCGTACACCGACAGCGGCAGGCTTCTGCCTTTGACCGCCACCACGTCCAGGAACCGATACACGAAGGCTCCGCCGGCCGCGTCCTTGACGGCTTCCCCGATCACCACGCGTGTGCCGTATTGCTTGCTGAGCCCTTCCAGGCGTGAGGCGACGTTCACTGTATCTCCCATCACCGTATAGGCCAGCCGATTGCGTGAGCCCATGTTGCCGACCACCATGGGGCCGGTATTGACGCCGATGCCCATGTTCAGTTTCGGGATGCCGCGCCGCTCCCAATCGGCTTGGATCTCACGGAGCGTGTCGATCATGTCCAGCGCGGTTTCGCAGGCGCGCCGGGCGTGGTCCGGCTGATCCATCGGCGCGTTCCAGAAGGCCATGATGTTGTCGCCGATGTACTTGTCCAGCACGCCGTCGTGCCTGAAGACGATCTCCGTCATCGCCGTCATATACTCGTTCAGCAGTGTGACGAGCACCTGCGGGTCCAGGGTCTGGGCGAACGTGGTGAAGCCGCGCAGGTCGCAGAAGAATACCGTCATGTTCCGGGTCTGGCCGCCCAGGCTCAGGCGATCCGTGTCGCGCAGCACCCACTGGCTGACCGACGGCGACAGGTACCGCGCCATCACGTTGCGGATCGTCCGTTGCTCCGCCTGCTCGAAGACGACCCGGTAGACCAGGGTCGCGGCGAAGGCCAGCAGGATCGCGCTCGGCGGGAAGATCAGGTTGAGCACCATCCCTGCATCGAACAGGGCGCCGGCCACGAGGAAATAGGCGCCATAGAGGGCCGCGATGCCGCCGGCCGCCAGAAACGGCCGCCGGCTCCACCCCAGCAGCGTCGCCAGCATCGCCAGCAGGAAGATCAGCCCGTCGGTGACCGCCGGCGACACGGGCACGAGATAGCGCTCGTCGAGGATCGTCTCGATCGCGTTCCCCAGCACTTCCACGCCCCACATCCGGGTGGTGGCGGAGGTCGGCACGGACAACTCATCCAGACCGCTGATCGTCATGCCGATGAGGACGATTTTGTCCCGCACCAGCGTCGTGTCGAACGAATTCTCGAGGACGTCCACGAACGAGATGATCGTGAACGGTCCGCCCGCGTCGGGACTGGACGGCGGGCCGAGAAAATTGATGAGCATGCTGCCGTGCCGCATGATCGGAACGGCGCGCCCGGCGCCATAGACCACCGTTTCGCCCGGTGGCGCGTCGAGCACGGCCGGACGCCGGATGTAGCGCGCCACGGCCGCCAGCGCCAGCGCGGGCAGGTCTTCGTTCCCGGCGCGCAACAGCAGCGGCACGCTGCGGACGATGGTGTCCGGGTCCGTGGTCACGTTCACCAACCCTTCGGCCGCGGCGGCGGGCGCGACGGTGTCGGTGGGGCGGAAGAATACGTGGAACTCCTGCGCCACGCCGGGGCCGGCGTCCAGGCTTCCGGGATCCTGGGCCTCGACCGGCATGATGACGTTGCCGGCACGCTTCATGGCCGCCGCGACGGCGGGATCTTCCGGCTTGGGCGCGTCGAAGAAGATGTCGAACACGATCACGCGGGCCCCGGCCCGGCGCAGATGGTCGATGGCGTGCGTGAACAGCGTGCGCGGCCAGTACGACATCGCGCCGTGTTTCGGCAGCAGGTCGCGGTACGTGCGGTGGTCGATGCCGACGATCACGGTCGAGCGGGCTGGCTCGGCCGCGCGCGACTTGAAGAGGAAGTCGGTGCTGCGGGCCTGGGCGGTCGAGAACAAGTTCCAGTGGTGAGCCGCGGAGCCCAGCCCGCCCACCGCCAGGACCAGCGCCCCGCTGACGAGCAGCCGCTTCCGAGCGCTCCGCGTCATGCGGACAAGTACCCGTTGGCCCGGAACCAGGCCAGCGCGTCCCGGATCGCTCCCTCGACCGGACTGCGTGGATAGTCCAGCTCACGGACCGCCTTCGAACAGTCGTAGTGCTGCATGTGCGGGAGCATCTCCACGAAGAAGGCCGGCGCGGGCGAAGGCTTGCGCAGCACCGTCCTGAACAGCCACTCCCCCGCATGGGCCCCGTACCGGGCGAGCACGAACGGAACCGGCGCCAAAGGCGCCATGACCCCGGCCACGCGGGCAATCAGCGTGTTCAGCTCCTTCTGCGTGGTGTTCCAGTTTCCCAGGATGTACCGCTCGCCCACGCGCCCCCGTTCAGCCGCCCGGATCATCCCGGCCGCCACGTCGCGGACGTCGATCGCGTTCACGCGGCCTCCGATATACGCGGGCATCAGCCGCTTGGCGATCAGCAGGATCTGGGTCCCGCTCGTGGGTTTGCTGTCATAGGGCCCGAAGAAGGCCGTGGGGTTCACGACCACCGCTGGAACGCCTTCCTTCGCCGCGTCGAGCACGGCGCGCTCCATCGCAGCCTTGGACATGAGATAGGGATTGCGCGGGAACAGGGACACGAACGGGCAGTTTTCGTTGGCGAGCTGCCCGGGATTGGGAGGAAAGCCGATGGTCGTGAGGGTGCTGGTAAAGACCAGCCGTTCGACCGATGCGCGCCGCACCGCCTCGAGCAAATTCCGTGTCTCCGCCAAGGCCTGGTCTACGGCCGTCTGGACCGGGATGGTCTGAGGGGGATAGTAGCTGGCGGCCTGGTACACCACCCTGACGCCGTCGCAGGCGCGGCGGAGCGAGTCGCCGTCGTTGAGGTCGCCGGGAACCCGTTCCAAATCCAAGCCGCTCAGGGTCGTCGTCCGGCTCTGCGGGCGAACCAGCACGCGGACCCGATCCCCCTTGGCCAGAAGCGCGCGGACGAGGTTCCCGCCCAATTGCCCTGTCGCGCCGAGCACGAGCGCCGTCATCGCGAAGCCCTCTTGCGGGGACAGTTTTGAAATCTGTCCCCGATTTACTTGGCGTTGTAGGCCCGGTCCGCCTTGGCGGCGAGATAGAAATCGCTCTCCGTCAGCCCCTGGATCTTATGGGTCCAGATCTCGACCGCACACTTTCCCCAGGCCACGTGGAGATCCGGATGGTGCCCCTCCTGCTCCGCGATCGCTCCGACCTTGTTGGCGAACTCGAGCGCCTGGGCGAAATTCTTGAATGCATAGGGCCGTTCCAGATGTCCTGCGCCGTTCAACTGCCAGCCCGCGTCCAGTTCCGCCAGCATCGCCTGCGCGCTCGCGCGCTCCATCGGCGGCACCCCGCCCCGGCAGGGCACGCACTTATTATCAGCCAGGCCCATGTTTAGCCCTCCTTGGACAGTCGCCAGTCTACCACGGCAAATGCGGTTGTGATAGGCTGGCCGCCATGCTGTCGCGGGCCGCCCGCAAGTTTTCCCGGTTCTTGAAAGTGCTCTTCGGCAAGAAGACCACGCCGCACGAGATCGGCATGCGCTTCGTCGACATGATCGTCCAGAGCCGCGTGGACAAGCCGGAAACCAGAAGCGTGCTGTCGTCCCTGCCCGAGAAGGATCGCGAGCGCGTCCAGTTCGAAACGATGCTGCTGCAGGGCTTCGTGATCGAATACGTGGCGTCGGAGTTGTTCCGCAACCGCCCCGAGAAGCAGGGCATTCTCACGGCCTACCGCGGCGCGCTGGATTCCCTCGTCGAGCAGGATCCGGTCTGGCGGGCGTTCGACGCCGAACTCCGCAAGCGGCTGCTGCTGTATACCGAGGCCGTCCTCGCGCCCTCCTTGGACGCCATGCTCACCCGCCTCGGCGACGCGTTCGCGGGCGCCTGTGGCCATGCAGGCGACCGCAAGCTCAGCACGATCGGCATCCTGGAATTCGAGATCCAGTATGTGGCGACCTGCAAGCTCTGCTGCGACTACATCGGCGCCTTCGCCTGACGACCTTGCCCGGTCGGGCCGCGTCCGGCACTGGACTTTCATTCCGGAGATCAGGCAATATTCCCGTGTGGTGAACCGGAGGTGTCCCCGTGCCTAAGGCGTTGACCTGCGTGAAAGAAGGCTGCACGTTTGAGGTGCAGGGGAGCAGCGTGGAGGACATTCTCGCCAAGCTCAAGATGCACGCGATGATCGCCCACCAGATGCCCCAACTGCCGCCCGATCTTGTCGAGAAGGCCAAAGCCGACGTGCGGGATGTGTAAGTCAAACCGATGACGCTTCCGCCGAGAGGCTGTCCCTATTGCGGCAAGTTGATGTGGATCAAGGACGAGTCCATCGAGTGGGTGGACGAGAACACCATCCGCTTTCACTGCCCCCATTGCCAGGCGCTCGTTCGCCGCAAGCTGGTCGAAGTGGGCGACAACGCCGCCGGACCGATCAAACCGAGTTGACGCATCTTCCGAACGCGTTGTGAGAGGGCCCGATGACTGTTTTTTCTGACGGGGATCGTGTCCATTTGGTGGATCGGAAGGGGCGCCAGTACGCCTTGACGCTGAAGGCCGGCGACACTTTTCAATTCAGCGGGGAGACCATCGCGCACGATGATCTGATCGGGAAGCCCGACGGGTCCCTGGTCACGCTGTCTCGCGGCCGCCCCATGCTGGCTCTCCGCCCGACGCTCTCGGAATACGTGCTGAAGATGCCCCGCGGCGCGCAGGTGCTCTACCCCAAGGACCTCGGCGTGATTCTTCAGTGGGCCGACATCTATCCGGGCGCGCGGGTCTTCGAGGCCGGCACCGGGTCGGGCGCCCTGACCATGGCGCTGCTCCGGGCCGTGGGGGAGCGCGGGCACGTCGTCAGCTACGAGGCCCGCGAGGACTTTGCCCGGACGGCGATGAAGAACATCGAGCGCTATCTCGGGCCGGTCCACAACCTCACGCTCCGGCAGAGCGACGCCTATGAAGGCATTGAGGAGACCGACGTGGACCGGGTGGTCTTGGACCTGCCCGAACCCTGGCAGGTGGTCCCGCACGCCGCCGGGGCGCTCCGCTCGGGCGGGGTGTACCTCAGCTACGTCCCGACGATCCCCCAGGTGATGCAGACGGTGGAGGCCCTGCATCGCGCGCAGGTCTTCTCGATGATCCAGACGTTCGAAACCCTGCTGCGCACCTGGAACATCGAAGGACGGAGCGTGCGGCCCGATCTGCGGATGGTCGCCCACAGCGGGTTTTTGACCGTGGCCCGCAAGGTGCAGCCGGGCCTGTCGCCGGCCGTGCCGGTGGAAGCCGACGAGGATGTCGCCGGCACCGGCCGGCGCGAGGAGGACCTGTGAGACTCCACGGGAAGGTCGCCCTGATCACCGGAGGCGGGACGGGCATTGGAGAGGCGACCGCCAAAGTCTTCGCCGCCCAAGGGGCCATGGTGGTGATTACCGGCCGCCGCAAGGACGTCCTGGAAGGCGTGGCCAAGGCGATCGTCGCGAACGGGGGCAAAGTCCTCGTCGTCGCCGGCTCGGTCACGGATGAGGCCCATGTCCAGTCGGCGGTGGATCAGGCGGTACGGACCTTCGGCAAGATCGACATCCTCATCAACAATGCGGCGATCGGCGTGTTCGGCAAGCCGCTGCACGAAACGACGGACCGGGAGTGGCGGGAGATTCTGGACACCAATCTCACGGGCGTCTTCCGGATCACGCGGGCGGTGATCCCGCACATGCTGGAGCGGGGCGGCTCGATCGTAAACGTCTCGTCGGTCGCGGGTCTGGTGGGCATCGCCGGGCTCTCGGCGTACAGCAGCACGAAGGGCGCCCTGCTGGCCCTGACGCGGTGCCTGGCGATCGATTACGCGAAGGAGAAAATCCGCTGCAACTGTGTCTGCCCGGCGCTGGTCGCCACCCCCATGGCGGCCGATGCGATCGCCGATCCGGACATGAACGCCATGATGATGGCGAAGCATCCGATCGGCCGGTTCGGAACGCCCGACGACGTGGCGCGGCTGCTCCTCTATCTCGCCTCCGATGACGCCTCCTGGGTCACGGGGAGCCTGTTCACCATCGACGGCGGGTGGACCGCGCAATAGTTTTTTCCTGCCGCTTGCTCGTTCGAGCCCTTCCGTGTATTAAAGGGGCACCATCTCCAGCGAGAGCGCTTCCTATGGCCGAACTGACATTCCTGCGCGATCTGGTCATTCTCTTCGGCGCCTCGATCGTGGTCGTCTATTGCTTCAACAAGCTCCGCGTGCCGGCCGTCGTCGGTTTCCTGGTCGCGGGCGCGTTGCTGGGCCCCTACGGTCTGGATGTCGTGGACGATGTCGCCCGCGTCGAAGTCTTGGCCGAGGTGGGGGTGGTGATGCTGCTGTTCACCATCGGGGTGGAGTTCTCCCTTGCCCACATCACGTCGCTGCGGGCCGTGGTGGGCGGCGGGTTTATCCAGATCGGAGCGGCGATCGTGCTCTCGGTGCTGGCGGGCAGCGCCGTCGGCTTGCCGGTCAACCAGGGCGTGTTCTGGGGCTTTCTGATCGCGATGAGCAGCACGGCGATTGTGCTCAAGATGGTGACGGAACGGGGCGAGACCAACTCGCCCCAGGGCCGCTTGACGATCGGCATCCTGATCGTGCAGGACATTGCGGTGGTGCCAATGATGGTGCTGACGCCGGTGCTGGGCAGCCATGGGGATGGAGGCGCGGCGGCGGTGCTCTGGCCGCTGACGAAGGCGGTCCTCCTGGTGACGCTGATTCTGCTCGCGGCGCGGTTTCTGGTCCCGCGCCTGCTGATCGAGGTCGTCCGGAGCCGCAGCCGGGAACTGTTCGTGATCACCATCATCCTGGTGTGCCTGGGCATCGCCTGGCTCAGCTCGCTGGCGGGTCTCTCGCTCGCCCTCGGCGCGTTCATCGCCGGGCTCATCATCTCGGAGTCGGAATACAGCCACCAGGCGATGGCGGAGATCCTCCCCTTCCGGGACAGCTTCAACAGCCTCTTCTTTATTTCGATCGGCATGCTGCTGGATTTGCGGGTCCTGCTGGCGCATCCCTTGCTGGTGGCGGGTCTCGTGGTCGTCGTCGTCGTGGGGAAATTCGTCACGGCCGGACTCGCCGCCGTGGCCGTCGGCTATTCCTGGCGGCCTGCGGTGCTCGCGGGCACCGCCCTGGCCCAGGTCGGGGAGTTCTCCTTCATTCTCGCGAAGGTCGGCAAGGACGTCGGCCTGCTGACCGGCGAGTCGTTCCAGGTCTTTTTGGCCGTCTCGGTCCTGACGCTGATCCTGACGCCGTTTTTGATCCAGGCGTCTCCTGCTCTGGCCCGGCGCGCGGAAGCGATTCAGCGGTTGCGGCATTGGCTGCCGGAACGGCTCGCAGGCGCGTACGCGGTACCGCCGCCCCCTCATCTGAGGGACCACACGATCATCGCCGGCTACGGGATGAATGGCCGGAACCTGGCCCAGGTGCTGCGGGAAACCGAGATCGCGTTCGTGGTGGTCGAGATGGACGGGGAAACCGTCCGGCAGGAGCAGCAAAAAGGAATGGCGATCTACTTCGGGGACGTCACGCACCCGCAAGTGCTTCGCCGCCTGGGGATTCACGAGGCGCGCGCCCTGGTGCTGGCGATCTCCGATCCGATCGCCACCCGGCGGGCGGTCAAGGTGGCTCGCCAGTTGAACCCGGCCCTCCACATCATTGCCCGGACCCGCTACCTGCGCGAAATCGACGACCTGCGCAAAACGGGCGCCGATCAGGTGGTGCCGGAAGAGTTTGAGACCTCGATTGAGATCTTCAGCCGCGTCTTGCAGCACTACCGGATGCCGTCACGCGTGATCGCCGAGAAGGCCGAACGCATCCGCAAAGAAGGCTATGCCTTGCTCAGGAAAGGGCAGCCGGACCTGAAGGAAATCGTGGCACGGGAGGTCGAGGATCTGTATGTCGACGATTAGAACGCCTGGCCGGTCATCTTTTCATAGGCTTCCCGGAGGGTGGTGACCTCGATGACGGTGATCCGAAGGCTCTCGGCGAGTGGGCGCAAGTCCCAGTCACGGGTGCGGGTCTGGCCCTTGGGAATCAAGACGGTGGAAATGCCCCCAGTGGCGGCCCCCCGTAGTTTTTCCGGTATCTCTCCGACCGGCGAGATCCGGCCGTCGCCGTCAACGGCCCCCGTCAATGCCACGCTTGAGATCGTCGTGGTGTGTCGCAAGGCGGCTGCAATAGCCACGGCCACGGCGGCGCTGGCGCTTGAGCCGTCGGTCATGTACGCGGTGCTGACATTCTTCAGAGTGACCAGCCAAGTCCGCGAGTCCTCATTGGTAGCCCGCGCCGCAGCAGTGATCGCGGCGCGAGCGGCGTCCTTCCAATCCGAGCTCAGAGCGGCTCCTTTGAGATTCCCTAAAGCGCGAGATCCTTCGTTGAATTGAAGCTGGGGGCCGGACGGCTCGGCCAGCTTGTCGATTTGAATGGCTAGGTAGTGGGTCGCGCCGACCATTTTTCCGCCCTGGTCGAGTACGCCGAGCACGGGGATGGAAATGAACGTTCGTTGGTGGGCGGCCTTGCTTGGCGCGGCGCTGCATACCAGGAAGAGCAGTGCACCGAGGATGGTACTCTGTACGGAAAAATGGAGGCGCATAATGCGTTTAGGCTTCGCACCGTATCATAAATTCAGGAAAAGTTGAAGCATGAATTATGCAATTATTTCAACGGCTTGAAACTTATTCGGAGGCGTCTGAAAGCTGGGCACCTTGCCTTGACAAGCCCGAGAACCGCATACTATAGTACCTCCACGCGATGCTAGAGGGGAATCGGGGAGGAAATGGAGTCGAAAGACCCCATCCTCCCCGATCATTTTCTGCGAGGTGCATGGTATGGCGACCACCAAACTTGACCCGCAAGCCGCTCTGGCCGAATTACAAGAGAGCAAGCCGCAGCGTGTCACGCTGGTCGTTCTGAGCGGCGATATGGATCGTGTGATGGCGGCCTTCATCATCGCTACCGGCGCGGCTTCAATGGGGATGCAGGTCACGATGTTTTTTACGTTCTGGGGGCTGAACGCCATCAGGCGTGAAGGGGCCAAGGGAACGGCGAAGGACTGGCTTCGTCGGATGTTCGGCCATCTCAACAAAGGTGGCGCCGACAGCCTGCCCTTGTCCCGGTTTCATTTCTGGGGTCTGGGGACCCGCATGATGAAGCTGGTGATGAAGCAGAACCGGATGCCCGGCATTGCGGAGTTGCGGGCAATGGCCCTGGACCTGGGCGTGCGCTTTATCGCCTGCACGACGACGCTCGGTCTCATGGGGATCACCAAAGACACGCTGATCGATGAGATCGATCAGTTCGCCGGCGTGTCGACCTACCTCGCCGAGGCCAAGGACGCGCAGGTCAACCTGTTCATTTAGGTTTCCCGCGAAGGAACGCAAGATGGCTATTCCGTCTGACGTGAAGCTCGATACGCTGGGACTGTTTTGTCCGATGCCGATCATCAAGACCTCGAAGAAGATCAAAGAGCTGGCTGTCGGCCAGGTTTTGGAAGTGGTCTCGGATGATGAAGGGATCAAGAAGGACATGCCGGCCTGGTGCGAAACCACTGGGCATGAATATGTGGGCTTGGAAGAGCAATCCAACGGGGGCTCAATCCACTACAAGACCTATGTGAGAAAGACCAAGTAGCAGCATGCATTTTGAGTTATCCACAGGGCATTCCTCGCCGGTTCACCGATACTCCACCTTCTAATCAGCGTTTTTCCACAAGATATAGTCAAACAGGGTGGTGTAATCTCAATATATGGTATTTTTTTCTTGACAGAGCCAAGGCCCTGTGATACAAGCCGCCTGTCGTATGGTCCTACACGTTGCGATCGTGGTTCTCGACAGCCTCAACATTCAGTAGCCGGCGGGGTTCGCTTTGTATGGTCACGAGGGTGGAACAAGCGAAGAGTCCGAAGGGCTGGAATTCCGGTAACCTCCACGGCGTCCCTCCGGTCATCGGCGTCTATGTCCTGCGTGATCAAAATCAAAACATCCTGTTCATCGGAAGCGTGGGTTCCCGTCGCTTGCGTGACAGGCTGATCGGCCACCTGCGGATCAACGATGTGCCGGGGGTCCGGTATTTCGAATGGTACCAGACCGACGGACCGCGCCGCGCACGAGAGCAAGCGCGGCAGTGGATTGCCCGCTATCAGCCGCCCTTTGTCCATCGCTGAGGAATCTTTGGGAGGAACATGATGAAAGCTACCGGGCATCCCAGCACGTGCGAGGCGTCCCTCAGGATTTCGCCGAATGCATTGCGCGTCCTGCAGAAACGGTATCTGGCGAAGGACGAACACGGCAAGGTCATCGAAACCCCCGAGGGGATGTTTCGCCGCGTGGCGACGAACCTGGCCCAAGCCGACGGGTTCTACGGCGCGACGCCCGAGGAGATGCGGAAGACCGAAGAAGAATTTTACGCCTTGATGGCGCGCTTGGATTTTCTGCCGAACTCGCCGACTCTCATGAATGCCGGCCGGCCGCTGCAGCAGTTGGCCGCCTGCTTCGTCTTGCCCGTTGAAGACTCGATCGGAGGCATCTACGACACACTGAAGCACCAGGCGCTCATCCATCAGACCGGCGGCGGGACGGGATTCTCGTTCTCACGGCTGCGTCCCAAGGACGACATGGTGCGCAGCACCGGGGGCGTGGCGTCCGGCCCCGTGTCCTTCATGAAGGTGTACAACCAGTCCACCGAGCACATCAAGCAGGGAGGGACCCGGCGGGGCGCCAACATGGGGATTCTGCGGGTGGACCACCCCGACATCCTGGAGTTCATCACCTGCAAGACGAACACGAAAGAGGTGACCAATTTCAACATCAGTATCGCGGTCACGGACGCTTTCATGAGCGCCGCGCTCAAGGGCGAAATGTACGATCTGGTCAGCCCCCGAAACGGCAAGGTGGTCAGACAGCTCAATGCCCGCGAGGTGCTGGCCACGATCGCGGAGGCGGCGTGGCGCAACGGGGAGCCGGGACTCTTCTTCATCGACCAGGCCAACCGCACCAACCCGACTCCGCACTACGCCATGATCGAGGCGACGAATCCCTGCGGCGAGCAGCCGTTGCTGCCCTATGAGTCGTGCAACCTCGGGAGCATCAATGTCGAGACCCACTTGGTCCTGACCGGGGACGGCCGGCACGAGATCGACTGGACGCATATGGAGCGATCCATCCGGACCTCCGTGCATTTCCTCGACAACGTCATCGACATGAACAAGTATCCGATCCCCGAGATCGAGAAATGCACCAAGGACAACCGGAAGATCGGTCTGGGCGTGATGGGTTTCGCACGCCTGCTCTTCAAGTTGGGCATCCAATACGACTCCGAGGCCGGCGTGGAGATGGGCGCCCGTCTCATGAAGTTCATTTCGGAGGTCGGCTACGACGAATCCATCCGCATGGCCGAGAAGCGCGGCGTGTATCCCTCCTGGAAGGGGTCCCTCCATGAAGCGCGGGGCCAGCGGGTCCGCAACTCCTATGTCACCACCGTGGCGCCGACCGGCACGATCAGCATGATCGCGGATACGTCGGGCGGCTGCGAGCCCGAATTCAGCCTGATCTGGTTCAAGAACGTCATGGACGGCGAGCATCTGCCCTATGTCCTTGACCACTTCATCGAGACGGCCAAGCGGGAGAGGTTCTGGAACGACGAACTGCTGGACAAGATCCTGGCCAATCACGGCTCGGCCCGCGGCCTCGTCGAAGTGCCGGAGCGGTGGCAGGAGGTCTTCACCACGGCCCACGACGTGGCGCCGGAGTGGCACGTTCGAATGCAGGCGGCCTTCCAGAAGCACACCGACAGCGGCGTCTCCAAGACCATCAACATGCCGGACCAGGCCAGCGTGGATGACGTGATGGCCGCGTACCTGATGGCCTATGAGCTCGGGTGCAAGGGCATCACGGTGTATCGCGATGGGAGCCGCGAAGAGCAGGTCATGAATGTCGGCGTCTCGACGAAGGAAACGAAGGAGAAGGGAATGGCCGACAAGGTGATGGAGCAACTGGCGGCCGCGCACGCGGCGGGGCCGTCAGCGAGCAAGCTGGAGCGGCCAACGAAGGTGCAAGGCGAGACGATCGCGATCAACACCAGCTACGGCAAGATGTACCTGACCATCAATTCGTTGCACGGGGAACCGTTCGAAACCTTCGCCACGGTGGCGAAGGCGGGCGGGATGATCCAGGCCGATTTGGAGTGCGTCTGCCGGCTCATCAGCCTCGCGCTTCGCTATCGGATTCCGATGCATGAGATCACCCGGCAGTTGATCGGGATTCAGGACGGCAACCCTTACGGGATGGGCGGGAATCGCGTCCTCTCGCTCTGGGACGCCATCGCCAAGGCGCTGGCCACCTACCATCCGGCCGGACAGCCGCAGGCGGCGACTGCCGGCGTCTTGGCGGCCCGCCCGGAAGGTTTGCCGTGCCCGGACTGCGGAGGGCCCTTGATGCATACGGAGAACTGCGAGAAATGCAGTTGCGGGTACTCACGCTGCTGGTAACCGCATGAGATGCAGCAGCGTCAACGAAAGGGGGGCGGAATGTCGGGTCCTTATAACCTGAAGTATATCCACCTCTTTGTCACGGAGAACTCTCCCGGCGCCTACATCGTGTCGCGCAACGGGCGGATGGCCGACCGTGTCGGGCGTTCCGATCGGACGCTCGCCGATGAGCTCAACCGGGAGGCCGCCGAAGGCAAGTACCGGTATTTCTGGTTCGAGTACACGCCCAGCGCCGCCGCGGCGTACAGTCTGGAGTGTACCTGGTACCACCGGTACCATCCGACCGACAACCCGGAGCACCCGAGCGGGTTGCTGGGCGGCGAGGCCGCGTGCCAGGTCAAGGGCTGCCAGGTGGGCGCGATGGCCCACGCCCGCGGCTGAGCGTTCCCGGCGCGAAGTTCCCTAGAGCCCTTACCGTCCCAGCGCGTAACCGGTTTCTCTGCAAGCCTCACCAGCGTTTCTGCGTCGCCCGCTTGCGCTTCCGCACAAGACTGTGCTAGATTCCGGCCCGTTGTGCAGGGATGATGAGAGACAGGAGCGATTGGATGGAAATCAAAGTTTTCAACAACAATGTCGAGAAGGCCCTGAAAATCGCGAAGAAAAAGCTCGCGGGGGAAGGGCTCTTCCGTGAGCTCAAGCGCCGCCGGTTCTACGAGAAGCCCAGCCTGAAGAAGAAGAACAAAGAGCGGGAAGCCCAGCGCCGCCGCCAGAAATGGCTGGCCAAGCACAAGTCCGAGTAAGCGTCACGCGCCCTGCCGCCTCGACCGTTTCTTCCCCTGACATATCGCGCCGGTTGTCGTGAAGGACGAGGACATCCACGCCTGCGTCCGAATCCTGAAGCGGGAGATCCTGCGCTGGAAGGAGCCGGTGGTGGGCGTCGTCGCCAAGGCCTCGCGCGACCCCTTTCAAATACTCGTTTCGACCGTCCTCAGCCTGCGCACAAAAGACCAGACCACGGCCGACGCGTCCGCCCGCCTGTTCCGGCTCGCCACCACCCCCAAGGCCATGCTGGCGATTTCCCGGCGGGCGGTCGAGCGGGCCATCTATCCGGTCGGATTCTATCGGACCAAGGCCCGGCACATCCACGAGATCTGCCGGGACCTGCTGACGCGGTACGGCGGAAGGGTGCCCGATGAGATCGACGAACTCCTGACGCTCAAGGGCGTGGGTCGCAAGACCGCCAACCTGGTGGTGACGCTGGGGTACCGAAAGCCGGGCATCTGCGTGGACATTCATGTCCACCGCATCAGCAACCGCTGGGGCTACATCCGCACCCGAACGCCCGAGCAGAGCGAGAAGGCATTGCGGCGCAAACTACCGGGCCGCTACTGGCTGATCTACAACGATCTCCTGGTGCCGTACGGCCAGAATCTGTGCACGCCCGTCTCCCCGCGCTGCAGTCAGTGCAAGCTCGCGGTGTACTGCGAGCGGGTGGGGGTGAAGAAGTCGAGGTAGGAGGACGTTAACCGATAATCGTTATTCGTGAAGGCATGAAGACTTAGGAGTTACCGTTTAACGATTAACGAATAACGTTTAACCTTCTTCAGATGAACAGCGTGGTCTCGGCGTCGGCGGCGAGGTTCAGGATCAGCGGCAGCCCCATGACCTCGTCCACCTTCGGGGCGAGGTCCTCGTGCTTGACGCTCATGTATTCCAGGCCGGCGCTGCAGGCGATGACCGTGAAGCTGCCGACTTGCTTGGCTTCCGCGAACATCTCGGTGATCTTCGGCACCTTCTTTTCGACCATCGCCCGGGCCACTTCGTCGGCGTGCGCCTCGTAGGCCGGTGAAAAGTCGATCCGGTCCAGCTCGCCCATCGCCAGTTTTTTGATCGCCCAGAACATCAGGAAGACGTACACGTCCTTGCCCATGGCCGCGGCCGTCATGCCGATGGTGGCGGCCTGATACAGCTTGTCGTAGGTGCCGCCGTGGGCGAAGATGACGAACTTGGGTTTCTTCACGGAAGGCTCGGGCGATCAGGGTTTCAGCGTGGACTTGATGCCGCTGGCCCAGTCGTTGATCACCCGGTCGACTTCGGCGGTCGACATCGGACGCTCGACGACCTCGGGCGCGTTCTTGATTTCCTTGCCGCTCTTTGATTCGGTCCGGATGATCATGGTCCGATTGTCGTCGACGTCGATGTAGATGTACCACTCCTTGTCGCCGTGCGTGATCGTGGCCTCTTTGCCGGTGGTGTGCTTCTTGATCTCGACTTGGGGAGAGCTGGCGGCCGGTCCGGCTGCCGAGAGGGAATCCGGGGCGAACGGGGTCAGCAGGACTGCCGTGGTCACGGCGGGACCTATGAACCATCGCGCGAGCGCGCCTGTCCCTCGTGGTGTCTTCATGATCAAAGTATTATACAGACGGCGCTGCTATGAGTAAACCGCCTTGTTCCGGTGCCGGGGCGGTGCTACGATGGGCCGGATGACGCCGCGACCGGTGCTCTATCTTATTGACGGCAGCGCCTATCTCTATCGCGCCTTCTTCGCCTTGCCTGACCTGTCGACCGCCGCCGGCCTTCCGACGAATGCCGTCTACGGCTTCACCACGATGCTGCAGAAGATCATCCGGGAGCGACGGCCCGATTGCCTGGCGGTGGTGTTCGACGAGAAGGGCCCGACCCTCCGCCACGAAGAGTTCAAGGAATATAAGGCGCACCGTCCCCCGATGCCCGACGCCCTGTCGCAACAGATTCCGTACATCCACCGAATCGTCGAGGCGTTCGCGATCCCGGTCGTGAAGCTCCAGGGCTTCGAGGCGGACGACCTGATCGGGACGCTCGCGCGCCAGGCCACGTTGGAGGGGCTGGGCGTGGTCATCGTGACCGGCGACAAGGACATGTTTCAACTCCTGGCCCCCGCGGTCCGCATCTTCGATCCGGTCAAGGACAAAATGTTCACGGAAGAGGACTGCCTGGATCGCTTCGGAGTCGAACCGGCGCGCGTCGTCGAGGTCATGGGATTGATGGGCGACGCGACGGACAACATTCCCGGCGTCAAGGGCATCGGCGAGAAAACGGCGAAGAAGCTCATCGCCGAATTCGGCACGATCGAGAATCTCCTGGCGCGCCTCTCCGACGTGCCAGGCGAGAAGCTCCGGGAGCTGCTGGAAACGCAGGCGGGCGAGGCACGCCAGAGCCGGCGGCTCGCCACCATCGTGACGGACTGCCCGGTGTCGTTCGAGCGCGACCGCTTTCTGCTCGGCGAGGCCAGGACGGAGGACTTGCGCGCGCTCTACCGCGAGCTCGAGTTCTGGGGCCTGCTCAAGGCGCTTCCCAACGGGCCGGGTGACGGGAATGGCGCTGCGGACCCGGTCGTCGTGCTGGACGATCCATCGTCCCGCACGCGCGCCGTGGCGGCCATCAGGGCCGCCGGCGAAGCGGCGATCCAATGCGCGGCGGCGGGCCACGATCCGCTCAGGGCCGAGCTCCAGGGTGTCGGAGTCTGTCCCGGCCCCGGCTCGCCGGCCTATTTCTTCGGCGTGTCCGGACTGGAGGACCTGCGCGCCCTGCTGGGCTCCTTGTCTCTGAAAGTGGACGCCCACGACTATAAGGCGGCGTGGTTGGCCCTGCGGCGCGCGCGCATCGCGGTCCCTCCGCCACGCTCCGATACGATGGTGGCGGGATACCTGCTGAACCCGAATCGCCGGAGCCCGGCCTTGGAGACGCTGGTCCAAGAGCACCTGGGCGAGCCGCTGGGCCACGCCTCGCCGGCCCGGAAACCGAAGAAAGGGGACCTGTTCGATCAGCCTGATATGGAGGAAGTGGCGGTGCGGGCTGGAAGCGCGGCCTCGGCGATCGCCCGCCTGCGGCCCATCCTGGCCGGGAAGCTGGCCGCCGCCGGCCTGACCGACCTGTTCGAACGGGTGGAGCTGCCGCTCACCCTGGTCCTGGGCGAGATGGAAGCGAACGGGTTTCGCGTGGACACCACCGTGCTGGCCGGTCTGGCGAAGGAACTTGAGCACCAGCTCGCCGTCATTCTCGAGGAGGTCTATCGAAAGGCCGGCGCGGAGTTCAACGTCAATTCGCCCAAGCAGCTCAGCGAGGTCCTGTTCGAGAAGCTCAAGCTCCCGCCGACCAAGAAGACCAAAACCGGCTACTCCACGGATGAGGAGGTTCTCACGCAGCTCGCGCTCCAGCACGAGTTGCCGGCCGACATCCTGAATTACCGGAGCCTCAGCAAGCTCAAGTCCACGTATGTGGACGCGCTGCCGCTGCTGGTGAACCCCGAGACGGGGCGCCTGCACACGTCGTTCAACCAGACGATCACGGCGACGGGGCGGCTCTCGTCGTCCGAACCGAACCTCCAGAACATCCCGGTGAAGGGGGAGTGGGGCGGGCGCATCCGCGAAGCGTTCGTGGCCGACGCCGGGTGCGTGCTGCTCTCCGCGGACTACAACCAGATCGAGCCGCGCATCCTCGCGCACCTCGCCCGGGATCCCGTCCTCATCGGCGCGTTCGCGCGCGGCGACGACATCCACACGGCGACGGCCGTGGAGATCTTCGGCCTGCCCGCGGCGCAGATCACGAAGGACATGCGCCGGGTCGCCAAGACGGTGAACTTCGGCATCATCTACGGCATCAGCCCCTACGGGCTCTCGTCCCAGTTGGGGATCTCGCAGCAGGAGGCCAAGAAATACATCGAGGCGTACTTCACGCGGTTCCAGGGCGTGAAGGCCTTTCTGGACAAGACGATCGCCGACGCCAAGGAGAGCGGCTATGTCACGACCATGCTGTGCCGCCGTCGCCCGATTCCGGAGTTGCGCAGCGGCGATCCGGCCCAACGGGGTATGGGCGAGCGGATGGCCATGAACACGCCGATCCAGGGGACGGCGGCGGACGTCATCAAGCTCGCCATGCTGGCCGTCCGTCGGCGGCTGGCGGCGGAACGGTCCACGGCGAGGATGATCCTGCAGGTCCACGACGAGCTGATCTTCGAGGTAGCGGAGGCCGAGGTCGAAACGGTGAAAAAGATCGTCGTCGAGGCCATGGAGCAGGTGGTGAGCCTGGCGGTTCCCCTCAAGGTGGACGTCGGCGTCGGCCGGAACTGGCGGGCGGCGCATCCGTAAATCCCAGATGTGGCGGGTCCTGTCGGCGAACAGCCCGGACGTGCTCGCTCCGCCAAGGGCAAGCAAGTCGCTGCGCTCCGCCCGGGCGCCCGTTCGCCGCCACCCGCTCCTTTTTTGAGATCCCTCGCCCCCGTCTCGGGGGAGAGGATGAAGGTGAGGGGGAGCCCTCAGCCCTTGATTAAACGATTCGCCCGGATGCCGTGTCCAATGGAACGAGGAGAGCTTATAGTTGACTACGATTGACATCCTCAGAAAGAAAGTGCGGAATAAGGAGTATGAATTCACGATCCCGCATTTCTTCGAGGAAATGGCGAACGATGATTTGCAATTGGTTGATATCGAGACGGTTATTCTCAACGGCAAGGTCAGGAGACGCTTCACTCGTGATCCTCGCGGTACCCGGTACGAAGTGGTGGGACCATCAACTGATGGCCGCCAGGTGGCGATCATTTGCAGGTTGAAGGAGACGAGGAAGTTGCTTTTTATCACGACCTATTTGCACGAATCGGTTTAACGGAGGGTGAACTCCATGTATGACTACGGTGCGTGCCACGTTTGCGGGAGTCGGATGGAATCGAAAAGGATCAAACAGGATATCTGGGTCAAGAAGAAACTAATCGTCGTCGAAGACGTGCCGGCGGGTGTTTGCCCTCAGTGTGGGGAAAAGGTGGTCAACGCCGATGTGGGTCGTCGGCTGGCGGCCGTCGTAACGGATGCAAAGCGCTTTCGCAAAACGAGAACTATAGCCGTGCCGGTCATCCAATTTGCAGGGGACGTGGCCTGAGCCCTTCCTGTGTCCCGTCTCAGAAATTCGGTTAACAATTCTGGCTGTGTGAGCGTTCATGATTTCAGCGTTAAAGACCGATGAATTATGCGCCTCACTTCGGAGACAGGACACTAGCTCGGTGTCACGAAAGGGGGAAACGTGAAACCTCGAGGGCGAATATCTCTTGCGGTTGTGTTGGTAACGGCGGCTGTGACGCTTTCGACAGGCTGTGCCCAGATCCTCACACACAGGCAACTTGAACAACCCGTTGGCGCTGCACTTACCAGCGGGATCGGCGGGACGCTCTTCCGCCTGAACAAGGTCGGCGATCTGCCTAACGCATTCGGAGGACGCGACATATGGGGCGGAAAGGTGGACAAGGGCTTCGCCGAGATGAAATTGGCGGGTATTGAAGGACAAACGTTGATGCTTGAGGTTATCGACGTAAACCGCCAGTCCTCAGAAACCACGATGGACCGGTACAAGCCTTTTCAGCGGAACGCGGTGGTAAACGTTGACGTCCAGAACACAATTGTCATGGGGTCCGAGCAGTCTCCCCGGCCACACCGAATCAACCTGGACACAACCAAGCAACGCGATATCGTGATTTCTGGTGTTCGAGTCACTTTTGTCGAGGTTCAACCGTATAGCGTTCGCTACACACTGGAAGACCTGCAACCGTAATGACATTAGACATTGCGTTCTATGGGGCCGCTCGTAAGCGAGCGCAGCGAAGAATCTTGCCTTCCTGTATGCTATAGGGCGTTCGCCCTGAGGTTCTCGAAGGGCGAATAATAGTTGACGAGATAGACCGCAAGAGCTCGAGCAGAAAACGCAAGAGTTAGGGCTGAGAGGGGTAGCGGCCATCAGGGAGCTATCTGATGCCTGAGTTTAAGTCATGGCGAAGCTACTGGGACTTCGAGCGCGCTGTCAAGCAGCGCATGAGGTATGTACGCGGCTCAGATACTGAGGAAATTCTTGCGAGCATACTGGCGGCCGCTGGGAAACGAGCCGAAGCCATTCCCGCTGTGAGGTTCCTGTGGCGTGCCCAACTGGGGCACGCTTGGGAGCCGCTCTACCAGGATGGGCGCTACGTAGATGATGTGCCGACCCCTTATCCACCTGAGCGGATGAAGCCACTCAAGGATCGTGTGGTCGAGGGGCGCGCCAACCCAAAGGGCATTCCGTATCTGTACCTCTCCACGAACCGTGAGACTGCGCTTGCTGAAGCCCGACCGTGGATCGGGTCTCTTGTTTCAGTAGGCCAATTCAAGACCCTTCGCGATCTTCGTCTCGTCAACTGCACATCAGATCAAAAGGGCTCTCGCGTGTATCTGGGTGGCGAGCCGTCACCTGAAAAGCGTGAAGAAGCTGTCTGGTCCGATATCGACCGCGCCTTCGCGCGACCGGTAACGCCAAGCGACGATCTCGCCGACTATGTACCCACACAGATCCTTGCGGAGCTTTTCAAAGCAAACGGCTTCGATGGAGTCGCATACCGCAGTTCCCTGGGAGCAGGTCACAACGTCGTGCTTTTCGACCTTGGCGACGCCGAAATTGTAAACTGCTTCCTGTGGGAAGCGAAGTCTGTAGCGTTTGAGTTCGCCGAAACCGCAAACCCGTACTATCTCAAGAAGCATGATGGCGCCAGTGGGGCCATCGCTTGACGCGTCTCGGTACGAACCGCTTAAGGAAAGACTAACCTTCCAAGAGGGGAACCCTACAAATGGTGCCTCGGTTCAAGACCATCGACGGTAACGGTCGAGAGATCCTGTTGGAGGATGTCCATACGGTGGTACAGGCTCTGAGGAATGGGGCCATCACGCCATCTTCCATGCTGTTTGACTCGCAGCAAGAACGATGGCTCCGCGCCGATCAGCACGACGCTATTCAGGCAGCCATTGCAGCCTTGAGTCGGCAATCACGTGTCCAGGCTGAGCCATCCACCCCAACCACCAATACTAGTGATGTCGTGCATCCCGGTCATTCTGCAGCAGGTCATGACCACGCTGCGCAACCTGAGCGAGACACGATTTTCAACAGGCTGCGCGCATACGTGGGTCCACGTTGGGCATCCCACTACCAGAATGTGTTCAACCGTTTGCTGGCCGCCCGGCTAGCTCACACGCGCGCAGGGTGGACTTGGAATTGGTCGGCCGCTCTACTCCTGCTATGGTTTCTTTATCGACGACAATACCTCGCATTCTTCGGATTCTCGTTACTCGCCTTTCTGATCAACGCGCTTGACCAAACAGCTGCTGGATCGTCAAATGAGGGGAGCCCGTTTGGCTTGCTCTTGCTAGTACAGATCATCATACAGGGGTTCGTTGGAGACCGGCTTCTCTTCAAGAAAGCGTATTCTGTTGTGACGGACCCGGCTATGCCGGATGACCCTGCTCGGTTTGAAGCGCTGGGTAGGCCTCATAATTGGGCCATCTGGCTTCCGCTAGTGATCGTCGGCGTCGTGATCATTGCAGTGATTCTGATATAAGTTCTCTCAGGGCGAATTGAACGACTCCTAAGTACGAATGGGAAAAACCGGGACGGATTTATTTTTCGGAAGAAAACAAGTCTGTCCCGCTTAACTGCATCCGGGGCTGTAGCGCGCTGGATGAGGCGAGGAAAGTTGAGGGGGACGCCCGGATCGTGTAGAGTGTCCGTTGCGGGAGGGGAGAGCCCATGAGACGAAAACCCACCAATGGCGCGAGGTCCAAACTGGTCCTTAAGGAGCCACGCACATGAGAAGGGCTGCTGCGCTTGCTGAAAAGCTGGAGCCGGTTGTCTACGAATTTCCGGTGAAGTATCAACATGACCGGACCGGGTGGATGGCTTGGCCTGAAGGCTTGCCGGTAACCGCCATTGCGCCTACGAAAATAGGAGCACGCCAGAAATTGAGAGGGGCGCTCCGCGCTTACTTTTGCAGCACTCTTCGTTACGGCGATCCCTTGCCTGATCCGCCCCGCCGGGTTCCTGCCGACGCCGAGACGATTATGGTCTGTGCGTGGCGAAGCTGAAGGATCTGTTTCGATTCCTTCGCGCGCATAGTTGGGAGCAAGATCGGCAAGAGTCCAGTCATCGGGTCTGGCGTCATGCAGATGGTCGCCGAATCAGCATCGCGGCGCACGAGAGCCAGGAACTTAGCCGGCCCAAGCTGGCGAAGATCCTTAAGGATACCGGCTACACCTTGGAAGATTATTTTAGCTGGTAGCCTTCCTGCAAAAGACCCCCAACACCTCCCGGCGCCCAACTCTGCATGTTGACCAGTCCGAAAACGCTGTGCTACCTTGATCAATTCAGGAGTTCGTGGACGTCACCGGCGTAAGCCAAGACAGGGTTATGAGTGATCGGGTGCTCGAGGAAATAGCCGCGCTGAAGGACGAGGACTGGTCCCTTCGCGAAGATGCGGCGACCCTGCTGGGTGATTTCCGCGACCCCAGGGCGGTGGCGCCTCTCATGGAGGCGCTTCATGACGAAGATCGCGCGGTGCGGGACGCGGCAACGGGCGCCCTGCGGAAGATCGGACAGGCGGCGGTCCCTGCGTTGATCGCCGCGTTACAGGACCCCAACGGCAACGTGCAGGAAATCGCCGTGGCCGTGCTCAAGGACCTGACTGATCCGCGTGCCGTGGACCCGCTCATCGGATGCCTGGCGAGTCCCAATTGGATCGTGCGGATGCACGCCGCCAAGGGGTTGGGCATCGTGGGCGACCCGCGCGCCGTCGCACATCTCATGCGCCTGCTCACCGACGAGGTCAAGGCGGTTCGCGTGGACGCGACGGACGCGCTGGCCCGCATCGGTAAGCCGGCCCTGGCCTCGTTGCTGGCGGCCCTGCGGCACGAAGCCTGGATCCTGCGGCTGCATGCCTGCGAGGCCTTGGGGAAGATCGGGGCCGACGACGCGGTCGACCCGTTGTGCCGGGCGATGCTCCAGGATCGGGACACGGCCGTTCAGCAGGATGCCGCGAAGGCGCTTGGCGGAATCGGAAGCCCCAGGGCGCTGGAGGCGCTGACGGTGGCGGTCAACGACCTGGATGTGCGGCCCTTCGCGGTGGAGGCGTTGGGCAAGCTCAAGGATCCGCGGGCCGTCGACACACTGATCGACGTGGTGACGGGCAAGGGCCGGCCGGCCAACGCCCGTCGGGTTCCGGTTTGCGGGGGGGCCGCCGAAACGGATGTGGAAGAAATGGAAGTGCAGGTCTTCGCGATCGGCGGCCTCGCCCAAATCGGCGACGACCGGGCGATCGAGCCCTTGATCCGCGCGCTCAAGGACACGCGTCTGCGAGCGGCCGCCGCGGCGGCTCTGGGGAAAATGGGCCTGCGGGTCGCAGCTCCCCTTCTGGCGGCGATGAAGACCGAGACGGATTCCAATATATTGTTTCACGCGCGGGCCATCATGTCGGCGGTGGGATGGCGCCCTGCGGCCACGATGAAAGAAGGCAGATAACATGGCGAACAAGCTTGCAGATTTGTTGGAAGCGCTGGCTGATCCGGATGACGCGACGCGGGAGGAGGCGGCGCAGGCCCTCGTCAACCTGGCGGACCCGGGCGCGACGGACGCCCTCCTCGAGGCCTTGCAGGACGACTTCTGGTCCGTGCGGATGTACGCGGGCCACGCGCTGGCGAAGATCGGCGGCGCCAAGATCATTGAAGCCTTGATCCCGATGCTGGGTGACACGATTAAAGAGTGCCGGGACGGCGCGGTCGACGACTTTGCGACCATCGGCGCTCCGGCCGTCGAGCGTCTGGTGGCGGCCCTTCGCGATGAGCGCTGGCGGGTGCGGGAGAGCGCGGCCAAGGCGCTGGGATTGATCAAGGATGCACGGTCGGTGGACGGCCTGATCGCCGCCCTGCGGGACCGGGATGGATCGGTGCGGACGATTGCCGCCGAAGCCCTGGGACGGATCGGCTCGCCGAAGGCCATCAAGGGCCTCATGGCCCTGTTCAGGGACTCCTCCAAGCTCGTGCGCGTGGCCGCGACGATTGCGCTGACGCAGATCGGAGAAGCCACGGTCGATCCGCTGATGGAAGGCCTTAAGGACGAGGACTTCCAGGTGCGGCTGCACTGCGTGCAGGCGCTGGGCGGGATCACCAGCGACTATCCCACCGGTCGCTCGTGGCTGCGCGATTCCAAGCCCGTGCCGGCCCTGATCGAATTGTTGAAGGACAAGGACCGCGCGGTGCGGGAGGACGCCGCCATCGCGCTCGGCATGATCGGCGATCCCAGCGCCGTGCCCGCCCTCATCGAGGCCATGCAGGACGGCTCGATCAGGGTGCGGGCGATCATGGCCCTGGGGATGATCGCGGATCCGCGCGCCGTCGAGCCGCTGGTCCGGGTGCTGGACGGGGTCGGGATCAATCTCAAGGGGACGCCGATGCCGGGGTGCATCGTCAGCGAGGAATGGTTCATCCGGGAACAGGCGGCGCTGGCGTTGGGGCATATCAACGACCTGCGCAGCGTGCCGGCCCTCTGCCAGGCGCTGAAAGACACCCGCCTGCGCGAAAAAGCGGCGCAGGCGCTGATCGAGCTTGGTCCCCAGGTCATCGATCCGTTGGTGGATTTCATCAACGACCCCGGGGCCTCCCAAACGGAACAGCTCAGCGACAGAGTCCTGGCGTTCGCCACCAACCGGCTGGATGCCGCATCCTCCCTGCGGTCGCTGGTGATGGACATTCTTCTGCAACTCGGCTGGACTCCGCCGGAAGAAACTCCGGCCGCCGAGCCCGGCCAGGCGACGGCGGACGACGCCAAGAAATAACCGGGCATGGCCAAGAAAGATAAGACAGAGGACCTGGTCAAGGACCTCATCCATGAGGAAGACTGGAAGCGGATGAATGCCACCGCGGAGTTCCTCAAGCGCGGCCCCGAGGCCGTGACGGCCCTGATCGCGGCGCTGGCGGATGACAACCCACGTCTGCGCGCCGAGGTCGCCCATATGCTGGGACGGCTCAAGAATCGGGCCGCCGGAGTGCCGCTCGTGCCGTTGTTCACGGACCCCGAGCCGGCGGTCCGGGAAGCGGCGACCGAGGCCTTCCGGCATGTGGCCGACGAAGCGGCCCTCGCGGCGCTGGTCCGGCTGCTCGAAGATCCGGCGCACCGCGATACCGCCGCTGCGGTCCTGATCCGTTTAAAAGATTCGGGTGCGCTGGAGCCCCTGGTCGCGATGCTCAAGAGCCAGGATCCGACCGCGCGTCTCATGGCCGCCGAAGCCCTGGAGCAATTGGCGGACCCCCGGAGCGCCGACGCCTGGATCGAGGCGATGGTCTATCCCGACCTCCGCGACATCGCGTCCCGGTCGCTGAAACGCATCTCGGAGCTCCGGGAACGGATCGTCGCGATCCTGGACCGCCTGCGCGACAGCGAGGATGCGGTCGCGCTGGAAGAAGCCCGGATCGGGGTCTCGATGGATCTGATCGCGCTCGGCCGGCCGGCGGTCGCAGACCTCCTGGAGGCGTTGGACGACGATCTCTGGGTGGTGCGCGAGGCGGCGGCCCAGGCCCTCGGCCTCATCGGAGACCTCAGGGCCGTCGAGCCCTTGCTGCGCAAAGCCAAGACTGATCACGATATGGGTGTCCGCGAGAGCTGCATCAAGGCGCTGGGGGAGTTCGGCGATGCGCGTTCGATCGACATGCTGGTCGAGGCCATCAAGGACCCCACCACCCGCCTGGCCGCCACGGAGGCCATGTCGAAGATCAAGGACATCACGGTGCTGGTGCCGCACCTGGAACTCATCCAGCGGATGAAAACGGATCGGGACGGGCTGGTCAGTTATCACGGCGGCCTGATGCTGGACAAGCTGGCCAAGCTGCTTGAGGAAGAGGGCGGAAAGCCGGCGGTGGCAAAAGAGTTCGACGAGTGGGATGAAGAAGTCCCGGCCCACGCGCCGAAGGCCGCGGGGGGAGCAGGCGGGCCGCCGGGTGGTGTGGGAGGGTGACAAGGAGGCCTGCACCATGAGTGACACCGACCGCCGCATCGAGCAGCTCCTGGCGGCCTTGCGTGACGACAACGAAGCGTTGCGCGATCACGCCGTGGCCAGTCTCGGGCAAATCGGGCCGGCAGCCATCGATCGCCTGATCAATCTCTTCGCCGACGAGGACCGGGTGATCCGGGAGGCGGCCCGCCAGGCGCTCATCCAGGTCGGCGCCGACGCGGTCCCGCCGCTGCTGGAGGCGTTACGGGACGACGAGTGGGCCGTGCGGGAGCAGGCGGCGGCGGCGTTGGGCCGGCTGAAGGACGAACGGGCGCTGGCGCCGCTGATCGCGGCGCTCAAGGATCGGGACGGGGCGGTTCGTCTGGCGGCGGTCGAGGCCCTCGAGAAGATCCAGGACCCGCGCGCCGTGGAAGGGTTGATGGAAGCGCTGCAGGACCAGACGGTCCGGGAGGAAGCCGCGCGGGCGCTCAAAAAGATTCCGGACCCGCGCGCCGTGGACGGCCTGCTCAGAGGGCTGGCGGGCGACAATTGGGTCGTCAAGCGCCATGCGGCCGAAGCGTTGGGCCTGATCGGCGATCCGCGCGCGGTGGAAGGATTGCGGGAGGCGCTCCGGGACGAGGACTGGCTGGTGCGACGCAATGCGGCCGAATCCCTGGCGCGGCTTCGGGACCAGGGGGCCGTGGATGCGCTGCTTCCCCTGCTGGAAGATGAAAACGATATGGTCAGGGAAACCGCCGAGGGGGCGCTGTCGAGCTTGGGCTGGACCCCGCCGAACGCGTAAGGTAAAGGAGAGATCGATGGCTGATGAAGCACCGAAATTGATCCAGATCGGCAAGGGCGGTCCGGGGGTCAAGAAGGACGGATTCAATCTCATTTCCGAAAAAGTGGTCAAGGTCGACGTCGAGGCCCGGATCCTGGAGATCGAGCTGCTGGCCTATGAAGGCAAGACCGTCGTGCTCGAGGTCGGGGAAGACCTCCTCGAAGACCTCAAAAAAATCAAGCCGGGGGACGGGGTGACGGTCCGGGTCATCGAAGAAGAACCGGAAGCCGGGATCCAGGGAACTTTGCATGGGGGCGCCGCCAAGCGGCGCGTCGTGAAGAGTTTGGCGGTCCGGTCCAGGGATGCCCAGAAAACGCGCGTCGAGGAGATGCTCTCCGCGCTGCAGGAAAGCCACTGGCTCACCCGCAAATATGCCGTGGAGGTGCTGGGGACGATGGGCGATCCACGCGCCGTGGGGCCCCTGATCGAAGCGCTGACCGACGAAGTCAATGACATCCGGCAGCGGGCGTATGACTCGCTCATCAAGATCGGCGCGCCGAGCGTGACCGCCGTGGCCAGCCTGCTGACGCACGAGGACGACGACTTGCGTCAGGTCGCCTCGGAGATCATCCGCAAGATCGGCAAGCCGGCCGTCGAACCGCTGTCCGAGGTGATGCTCACGGCGGACGAGTCGCTCCAGGCGAAGATCCGCAAGTTGCTGGACCGGATGGGGTACAAGCCGAAGCCGAAGACCGAGGTGATGTGAGTCAGGGCGTAGGCCGCCCGACGGAGGAGTAGCGGAACCCGAGCGCGGCCATGCGGGCCGGCTCGTACACGTTGCGAAGGTCCAGAAAGACCGGCCGCTTGAGGCTGCTCTTGATCCGTTCCAGATCCAGGTTCCGGAACTGGTTCCACTCCGTCATGAGGATCAAGGCGTCGGCGCCGGCCGCCGCCTCGTAGGCATTGGCGCAGAGCGTGACGGTCGGCAGCAGGTTGCGCGCCTCTTCCATTCCCGCGGGGTCGTAGGCCCGGACCTCCGCGCCTTCCTCCTGCAGTGTCGGGATGATGTCCAGCGCCGGGGCGTCGCGCAGGTCGTTGGTGTTGGGCTTGAAGGAGAGCCCCAACACGCCCAGGCGCGTGCCCCGCAAGGAGCCGCCGAGCGCGTCCCGGATCTTCTCGACCATCCGCTCCCGCTGCCTGACGTTCGCGCGGGCGGTCGCTTCCGCGATCTCCATGACGCACCCGGCTCGCCGTCCCGTTTGAATAATGGCGGCGATGTCCTTGGGAAAGCACGAGCCTCCGTAGCCCGGCCCCGCGTGCAGGAACTTCGACCCGATGCGGTGGTCCAGGCCCATCGCTTTGGCCACCACCTGGACGTTCGCGCCGACCCGCTCGCAGAGGTTCGCCACTTCATTGATGAAGGAGACCTTGGTCGCCAGGAAGGTGTTGGAGGCGTATTTGATCATCTCGGCCGTGGCGACGTCCGTGAAGACGAACGGGGTCTCGATCAAATAGAGCGAGCGGTACAGGTCGCGCATGATCGCCTCCGCCTGGGGGCTGTCGGCGCCGATGACGACCCGGTTCGGCCGCATGAAGTCTTCGACGGCCGACCCTTCACGGAGGAATTCGGGGTTGGACACGATATCGATACGCGCGGGTTGGGGGGCGTGCCGCGTGATCAAGTCGCGCAAGCGCTCGCCGGTTCCCACCGGCACCGTCGATTTCGTGACGATGACCTTGTAGCCGTTGAGGTGGGACGCGATGCCCCGCCCGACGTCTTCCACGAACGAGAGATCCGCCGAGCCGTCGTCCCGGGACGGAGTCCCCACGGCGATGAAGATCGCCAGGCCGGATTCGACGGCCTTGCCCAGATCGGTGGTGAAGGTCAGCCGGCCCTCCGACAGCCCTTTGCGAACCAGCTCGGCCAGGCTCGGTTCGTAAATCGGGATGTCGCCTTTTTCCAGCAGGGCAATGCGACGCTCGTCCTTGTCCATGCAGGTCACCTGGACCCCGAATTCCGCGAAGCAGGCCCCGGTCACCAATCCGACGTAACCGGTCCCGATGACGCTGATGTTCATGCTTCCTCCTCCTGCCGGCCGGCACGGCGGCGGCATCGGGGAGGAGTATAGCACAGAGGCCGGCCTCTTGACTGTCCGTGGCCCCTTCTCTACAATCCGCACGCTATGGCGACCGGGGGATCGGCCATTCAAAGGCCCTTGGCGGTCATGATGAGCCGGCGGATTTGCTCCGTCGCTGCTTCCGCGCCGGTGATCGAAGCCGCCCGGACCATGCAGGAAGCGAAGGTCGGCGCGCTGCTGGTTGCGGAGGGCCCGGGGTATCTCGGGGTCGTCAGCGAGTCCGATCTGGTCCGCCGGGTGTTGGCCGTGGGCGGCGATGCGAATCACGTGCGGGTGGCGGACGTGATGCAGGCGCCGATTATCACCATCGAGATCGACCGCTCCGCGCATGAGGCCAGCGATCTGATGGCGGAACGGGGCATCCGGCATTTGGCTGTGACGGAGGATGGCAGGATCGTGGGCATACTGTCCGTGCGTGATTTGCTCCGATATTTCAAAAACTGGGGGACGCTGTAACCCGTCGAGCGGCTCCCGGTGACATGTTCACCAGGCAAGCTTCAGCGCACTCAATCGTACAACCCCAGAGGAGGCAATCGGTATGAAGAAGTCAATCGTGGTGGCGGCGCTGGCGGTCGTCATGCTTGTCGGCGTCGGACTGGTGTCCGTGGCGCCGGCGCAGGCACAAGATGGAAAGTTCGTCGCGGTCGAGATTGCGGGGACCAAGTTTTGGCTCGGCGGCGGGGATGTCGACCTGCGGTCAGGCCTCCGCACGGCCGGCGCGCTCACCTTCAAAGTGATCAACAAGCTGGATGCGGACCATGGGTTCGCCATCGACGCCTTGAAGGTCAAACAAGTCGTGAAACCCGGAGAAGAAGTGACGATCTCCGTTGCAATGGGAGATCTCGATCAGTCCCGTGCGGTGTATCAATTTTACTGCCACCTGCATCCCGGACATATCGGCGGGACGCTGGTCGTCGTGAAATAGCGTCGTCGTCGGCAAGCGCTGAAACGAAGAAGCCCCCTCGTCTCGTGCGAGACGAGGGGGCTTCTCAATTTGGAGAGCCGGGGAGAGGCGTCAGTTGCGGACGCCGCTCCATACTTTGTTGGGGTCAATCTCCTTGTCGGGGTTCAGCCGCTTGGCCCGCTCCAGGAGGACTTCCGTCGATTCCGGATAGGCGGGATCGGAAATGCAGCAATTGTCCACCGGACACACGGCGGCGCATTGGGGCTCGTCGAAGTGCCCCACGCACTCAGTGCAGCGATCGTGCGTGATGACATAGATGTTGTCTCCGACGCCCTGGCCATCGCCCACATGATTGCCTTTTCCTTCCGCGTCGCTCCGGGTTTCGAAGATGGCCTCATTCGGACACTCGGGGAGGCAGGCCCCGCAGGAAATACACTCTTCGGTGATCAATAACGCCATAACACTCGCCTCCTTCCCTATACTCCACACTTCACGGCACTTGCCGCCGCTATCCATCGTCGGAAGCCATCAGGAGAGATGGCCTGCAGCCGAGAGTTCATGATATGGTAGGCGAAATTCTATGAGGGTGCGCAGGGTGTTGTCAAC
>CAYLLY010000001.1:45130-53328 GCA_964384595.1 uncultured Nitrospirales bacterium
AGAGTTCATGATATGGTAGGCGAAATTCTATGAGGGTGCGCAGGGTGTTGTCAACGTGATTTTTGGCGAATGCATAGGCCTGAAGGCCTGTTTCGGCAAGAACAAAAGCCCCAGTTGGAACGAATGAGGTCTTGTCGTTGATGGAAAAGCCCCAGGCGACGCGTGTGGGTGTCCTGGCCGTCCTGGCGTTAGGGCTGCTGATGGCGGGAAACTACTTCATGTCGACCAGCCAGGGCCCCGAGGCCATGCTGGTCAGTTTTCCCTCCGGCACCCAACTACAGGTGGAGATCGCCGACAGTCCGTTGCTCCTGTACTCCGGGCTGGCTTTCCGGGACCCGATGCCGCCGGGGTGGGGCATGCTGTTCATCTACGAGCGGGCCGATTTTTACCGCCGCAACACGCGCCAGTATCGCTTTCCCGTCGATATCATCTGGCTGGATGAAGGTAAACGCGTCCTGCTCATCCAGGAAAACGCCGCCCCCTGCGGAACCGAGAAGTGCCCCGAGTACGGGCCTCCTCAGGAAAAAGCCCGCTACGTGCTGGAAACGCTCGCCGGCTTCGCCGGCCGGGAGCGCCTGACTCCGGGAGTCGACTTGCGGTTCACCCTGCGACTTTGACTCGCTGCGTCGTCTGACGTAAGATACCGCGCGCTTGGCCAGGAGTGAAGGATGTCTGTCGGAACGGGGGAAGGCTGGAAAGAAGAGAAAGCCGTGGAAACCCGCGTCGGAGGGGCGGTGACCGTCCGCTTATGGGAAGACCGGACCCGCGGGGAAATCTACGTTCCAGCCTACGATCCGGAAACGTTGTCGCTGGTCAATGACGACTATGACCGCAGCTTCGGTGACAGCAACAATGCCATCGACTCCGGGAGACGGGTCTTCGAGTTCCGCGCGCTGAAGCCGGGCACCCATCGGATCGTGTTCGAAAAACGGATGGGCTGGAAATTCACGGCCGAGGATCGCCGGGTCTATGTCGTGACGGTGGCTGGATAGTAGGTGTGCCGGAGATCGCCTTCGTCAATGACGTCTTCATGCCGCTCTCCGAGGCGCGTGTCTCGGTCGAGGACCGGGGCTTCCAGTTCGGGGACGGCATCTATGAGCTGCTGCGAGTCTACGCCGGCGTTCCCTTTCACCTGAGCGATCATCTCGGGCGCCTTGAACAGAGCGCCCAGGCGATCGGCATCCCCCTGCCGTACACTCGGGACCGCTGGGCGGCGATGATCGCGGAGGCGGTCTCGCGCAGCGGCTTTGCCGACGCGAAAGTCTACATCCAGGTCACCCGCGGAGTCGCGCCTCGGGACCACATCCCGGCCGGCCCGATGGCGCCGACGGTCGTGGTCACGGTCCGGGCGATGGTCCCTCCCGCTGCCGGGCTGTACGCGGCCGGCGCGGACGTCGTGACCGTTCCCGATCTCCGGTGGGCCCGCTGCAACATCAAGTCGGTTGGTCTTCTGGCGAACGTGCTCGCCAAACAGCAGGCCCGGGATGCGGGGGCCGTTGAGGCGCTCTTCGTGCGGGACGGTTATGTCCTGGAAGGCGCGACCAGCAATGTCATGACCGTCCGGAAGCGGTGTCTCGTCACGCCGCCGGAGGGGCCTCTGCTCCTGCCCGGCGTGACGCGCAGGGTGGTGCTGGGGCTGGCGCAGGCAGCCGGGGTGACGGTCAAAGAACAACCAGTGGCGGAGGACGAGCTCCACGCGTCCGAGGAGGTTTTCCTGACGGGGACCACGATCGAAGTGCTGCCGGTCGCCCGGGTCAACGGGCGGCCGATCGGGGCCGGCGCCCCGGGCCCGGTGACGAAGCTATTGATGGCCCGTTTCCGGGAGGCGCGCGGCTAGTTTTACTTGCCATCTCGTGGCCAGCTGTGTTATTTTAAAGCGGTGAAAGTGGGCTTGTGCCCACTTTTTTTTCGGTTATGACGGGTCGAGACCATCCCTTTGCGCCAGTCGGGGGCGTTCCTTCGGGAACTGCCCAAGCGTCCGATCGGGTCGTCTCCATTGTCCAGCGGATTGTCGAGCCTCTTCTCGCCTCACTCGGATTGGTGCTTGTCGAGGCGGAGGCGCGGGGGCGGGGACCGAAGACTCTGATTCGGGTGGTCATCGAGCGACCGCCGGATCAAGGGGAGGGAGCGGTTTCCGTCGAGGACTGCGAACGCGCCCACGTCTTGATCGGGCATGCGCTGGATGCGGAGGACCCCATTCCTCACGCCTATGTGCTGGAGGTGTCGTCGCCGGGGTTGGATCGCCCCATCCGGCACGTCCATGAATACGAGCGGTTCCAGGGCCGCCTAGCGCGTTTCAAGCTGGCGAAACCGGTGTGGGGGAAGGCGGTCCTGATCGCACGGATTCAGAAACTGGACGGAGCGCAGGTCTGGGTGGAAGTGGCGCCCGCGGGCAAGCGGGGCGGACACGCGGTTCCGGTCGCGCTCCCGCTGGCCGACATCCTGGAGGCCAGGCTGGAAGTGGAATTCTAAGAAGAACGGAGCAGGTATTATGGGTCGAGAGCTCCTGACAGTGATCGAACAGATCGGGCGTGAAAAGGGGATCGATGCGAATCGCATCCTCGAAGCCGTGGAGTCCGCGTTGCTCACGGCCGCGAAGAAGCGGTATGGCGCGGCGGAGAACATCCAGGTGCACATCGACCGCAAGAGCGGAGAGGTCGAGGCCATTTCGCTCAAGAAGATCGTGAACGAGGTGACCAACCCCAAATCCGAGGTCTCCCTGGCCGAGGCGCGCAAGGTGGACAGCGAGGCCGAACTGGGGGACGAGATCGGGTCCGTGATCGAAATGGAGGAGTTCGGCCGCATCGCGGCGCAGACCGCAAAGCAGGTGATCTTCCAGAAGGTCCGCGAGGCCGAATGGGAGGTCGTCCAGCGGGAGTATACGGCGCGGCAGGGCGATCTCGTCAACGGCATCATCCTCGGCCAGGAGCGCCGCAACTATATCGTCGACCTCGGCAAGACGGAAGCAATCCTCCCGGCGCACGAGCAGATTCCGCGGGAGACCTACCGGCGGGGCGACCGGGTCAAAGCCTATCTCCTGGAGGTGAAGCGGACGCTGCGGGACGTGCAGGTCATTCTGTCCCGCACCCACCCCAATTTCATCGTCAAGCTGTTTGAAGCGGAGGTGCCGGAGATCGCGGAGAAGATCGTGGAGATCAAGGGCGTGGTCCGCGAGCCGGGCGACCGGACGAAAATCGCCGTCGTCTCGCGCGACCGCGCCGTCGATCCGGTCGGCGCATGCGTGGGGATGAAAGGCTCACGGGTCCAGGCGGTGGTGCGCGAGCTGCGCGGCGAGAAGATCGACATCATCGCGTGGACGCCGGATTCGCGGGTCTTCATCGCGGAGGCCCTGAACCCCGCCGTCATCGAAAAAGTGGGCGTGGACGAGGAAAAGAAGTCGGCGCTGGTAGTGGTCGGGGACAACCAGCTGTCGCTGGCCATCGGCCGCAACGGGCAGAACGTGCGGCTCGCCGCCAAGCTGACCGGATGGAAGATCGACATCATCGGCGCCAGCGAGTATGAGAAGGAACGGGTCGTGCGGGACCAGGAGACACGGGCCGCCATTGCGCATCAGCTGCAGGAGCAGCACGCGCGACTGGTTGAAGCGGAATCGGCCGCGGCGGCCGCGCAGCAGGAGGCTCCCGCGGACGAGGGAAGTCCGGCGGCGGGCCAGGCCGAATCCGGGAACGAAGAGAAGGCCATCGGGTAACAAGGGGCGCGCACGGGCATGCGGGTATTCGAGCTAGCCAAGCAACTGGGGGTCCCGAGCAAGGACCTGATGAAGGACCTCAAAGGATTAGGCGTATCCGTCTCGACCCATATGGCCGTCCTCGAGGACGAGACGGTCGCGAAGATCCTGGCGAAGACGACGGCGAAGGCGAAGAAACCGGCGGAGGCATCCCCGGTCAAAGCTGCGAAGACCGTAGCGAAGTCCAAGAGCGCCAAGCCTATTCAAGAAAAAGAGAAAAAGCAGGCCGTTTCCTTGAAGCCGAAGGCTGCGACAAGCCGCGCAGCCTCGCCCGCGAAGCCGGCGCCGCCGGTCGCGGAGCCGCCGAAGGCGGAAAAGAAGATGGTCCTGGTCAAGCGGCGGCCCATCGAGCCGGCTGCGATGGACGACCTGGCTCCTCTGCGGCCAGCGGATGAGGCGCCCGCGATCGGTGCCGGCGTCGCGGAACCGTCGAAAGCCGCCGCGTCGCCCCCGCTCCGCCCGCTTCGGGAGTCTCCTCCTCCGCCGCCACCGGTGGCCGCGACGGAACCTGCTGTCGTGCCGCCTCCGCATCAGCCCGCGCCCGCATTGCCGCCCAGCGCATTGATGCCGCCGCTGGCCGCCGATGCCACCCGCCATCCGGGTGGCAAGAAAGGCGCCGGCCCCGAGCCGCTGCCTGAGCTGAAGGACAAGAACAAGAAAGTCCGCCGGGTGGGCCGCGGCCGTGAGGACGAGCCGGTGCCGACCCGCGATGACGCCGCCCGCTGGCGCGACTTGCGGGCGATGCCGATGCACCGGCGTGAGGAGAAAACGCGCCATGTCTCGACCGGGTCCACCGCCGAGATCACCAAGCCGCGTCTCAAGGCGGTCAAACTGGCGGAGGGACTGACGGTCAAGGATTTTGCGGAAGCGGTGGGCCAGAAGCCCGCGGACGTCATGCGCAAGCTCATGGATATGGGCACGATGCTGACGCTGAACCAGCCGATGCCGTCCGATGCCGCGACGCTGCTGGCCGAGTCCTTTGGCGTGAAAGTCGAGATGATGACCGAACGGCCGGCCGAAGATCTCCTGGCGGAGCCCGCGGAACCGGAAGGCGAACAGGTCCTGCGGCCCCCGGTGGTGACGATCATGGGGCACGTGGACCACGGCAAGACATCGCTGCTCGACGCGATCCGTGAAACTCGGGTGACCGAGGGGGAGGCCGGCGGCATCACGCAGCACATCGGCGCCTACGTCGTGCAGACCCAGGGCAAGGCCATCACCTTCCTGGATACGCCGGGCCATGAGGCCTTCACGGCCATGCGCGCGCGGGGCGCCAAAGTCACTGACCTGGTGGTGCTGGTCGTGGCGGCCGATGACGGGGTCATGCCGCAGACCATCGAGGCCATCGATCACGCGCGGGCCGCGGACGTGCCGCTCATCGTGGCCATCAATAAGATGGACAAGCCGGACGCCAACCCCGATCGGGTCAAAAACCAACTGGTGGAGCGGGGCCTGGTGCCGGAGGCCTGGGGCGGGGAAACGATCTATGTCGAGGTCTCGGCCAAGAAGAAGACCGGTCTGGATACGCTTCTGGAGATGATCCTGCTCCAGGCGGAGGTCCTGGAGTTGCGCGCGAATCCCGCACGGCTGGCCAAAGGCATCGTCATCGAGGCCAAGATCGATCGGGGGCGCGGGCCGGTCGCCACCGTCCTGGTTCAAACCGGCACCCTCCGCGTGGGCGACGCCTTCGTCGTCGGCACGTTCAGCGGCCGCGTCCGGGCGCTCTTCAACGATGCAGGGCGGTCGGTGAAGGAGGCGGGGCCCGCCATCCCGGTGGGCGTGGTCGGCTTGCTCGGCGTGCCGATGGCCGGCGATGAATTCGTCGTCACCAAGGACGAGCGGATTGCGCGCGAAATCGCCGAGTCGCGGCTTGAAAAGCAGCGCACGGCCGGGATGGCGCCCGTCCGGAAGGTCACGCTGGACGATTTGTTCTCGCAGGTGGCGGAGGGGACGGTCAAAGACCTCGGCATCGTCATCCGGGCGGACGTTCAGGGATCGGCGGAAGCCATCGCCGATGCGGTCGAGCGGCTCGGCACCGACGCCGTCAAGCCGCATGTCATTCTGAAAGGGGTGGGCGGCATCACGGAGAACGACGTCCAGCTGGCGGCCGCCTCGAACGCGATTATCATCGGGTTCAACGTCAGGCCGGAAGCGAAGGCAGCGGCGCTGGCCGAGAACGAGGGCGTGGACATCCGGGCCTACAGCATCATCTACGAGGCGCTGAACGACATCCGGGCCGCGATGGAGGGGCTGCTGGAGCCGACGCTGAAGGAGCGGGTGTTGGGCCGGGCGGAGGTGCGCAAGGTGTTCATGATCCCGAAGGCCGGGGCCGTGGCCGGCTGTTACGTGACGGACGGGACGATCGTGCGCGCGGGCTCCAGCGTGCGTGTCGTGCGGGACGGCGTCGTCGTCTACGAAGGGAAGATGGGGTCGCTCCGCCGGTTCAAGGACGACGTGAAGGAAGTGGCGTCCGGCTACGAGTGCGGCATCGGCGTGGAGAACTTCAACGATATCAAACCCGGCGACCGGCTCGAAGTGTTCACGATCGACAAGATCGCCGCGAAGCTGTGATCGTCGCTGCCTATGGTCGTCGGCGTCTGTACGATTGATCTGCACCTGCCGGGCATCGGCTCGCTCAAGGGCAAGCGGCAGATTCTCCTGAGCCTGAAGGAGCGGATCAAGAAGGCCCACAATGTCTCGATCGCCGAGGTGGACGGGAACGATCTCTGGCAGCGGGCGGTGCTCGGCGTCGCCTGCGTGGCCAACGACGGGCGGTATGTCAACCAGGTGCTGGACGCGGTGCTCAACGCCGTCCGCGCCAATCCCTCCGTCGAGTTGGTCGACCATCACACGGAGCTCTATTGAGCCATGACGGGGTTCAAGCGCGCCGACCGGGTGAGCGATCAGATCCGGATGGAGATCGCGGACATCCTGATGCGCCGGGTCAAGGACCCCCGCGTCGGCTTCGTGACCGTGACGGCCGTGGACGTGACCGCGGACCTCAAGCAGGCCTGGGTCTACGTGACGGTTCTGCAGCAGGGCGCGCAGGAAGTGGAAACCCTGGACGCCTTGTCGCGGGCGGAAGGGTTCATCAAGGGCGAGTTGGGCCGGCGCCTGAAACTGCGGTATGTGCCGGCCTTGACGTTCGTGAAAGATACGTCGGTGGATCGCGTGACGCGGGTCATGAGTCTGCTCGATGACATCAAGAGAGACCCTCGTGAAGCTTGACCTCACACATGGGACGGAAACGGCGTTGGACGGCGTACTGGTCGTGAACAAGCCGGCGGGCTGGACGTCCCATGACGTCGTGGCCAGAGTGCGGGTCCTGCTCGGGTTGTCCAAGGTCGGCCACACCGGCACGCTGGACCCTGCGGCCACGGGCGTGCTGCTGCTGTGCCTCGGCAAGGCCACGCGGGTCGCGGAGTATCTCGTGAACGCGGACAAGGCCTATCGAGCGGTGCTGCGGCTGGGCGTTTCGACCGATACGCAGGATGCGACCGGGGCCGTGGTCGCCCGGGCCGCGGGGTCGCTGCCGGAGCGGGCGGCCATCGAAGCCGTGGTGGGCCGGTTCGTCGGGCGGCACCGGCAGGTGCCGCCGATGTACTCCGCCGTCAAGGTCCAGGGTGTCCCGCTGTACAAGTCGGCCCGGGCGGGGCGCACCGTGGACCGTCCGGCGCGCGAGTACACGGTGCAGTCGCTGGAGATTTTGTCCGTTACGCCCACGGCGGGAGACACGAAAACCATGGATGTTGCCTTTGACGTGGTGTGCAGCAAGGGCACGTACGTCCGCACGCTCTGCGCGGACATCGGCGAGGCCTTGGGCGTGGGCGGGCATCTGGCCGCGCTGGAGCGCCGCCGGGTCGGCCGGTTCGGCATCGAGGACGCCGTGACGCTCGACGAACTGGCGGCGCCGGCCGGGCGGGAAACCGTCGGGATGCGGTTGCACTCTCTGGCCGCCGCGTTGGAAGACGTGCCGGCGCTGACCATTGACCCGAGCGCGGCCGACGGCGTGCGCCATGGGGTCTCGGTCCCGGCAACGCAGGTGGTCGGGATGGAGGGCGCATGGGCGGCCGGCGCCTGCGTCCGTCTGCAGGCGCCCGACGGCCGGTTGCTCGCGATCGGCAAGGTTCCGTGCGGGCCGAAGGAGCTCAGGCAGGCCGCGCCGGGGACCGTCATCACACTCGAAAAAGTTCTGGCATGATTGACGACGAAGGAGGTTGGACGGCATGGCATTGACGAAAGAGTCGAAGACAGCGCTCGTTCAGGAGTACAAGACCCACGGTACGGACACCGGGTCGCCGGAGGTGCAGATCGCGATCCTGACCAACCGGATCACGTACCTGACCGAGCATTTTCGGGGGCACCAGAAGGATCACCACTCGCGGCGCGGGCTGCTGACGATGGTCGGCCGGCGGCGCCGGCTGTTGGATTATCTCCGCCGGCACGATGA
>CAYLLY010000001.1:53428-85918 GCA_964384595.1 uncultured Nitrospirales bacterium
TGACGATGGTCGGCCGGCGGCGCCGGCTGTTGGATTATCTCCGCCGGCACGATGAAGAGCGGTACAAGTCCATCATCGCGCGGTTGAGCATTCGCCGGTAAGGGCACGCGGTCGAGACAACACGGGGCGGCCGGGCGATGGGCGTCCGGCCCGCCCCCCAACCCGGCGTCACAGATGGACACCGATCTGACCTGCTTCGTTCGGCAAGCAGGCCAGATCCGTGGACATCTGCCGGCGCCTTGCAAGGGGAGACGAGACAGATATGGCGCATACAGTTGAACTCGAAGTGGCGGGGCGCACCCTCAAGCTGGAGACCGGCCACCTGGCCAAGCAGGCCGACGGCGCGGTCCTGGCCACCTACGGCGACACTTACGTGCTGGCGACGGCCGTGGCCTCGCAGACCGCGAAGCGGGACGTCGATTTCCTGCCGCTCACCGTGGATTATCAGGAGAAGGCCTATGCGGCCGGCAAGATTCCCGGTGGCTTCTTCAGGCGCGAGGGCCAGCCGTCGGAGCGGGAGAAGCTCACCAGCCGCCTGATCGACCGGCCGATGCGGCCGCTGTTCCCCGAGGGGTGGTACTACGAGACCCAGATGATCGCAACGGTGATTTCCGCCGACCAGTCCGGCACGTCCGACGTGGTCGGGATCACCGCGGCATCGGCGGCGCTGGCCGTCTCCAATATTCCGTTCAACGGGCCGGTGGCCGCCGTACGGGTAGCCCGCCTCAAGGGGCAGTTCGTGATCAACCCGGTCCTAAGCGCGCTGGAGGAATGCGATCTGAGCCTGGTCGTGGCCGGCACGGCGGATGCCGTCATGATGGTGGAAGGTGGGGCGGCGGGCCTTCCGGAAAACGTCATGATTGCCGCCATCGAGTGCGCCCACGCGGAGATCAAGAAAATCGTCGTGGCGATCCTGAAACTCGCGGCGTTGTGCCCCAAGCCCAAGCGCGCGGCGGTGACCGAGGCGATCGATCCGGCCCTGACAGCGACGGTCGAGGCGTTGACGGCCACGAAAATCCGGGAAGCGATCTTCATCCCGAACAAGACCGCCCGCCAGGAGCGGCTGGATGCGATCATGGACGAAACCGTGGACGCCCTCAAGAAGGAGGACGATCCGGACCGCGCGCGGCACGTGAAGCTGGTGTTCCACAACCTGGAATACACGGAAGTCCGCAAAATGATCCTCGAGAGCGGCAAGCGGGCCGATGGGCGCGGGCCCGCGGACATCCGGCCGATCACCTGCGAGGTGGGGATCCTGCCCCGGACGCACGGCTCGGCGCTCTTCACCAGAGGAGAGACGCAAGCCCTTGCGGTCGTCACGCTGGGCACCAGCGACGACGAGCAAAAGATCGACGCGCTGGAAGGCGAATACTACCGGAACTTTATGCTGCACTATAACTTCCCTCCGTTCAGCGTCGGCGAAGCCCGGCCGCTGCGCTCGCCCGGCCGGCGCGAGATCGGCCACGGCGCGCTCGCGGATCGGGCGCTCAAACCGGTCCTGCCGACCAAGCAGGAGTTTCCTTATACCGTGCGTCTCGTGTCGGACATTCTGGAGTCGAACGGCTCCTCGTCGATGGCGACCGTCTGCGGCGGGAGCCTTGCGCTGATGGACGCGGGCGTGCCCATCAAGGAGCCGGTGGCCGGCATCGCGATGGGGCTGATCAAGGAAGGCGCCCAGGTGATGGTCATCTCCGACATCCTGGGGCTCGAGGACCATCTCGGCGACATGGACTTCAAGGTCTGCGGCACGGCGCAAGGCGTGACGGCCCTGCAGATGGACATCAAGATCGCCGGCATCACGGCCCAGCTCATGGAAAAGGCCCTGGCGCAGGCGCGCGAAGGGCGGATGCATATCCTCGAGCGGATGCGCGCGGCCCTGACGGCACCGCGGACGCAGATGTCCCCGTACGCGCCCCGGATTTACACCATCAAGATCAAGCCGGAGAAGATCCGCGAGGTGATCGGGCCGGGCGGAAAAGTCATTCGCGACATCGTGGCCACCTGCGGCGTGAAGATGGACGTGCAGGACGATGGGACGGTCACCATCGCGTCGAGCGACGAGGCCTCCGCGCAGAAGGCGATCACGCGGGTGAACCAGATCACCGAAGAGGTCGAAATCGGTAAGCTCTACATGGGCAAGGTCCGGAAGATCATGGACTTCGGCGCGTTCGTCGAGGTGCTGCCGGGTGTGGACGGGCTGGTGCATATCTCGCAGCTGGCCCATCATCGCGTGAAGGTCGTGACGGACGAAGTGAAGGAAGGGGACGAGATTCTCGTCAAGGTGCTCGAGGTGGACCGGCAGGGCAAGATCCGGCTCAGCCGGAAAGAGGCGATGCCGGACCCGAGAGCGTCGGAGCAATCCTAAAGGAGCGGCACCCGCGATGTTCCGCAAGGAAGTGCTGAACAACAGCGTTCGGGTCGTCACCGAGCGGATACCCTCGGTGCGGTCGGTCTCGATCGGCGTTTGGGTGGATGTCGGCTCGCGGGACGAGCAACCCGGTGAGGAAGGCCTCTCGCACTTTATCGAGCATATGGTTTTCAAGGGCACGCGCCGCCGCACGGCCGAGGCCATTTCGCGCGAGATCGACGCGCTCGGCGGCGAGCTCAACGCCTTCACCTCGCGGGAGGGGACCACGTTCTACGCGAAGGTTCTGGACGAGCATGTCGGCCAGGGGATCGAGTTGCTGGCGGACATCTTCCACCACTCCCGCTTTGATGCCCGGGAGGTGACCAAAGAGAAACAGGTCGTGCTGGAGGAAATCCGCATGGTCGAGGACGATCCGGAAGACTACCTGCACGATCTGCACACGAAAAACGCCTTCCGGACCCATCCGCTAGGACGGCCGATCCTGGGGGAGGTCGCCACGATTCGAGCCCTCCGCAGGGCCCAAGTGCTCGCCTTTCGCGACCGGCACTACCGGCCTTCCCAGGTCGTGATCTCGGTGGCGGGCAACTTTTCTTTCGGGCCTGTGCTCAGGCAATTGAAGACCGCATTCGGAGGACCGTGGGGGCACGGCCGGGTCTCCGGTCACCGGATCCCCCCGACGCTCGCGCGCGGGACTCGCGTCCGGACGAAACCGTTGGAGCAGGCGCACGTGTGCTTCGGCTTGAAAGGCGTGTCGCAGCGCGACAAGGACCGGTATGGCGCATACGCCCTGAACGCGATCCTGGGCGGGGGGGTCAGCTCCCGGCTGTTCCAGGAAGTGCGGGAGAAGCGGGGCCTGGCCTACTCCATCTATTCCTCGGTCATGTGCTTTTCGGACAGCGGGCTGCTGACGGTCTATGCCGGTGCCCGTCCGGCCGTGGCGCCTCGCGTGATGGGACTCGTGCTGGGAGAACTGCGCCGCTTGCAGGCCGAGCCGGTGGGGCGCGCCGAGCTGGCGCGGGCCAAGAGCCAGTTGAAGGGCAATCTCATGCTCGGGCTCGAGAGCACCAGCAGCCGCATGAGCAAGCTTGCCAAGGATGAGATATACTTCGGCCGCCATATCCCGCTCAGGGAAATCATGGCGGATATCGACGCGGTCTCGGAAGGCCAGCTCTGGCGACTCAGCCGGGATCTCTTCGACGACCGCCATCTGACCGTGACCGCATTGGGGCCTCTCACGAAGCGGGACGTGGAGCGCGTCATGCATTGAGCCGGCAGGGGGAGGCCGCATGGAACTGGGCCGATCGCGTCGTGGTCTCCAGAAGAAGTTCGTCGCCTCCCTCCTGATCGTCGGGTTCTCTCCGGGGATTGTCGCCCTCTTCGCCACCTACCTCTACAGCACCCAGACCCTCAAGACCGCCATCGGGGACAGCTTCCAGCAACTGGCCGCCTCAACCGCCCGGCGGATCGAGGTGATGGTCGACGACGAGATCGATGAAGCCCGCCACCTCGCGGCGGCCCCCCTGACGGTGCGCTTCGCGGTGGCCGCCTCGAACCGGGCGTCTCGCCGGGAAGGCGAGCAGGCGGTGCGCGCTCGTTTGCTGGAGCGAAGCTCCCGATGGGAGCGGTTCCGCACCGGCAAGGAGCCGACCCTGCCGGATTTCATCGATCAGCAGACCCTGCTGTACATCCAAAACTGGCTGGCGATCCGGCCCGGCGAGTACAACAACATCGTGGTCACGGACGAACGCGGAGCACTGGTCGCCAGCGCCAACCCCGGCGTGGGATACCTGCACGGTGACGAGCTGTGGTGGCGGGAGGCCTACGCCGACGGGCGCGGCGGTCTCTACGTCAGCGATATCTACGAACAGGCTCCCGGGGTCTATCTCCTGGATATCGCGGTGCCGATCCTGGATGACGCTCGTCAACGCGCGATCGGCGTGGCCAAGTTCGAAGTGCGGCGGGACAGTCTCATGAAGGCCATTATGGAGATCCGGGTCGGGGAACTGGGGCACGGCATGTTGCTCAACACCGAGGGCACGCCGCTGATCTGTCCGGTCCTGCCCCCCACGGCGCACCTCATCAACGATCCGCTGATGAAGCAGCTCATGCAGAAAACGCCGGGGTGGGTGGTGGCCGAGGACGACGCCCACGGCGGGTACAATTCCATCGTCGGGTATGCGCCTATCACGTTCACCAACAAGCTGACGGAAACCAGTCTTGGCGGCAATCAGTGGTACGCCTTTGTCCGGCAGGATCCCGCCGAAACGTACGCCCCGGTCTATACCCTGTTGCGGACGGTGGGGCTGATCGGGTTCGGGATGGTGACGGTGCTGGCGTCGCTGGGCTTCTTTGTCGGCAAGTTGATCGTGAAGCCCATTCTCCTGTTGCAGGAACAGGCCGATGCCATCCGGCACAGCGTGCGCGACCTGGCGTCGGCGGGCCGCTTCGAGCGGGCGCGCATGGATGCCGTCCGTCCCCGGGTGGCGGTGCGCACCGGCGATGAATTGGAATCCCTGGCGCTGTCCTTCAACCAAATGGCGGAGGCCCTGGACGAGAGCCTCAAGACGATCCGGGACCAGGAACACGAGCTCGTGCGCAAGGAAAAGCTGGCCTCGGTCGGGCAGCTCCTGGCCGCCCTCGCCCACGACATCAAGAATCCGCTCGGGGTGATCCGCAGCTCGGCCCAACTCGTGCTGGATGAGCACCAGCCTGAAACCGTCAAACGGGAGGTGGCCCAGTACGTGATCGAGGAAACGGACCGGCTCACGAACCGGATCAACCACTTCCTGCGATTCGCGCGGCAGAAGCCGCCGGAGATCCGCCCCATCGGCGCCCGGGTGATGCTGGAGGCCGCGCTGCAGGAGTGGCGGGCGCTGGGGAGAGGGACGCCCGTCGTTGAAAAGGTGCACATTGCCCCTGGGATGCCGGATTTGATGGTGGACCCTGAGCAGGTCAAGGAAGCGCTCGTGAATCTCCTGATCAACGCCCGGGAAGCCATGCCGCAGGGCGGGACCCTCACCGTCTCGGCCCGCGGAGACGCGACCGGGGGAGCGCCGGCCACGGTGGAAATCCGGATCGTCGACACCGGGCCGGGGATCAGTCCCGAGCACCTCAAGCAGATTTTCGATCCGTTCTTTACGACCAAGGATTATGGCACGGGGCTCGGGCTGACCAACGCCAAACGGCTGGTCGAAGACAACGGGGGGCAACTCGCGATTTACAGCACGGAAGGGCAGGGCACCGAAGTCGTGCTCCGGATGCCGGCGCTGGCTCGGTAGAAGAGAAGAGGACGCGTATGGGGGACGACGCTACGATTCTGATCATTGAGGATGAAGAACGGATGCGACGGCTGATGGATCTCGTGCTGCGTCCGGAAGGGCACCGCCTGCTCCAGGCCGAGTCGGGGGAGGCCGGCCTCAAGCTGCTCGACGAGGGCGGCATCGACCTGGTGTTGAGCGATCTCCAAATGGGCCGGGTCGGCGGAATGGACGTGCTGGAGCATGTGACCAAGAAATGCCCGGAGGTGCCGGTGGTGATCATCACCGGATACGGGACGGTCAAGTCGGCGGTGGAGGCGATCAAGAAAGGCGCGTTCGACTACGTCAGCAAGCCGATCGACAACGACGAATTGAAGATCGTCGTGAAGCGGGCGCTGGAGCGGAAGGAACTGAAGGGGGAGATCGAGCGGTTGCTGGGAGACATCAGTCATGACATCAAGAACCTGCTCACGCCGGTCGTGCTGGGGACGGAGCTCCTGGAGTCCGAGATCGATCAGTTCTATGACAGGCTCCCGGAGGTGGAGGCCACGCAGGCCAAGGTCAGCCACAGCCTGTGCAACGAGGTCATCAGCGTCTTGCGGAACGCCACGCGGCGGATTCAGGACCGGTCCAAGGAGATCGCCGACTATGTCAAGGGGCGAAGCGCCCCGCCCCACATTGCGCCATGCAACGTGGCGTCCGTCGTGGAGAGCGTGATGGACTCCCTGCGCCTGCTTGCGAAGGAGAGAGGCGTCTCGCTCCGCACCGACGGCCTCGCGAGCTTGCCGCCGATCATGGCCGACGAGCGCCGCCTGTTCAACGCGTTCTACAACCTGGTCAATAATGCGATCGAGGAGGTGCCCTACGGCGGCCATGTCACGGTTCGCGGCGAGGCGGACCTGGCAGGCGGCACGCTCCTGTTGGCCGTCACCGATACGGGCCGGGGCATGCCGCCGGAAGTCCGCGACAGCCTCTTCACGGCCGGCACCATCAGCAGGAAACCGGGTGGGACTGGCCTGGGGACCAAGATCGTCAGGGGGGTGGTGGACGCTCATGGAGGCCATATCTCCGTGGACAGCAAGGAGGGCGCCGGGACGACCTTCACAATCCGCCTCCCGATTCAAGGCCCTCCGCTTGCCGGGCGTTCGGGATAATGGGGGCTGCCATCAAATGTCCGGCGCAGTGACGGAGCACGGAACACGCATGAGTGACGCCACGATTCTGATCATCGAGGATGAAGAGAAGATGCGGCGGCTGATGGATCTCGTGCTGCGTCCGGAAGGGCACCGCCTGCTCCAGGCCGAGTCGGGGGAGGCCGGCCTCAAGCTGCTCGACGAGGGCGGAATCGATCTCGTTCTGACCGACATCCAGATGGGCAAGGTCAGCGGGCTGGATGTCCTCAAGCACGCCACCACGGAGTGCCCCGAGGTGCCCGTGGTGATCATCACCGGGTTCGGGACGGTCAAGTCGGCGGTGCAGGCGATGAAGACCGGCGCGTTCGACTATATCAGCAAACCGATCGACAACGATGAGCTGAAAATCGTCGTCAAGCGGGCCCTGGAGATGCGCCGGCTGATGCAGGAGAACCGGGGGCTGAGCCGGGAATTGCGGGAGCGGTTCGACTTCGACAATATCGTCGGGCGCTCCGCCGAGCTCGCCAAGGTGAAGGCGCTCGCCCGCGACATCGCCGCGACCGACTCGACGGCGCTGATCACCGGCGAGAGCGGCACCGGCAAGGAGTTGCTGGCCCGGGCGATCCATTACGCCGGCGCCCGGGCCGGCGGCCCGATGGTCGCGATCAACTGCGCGGCGATCCCGGAGCAACTCCTCGAATCCGAGCTGTTCGGGTATGAGAAGGGCGCCTTCACGGACGCCAGGAAAGCCAAGCCCGGCCGCTTTCTCCTGGCGCATCGGGGCACGCTCTTTCTGGACGAGATCGGCGAGATGAGCCCGCCGATCCAGGCCAAGCTTCTGCGCGTGCTGGAGGATCACACGATTGAGCCGCTCGGCGGGGTCAAGGGCGTCAGGGTGGATCTCCGGTTCATCGTGGCGACCAACCGGGACCTGCGGGACCTGGTCCAGAAGGGCAAGTTTCGGGAAGATCTCTTTTACCGTGTCAGCGTGTGCCAATTGCACCTGCCGCCGCTACGGGAGCGGGCGGGCGACATTCCGATCCTGCTGGAGCATTTTCTCGCCCGGTACAGGCGGGAACGGGGCACGCGGATCGGAGGCCTGACCCCGGAAGCCCTACGCGTCGTCGAGGCCTATCCCTGGCCGGGCAACGTCCGGGAGTTCCAGAACATGGTGGAGTGGGTGACGATCACCTGCAAGGGCGAGCGGGTGGACGTGAACGATCTGCCGGCGTATCTCAAGGCCGGTCCGCCGAGCACGGTCAGCGCCCCGGCTCTGCAGAGCGCCGAACGTCCGTCTCTTCTGTCGTATGGTCTCTCGGTGGAAGAAGTGGAGAAGACCATGTTGCAAGAAGCCCTGGCCAAGGCCAAGGGGAACGTCTCCGAGGCGGCGCGTCTGCTCAAAGTCACGCGCAACACGCTCCGCTACCGTATGGGCAAGTACAACCTCACCGTTCCCGACGAATCCGCGTAGGGGCGCGGCGCCGCCGCGCCCATCCCAAGGCGGCACGGGGACTGTCACCCTTTCGTTTCATCAAAGGTGACTGTCCCCCTTCTTGTGCCGCTGTATCTTTTTGGATTCACGCCTCGCCCGCCTTCATTTCCTCCTGCATGACATTACGGAGGAGGAGTGCTAGCATTGCGACCCGATGGCGCGCGGCAAGACGAACACCAAAAAGAAAGCCGGCAACGGAGCAAACCTCGGTTTTGAGGAGACACTCTGGCAGGCGGCCGACAAGATGCGCGGCCACATGGACCCGTCTGAGTACAAGCACGTCGTCCTCGGCCTCATCTTCCTCAAGTACATCTCGGACGCTTTTGAAGAACGGCAGCAGTGGTTGATCCAGGTGGCTGCCGATCCGAAGAGCGAATACTACGTGCGCGAACGCGAGGCTCGGTACAGGGTCGCTGAAGACCGGGACGAATATACGGCCGAGCATGTCTTCTGGGTTCACAAGAATGCGCGCTGGCCGCATCTTCAGGCCAATGCCAAGCAGCCGACCATCGGCAAGTTGCTTGACGATGCCATGGTGGCGATCGAGAAGGAGAATCCCACCCTCAAGGGCGTCCTCCCTAAAGATTATGCCCGTCCGGCGCTCGATAAACAGCGCCTGGGCGAACTCATTGACCTCATAGGCACGATCAGTCTTGGTGACAAGGAGAGCCGCTCCAAGGACATCCTCGGACGCGTGTACGAGTACTTTCTCGCCAAGTTTGCCGGTGCGGAGGGGAAGGGCGGCGGTGACTTCTACACGCCCCGCTGCGTGGTCAAGCTGCTGGTCGAGATGATCGAGCCTTACAAAGGCCGCGTGTATGACCCCTGTTGTGGGTCCAGCGGAATGTTCGTCCAGAGCGAAGAGTTCATCCGGCGGCACAGCGGGCGTCTCGGCGACATTTCGATCTACGGCCAGGAGTCCAACCCCACAACCTGGCGTCTGGCCAAAATGAACCTGGCGATCCGAGGGATTGAAGCCAACCTCGGCCACCACAACGCGGACAGCTTCCACAACGATCTGCACAAGGACCTCAAGGCCGACTTCATCCTGGCCAATCCGCATTTCAACGACAGCGACTGGGGCGGCGAGCGCCTGCGCGAGGACGTGCGCTGGAAGTACGGCGTCCCGCCCGTCGGCAACGCCAACTTTGCCTGGGTGCAGCACTTCATCCACCACTTGGCACCGAATGGCATCACGGGCTTTGTCCTCGCGAACGGCTCGATGTCTTCCAATCAGTCCGGCGAAGGAGAAATCCGCAAGAACATCATCGAGGCGGACTTGGTGGATTGCATGATCGCGCTGCCCGGTCAGCTCTTCTACGGCACGGCGATTCCAGCCTGCTTATGGTTCCTGGCGCGCAATAAGGGCAACGGCAAGTTCCGTGACCGTCGTGGGCAAACGCTGTTCATTGATACTCGCAAACTGGGCTACCTAGTGGACCGCACCCACCGCGAGCTTTCCGAAGAGGAGATTGATCGAATCGCGCGGTCCTACCATGCCTGGCGCGGCGAAAAAGACGCGGGCAAGTACAAGGACGTGCCAGGCTTCTGCAAAAGCGTCACCTTAGAAGAAATCCGCGCGCACGGCCACGTGCTGACGCCCGGCCGTTACGTCGGCGCCGAGGAGGCTGAGGACGACGGCGAACCGTTCGAGAAGAAGATGAAGCGCCTCACTGCGATGCTGCGCCAGCAGCAGGGGGAAGCCGCGAAGCTGGATGCCGCGATTGCCGCCAACCTGAAGGAACTTGGTTATGGAAGGTGAGTGGCGGCGGCGGGAAGTCAGCCAGTTGATGGGGGACGGCAAGCTCGTCATCGGAGACGGGTACCGCGCGAAAAATGACGAGTTCGGTTCGAGCGGGTTGCCATTTGCCCGTGCCGGAAACATCAATGAGGGCTTTCTCTTCGATGACGCCGATCACTTCCCCGAGGAGAACCTGGCCCGCGTCGGCAACAAGGTCAGCCAGCCGGGCGATGTGGTCTTCACCTCAAAAGGCACGGTTGGCCGCTTCGCCTTTGTCCGCCCCGGCACGCCGCGATTCGTGTACTCACCGCAGTTGTGTTTCTGGCGCTCACTGGACCAAGAGGAGATCGATCCGCGGTTTCTCTACTACTGGATGTTCGGCAGGGAGTTCTTTGTTCAGTTCAAAGGCGTGGCGGGTCAGACCGACATGGCCGAGTACGTCAGCCTCACCGATCAGCGGCGCATGCACATCACGCTGCCGGGGCGAGACGAACAACGCGCCATCGCCCACATCCTCGGCACGCTGGACGACAGGATCGAGTTGAACCGGCGGATGAATGAAACGCTGGAGGCCATGGCAAGGGCGATCTTCAAGAGTTGGTTCGTGGATTTCCTGCCTGTGCGGGCGAAGATGGCGGCTAAAGAAAACGATCCGAGCCTCAGATTACCCAAGGCCGAACCCGGTCAGTGGTTCGTGTACGCTATCGAGTGCGAGGATGGCAGCCAATACATCGGACAGACAGAAGATTTACGGCAACGATGGCAAGAGCATTTGGCTGGCCGCGCCGCACAGTGGACAAAGCAGCACCGACCTGTTGCTGTGGTTCACTGGGAAATGCTGTTGTCCCGAGAAGAAGCGGTTGGGCGGGAGAAGTGGCTCAAGACCGGGTTCGGCCGGAAATGGCTAAAGAAGGAGATCGCCGCCAGCGCCCGCACGCAGACAGGCGACCCCGTCCGCGCCAAGGCCGAAGGCCGCGATCCCGGCCTGCCCAAGCCCCTCGCTGACCTGTTCCCGGATTCTTTCGAGGACTCGGAGTTGGGGGAGGTTCCGAAGGGATGGAAGGCGGCTTCCCTTGCTGATTGCGTCGATGTCGTTCGCGGTTTGTCTTACAAGGGCTCAGGCTTGTCTGACGCCGGTGTGCCAATGCACAACTTGAACTCGATCTACGAAGGTGGCGGCTACAAGCACGAGGGAATAAAGCACTACGAAGGCGAATACAAGCCGCACCACGTTGCACGTGCCGGAGACCTCATCGTTGCGAACACCGAGCAGGGGCACGACTGTCTCCTTATCGGTTACGCAGCCATTATTCCCGCGCGTTTTGATAGCGAGAGCCTCTTTAGCCACCACATCTACCGCGTGCGGCCCAAGAGTTCATCGGGACTGACTCCCGATTATTTGTGCCAGCTGCTGAACACGAGTGTCATGCATGACACTGTGAGCGGGTATGCGAACGGAACGACCGTAAACATGCTTCCGATCGACGGTCTCCAAAGTCCGCAAGTCGTTGTTCCGCCTTCAGTCATCGTTCGCGCCTTCAATGGATTCGCAGAAGCGGCTCGCAAGCGCCACGAGGAAATGATTGAGGAAAGCCACGCCCTCGCAGCCATCCGCGACGCGCTGCTACCAAAGCTGCTGTCAGGTGAATTGCGCGTTCTTGATATGGAACGAGGAGCAGGTTAATTTACACTATGTCGCGCAGTATCCCAGCGATAGTCCAACCTACCCTTCTCCATTGGGCGAGGGAAAATGCCGGATTGCGCATTGAGGATGCCGCGGCGAAGGCGGCTATCGCGGTCGAGAGATTGCGCCAGTGGGAACAAGGCGAAGACCGACCGTCTATCGCGCAACTCCGAAGGCTCGGCGAGACTTACAAACGACCCCTAGCAGTGTTTTTCCTGCCCGAGCCACCTCAAGGTTTCGACCCGCAGCGTGAGTTCCGCCGCTTGCCAGGCATGACGCCCCAGAAAGAGTCACCAGAACTTCGGCTCACGCTGCGCACGGCACTGTTCCGTCGTGAAGCAGCTCGTGAAATCTACGAGCGATTGGGCGAGCCGATTCCCGAATGCCGAGCGGCAGCCCATCCGCATGAAGACGATGAGGTCGTTGGTCAAAGGATTCGCGGACTGCTGGGCATCACTTGGCAAAACCAACTCGCATGGGCAAGTGCCTATGCGGCACTGAACGCTTGGCGAACTGCAATCGAACGTCAAGGAGTGCTGGTTTTTCAAACCGGCGACGTCGAGTTGACCGAGATGCGTGGCACAGGCATTCCCCATGGTCCGTTGCCTGTCATTCTTCTCAATAACGTTGACGCGCCCCATGGCCGTATTTTCACGCTGCTCCATGAGTTTACCCATGTCATTTTGACCAACGGCGGTCATCGAACAAGTCCGATGGAGGGCCAGCGTTTGCCTGAGGACCAACTGCTGGAGCGAGTGAGCAACCGTTTTGCGGCAGCCGCACTCATGCCGCGTCGTGAGTTTCTGGCAGAAGCCGCCAATCATACCGAGGCCCTCGCTGGCGACGATGAAGGGCTAAGGCGGTTTGCAAATCGCATTAAAGTCAGCCCGGAGGCCATTCTGCGGCGGTTGGTATCGCTGCAAAAGGTCCCCACTTCTCTGTATCAGCAGAAGCAGCGCGACTGGCAGCAACGCTCGTGGTTCTCGGCGCCCCAGGGAGCGGGTGGGCCGTCTATCGAAGTAAGGGTGGTATCTTCGATTGGACGTCCTTTTGTAGGCCTCGTGTTAGATGGCTACCAGCGCAACGTGGTTAGCAGTGCGGACGTCGTGGATTACCTCGGCGTGCAGTTGAAATATCTTGACAAGATAGCCAGACAGTTGAGGTTCGAACCTGGCACGGCCGCATTCGCATAATGCCCTATTGCGTGGACACGAGCGCTTGGCTCGACGGTTGGCAGCGCCACTACCCGCCTGATGTGTTTCCCTCCCTCTGGGCAAAACTAGATAGTCTGATTGAACAAGGTGAAGTCATCTCAAGTGAAGAAGTTTACGTGGAGCTCGAACGGAAATCCGACGACCTACATGACTGGATTAAAGCGCGCAAGCAGATGCTCGTGCCACTCGACGAAGCCATTCAGATGCGAGCAGCGGCACTGTTAAGAGAGTTCCCGCGACTTGTGGACACGCTGCGTGGTCGCTCGAAGGCAGATCCGTTCGTGATTGCTACCACGATGGAACGCGATGCGGTCATTGTTACAGGTGAAGTATCAACAGGGAGGCCTGACAAGCCGCGTATCCCAGATGTGTGCCAGTCGAAAGGGATACGGTGCATTAATTTCCTACAAATGATTCGTGAGCTGAGGCTCACGTTTTGAAATGGCTGGAAAGTTCACCGAATCCGTCGTCGAAGAGGCCGCCCTTGCTTGGTCGGAAGACCTCAGCTACGCCGTGCTCCACGGCCCCGACATTGAGGTAGTGTTTTGAAGCGTGGCGACCGCTATGACACGTCTGAGCTTGAAGAAGCTCTTTTTGATCTGCCGGATTTCGTTTTGGTGGACTTCTCAGTCAGGCGAAGGTCTGTTGCTTGAATGCGGACGCCCTCGACAGCGGTGGAGGAGATGACCGACAGGCGCAGCATGGCTTGCCGACGCTTGGGGTCTTTGAGGTACGGGTTGGTCTTGATCAACGGCTTTTTCGGCATGTCGAGACTGTAGCACACTCTGTTTTGTGCAGGAATAGCGCATGGTGACTCTCGATCAATTGAAGGCATGGGCCGGTCAGGGCGAATCGGAGACCCAGGAGTTCAAGCAGTCAACGGGTCAGCAGCTAGGGCTGGTCGAGCTTCGAGGGCGTGGACGGGGAGCCCGGTGGGTGCTTAAAGGCCATGATTGACCTCAATCTGAGAATTGCCACCGGCAATTCCCGGCAATTCCTGAAACGCATGGAACTACTAGGCAATTTAGAGATGGAGGGCTTCCATCACGGGCCAATTCCGGCTAAAGGCTTAGCACAACGGAAAAGGGACCATGAGCAGTTCCAGAATCACCGAATCCGCCGTCGAGGAGGTTGCCCTCTCCTGGTTTGAAGGTCTGGGGTATACCGTCCTTCACGGCCCTGCCATTGCTCCCGGAGAGCCGGCTGCTGAGCGCCGCGACGAGATCGAGAGTGAACGAGCGAATGGCCGGCATCCAGACTAGCAATCAGCCGACGCTGATTCTGGCGTTCAGCCGAAGTGAATTCTTGCGTTCTGCCGACACCGGAGCTACCCTTGGCGCATGGCCCGCGTGTCCGAACCGATCCCCCGGCTACTCGCGCCGCGCCTGCGCGAGGCGCTGCGGGACACCCCTGCTGTCCTGATCCACGGTCCGCGGCAATGCGGCAAGACGACGCTCGCGCGCCTGGTCGGTGATGCGCAGGGATACGCGTATGTGTCGTTCGACGACACGGACATCGTCGCGGCTGCACGGCGCGATCCTGTCGGGTTCGCCTCCGGTCTGCCGCCCCGGACGATCCTGGACGAAGTGCAGCGGGCGCCCGAGATCTTCCCTTCGCTCAAGTCCATGATCGACAGGCACCGGGCGGCGGGCCGGTTCATCTTGACGGGTTCGGCCAACGTCCTGCTGGTTCCACGCCTTGCGGAGTCGCTCGCGGGCCGGATGGGCATGTTGCGGCTGCATCCGCTCGCCCAGTGCGAGATCGAGCGCCGGCCGTCGCGCTTCATCCATGCCTTGTTCGGCGGCCGCTTCCGCACCGGCATCGGCGAGCGCCTGGGACGCGGGCTCGTCGAGCGCGTCGTGGCTGGCGGTTACCCCGCGGCGCTTGCCCGGCGATCGGCAGCCCGGCGTGCTGCTTGGTACCGCGATTACGTGGAAACGCAGATCCAGCGCGACGTGCGCGACCTGTCGCGCATCCATGCGCTGGATGCGCTGCCCCGGCTGCTGGCGGTGGCCGCAAGCCACACGGCGACGCTGATCAATGTGGCGGACCTCGCGGCGCCTCTGGAGCTGACGCGCCAGACCATTCACGACTACGTCACGCTGCTGGAGCACGTATTTCTGCTCGAGCGCTTGCCGGCCTGGCATGCGAACCGCGTCTCGCGTTTGGTCAAGCGCCCGAAGCTGCACGTCGGCGATACCGGTGTCGCCTGCGCGCTGCTGGGCGTCGATGCAAGGACGCTGGCCGGCAACCGCAACATCTTTGGCGCGATGCTGGAGACGTTCGTGCTGCAGGAGCTTCGCCGTCAGGCGAGCGCAATGCCCTCGCCGATCGGCTTCTTTCATTATCGGGACCGCGACGACTTCGAGGCGGACATCGTGCTGGAGCGCGGCACATCGATCTCCGGGGTCGAAGTGAAGGCGGCGGCGAGCGTCAACGAGGGCGACTTTCGCGGGTTGCGCAAGCTCAAGGCTGTGGCAGGCCCGCGCTTCGTGTCGGGGGTCGTGCTCTACGACGGCGCCGCGACCATCCCCTTCGGCGACCGATTGTTCGGCGTGCCCATCCGCGCGCTGTGGGAGGCGGAATGACCGAGCGCGGGATCACTGAATCCGCCGTCGAGGAGGTTGCCCTCTCCTGGTTTGAAGGTCTGGGTTATACCGTCCTTCACGGCCCTGACATTGCTCCCGGAGAGCCGGCGGCGGAGCGGGCCAACTACAGTGATGTTGCGCTCCAGGAACGGCTGCGAGTCGCTCTCGCCAGGATCAATCCCGCCATTCCTTCTGATGCTCTTGACGAAGCCCTCCGCAAAGTTCTCCGCACCGAGCATCCGAGCCTGTACGGAAACAACCATCGCCTCCATAAATTTCTGACCGAAGGAATTGATGTCGAATATCGCAGATCGGACGGGTCTATCGCCGGTGACAAGGTCTGGCTGGTTGACTTTGGTGACCCGTGGAATAACGACTGGCTTGCGGTCAACCAGTTTTCAGTGATGGAAGGCCAGCACACCCGCCGGCCTGACATCGTGGTCTTCGTCAACGGCCTGCCGCTCGCGGTCATTGAACTGAAGAACCCTACGGATGAGGATGCCACCATCTGGACCGCGTTCAATCAGCTTCAGACCTACAAGCAGCAGATACCGTCCCTGTTTGCGTACAACGAGGCACTCGTCGTCTCCGATGGGTTGGAAGCCCGCATCGGCTCGCTCACTGCCAACCGCGAATGGTTCCTGCCGTGGCGGACGATTGAAGGCGAGGAGCCGGCCCCGGCGACAATGCTGCAACTGGAGGTGCTGGTCCGCGGCATGTTCGAGAAGCGGCGCCTGCTGGACCTGATCAGGCACTTTATCGTTTTCGAGGTGGATGGTTCCGTCATCACCAAAAAGATGGGGGGCTATCACCAACTCCATGCCGTCAACCGCGCTGTGGAAGCGACGGTCCAGGCAACCGGTCCGAAGGGTGACAAGCGATGCGGTGTGGTCTGGCATACGCAGGGGTCGGGCAAAAGTCTGACCATGGCTTTCTATGCAGGGCGGATCATCCTGCATCCCGTCATGGAGAACCCAACGCTCGTGGTCCTGACCGACCGGAACGACTTGGACGATCAACTCTTCGGGACCTTTGCCCTGTGCCATGAGTTGCTGCGACAGAAACCGGTTCAGGCTCAGGATCGTGCCGATCTGCGGCAATTGTTGCAGGTGGCCTCCGGCGGGGTCGTGTTCACTACGATCCAGAAGTTCTTCCCGGAAGAAAAGGGCGACCGGTACCCGCTGCTCTCGGAGCGGCGCAACATCGTGGTGATCGCCGACGAGGCCCACCGGAGCCAGTACGACTTCATTGACGGCTTTGCCCGCCACATGCGCGATGCGTTGCCCAATGCTTCGTTCATCGGCTTCACCGGCACGCCCATTGAGCTGACGGACAAGAACACACGCGCGGTGTTCGGGGACTATATCAGCATCTACGACATTCAGCGTGCAGTGCATGACGGCGCGACGGTTCCGATCTATTACGAAAGCCGTCTGGCCAAGCTTGAGCTGAAGCCGGAAGAAAAGCCCCGCCTCGACATCGAGTTCGAGGAAGTAACCGAAGGAGAAGAAGAGGCCCGCAAGGAGAAGCTCAAGACCAAATGGGCGGCGCTTGAAGCCGTTGTCGGCACCGAAAAGCGAATCGGGTTGATCGCCCGTGATCTGGTTGAGCACTTCGAGCGTCGCCTGGAAGCGATGGACGGCAAGGCGATGGTGGTCTGCATGAGCCGCCGCATCTGTGTGGACCTCTACAAGGCCATCATCGAGTTGCGCCCGCAGTGGCACGAGGAGCATGACGACAAGGGCGCTATCAAGATCGTGATGACCGGCTCGCCCGGCGATCCGCTGGAGTGGCAGCCGCACATCCGTAACAAGCCCCGCCGCGAGGCGCTGGCCAGACGCTTCAAGGATCCCCGTGATCCCATGAGGATCGTCATCGTGCGCGATATGTGGCTCACCGGTTTCGACGCCCCGTGCCTGCACACGATGTATGCGGACAAGCCCATGCGTGGGCACGGCTTGATGCAAGCGATCGCGCGGGTGAATCGCGTCTTTCGGGATAAGCCCGGCGGGCTTGTCGTGGATTACCTCGGACTGGCCGACCAGCTTCGGCGAGCTTTGGCCGACTACACGGAAAATGGTGGAACGGGCAAGACCGCCATTGACCAGGAAGAGGCCGTCGCGGTGATGCTGGAGAAATACGAAGTCTGCTGCGGGTTGTTCCACGGCTTCGACTGGTCAAAATGGATTCGCGGAACACCAGTGGAGCGCCTCGGCCTCCTGCCACACGCCCAGGAGCACATCCTGGCACAGGTGGACGGCAAGCCGCGCCTGCTCCGTTCGGTCACGGAGTTGTCACAAGCCTTTGCGCTGGCGGTGCCTCATGCCGATGCCCTCCGCATTCGCGATGATGTGGCGTTTTTCCAGGCGGTGCGATCGGCGTTGGCCAAGTCCACCGGCACCGGTACGAGGACGGAGGAAGACCTCGACCACGCAATCCGGCAGCTTGTCTCGAAGGCCGTGTCCTCCGAAAAAGTGGTGGACATTTTTGCAGCGGCCGGTCTAAAGAAGCCGGATATCTCGATCCTGTCGGACGAATTCCTGGCTGAGATTCGAGGTCTCCCTCATCGCAACCTCGCGGTGGAATTGCTACGCAAGCTGCTTCATGACGAGATCAAAACGCGCACGAAGAAGAACCTTGTTCAATCCCGTTCCTTTGCCGAGCTGTTGGAGCGCAGCGTTCGGGCGTACCAGAACCGCGCCATCGAAACGGCGCAGGTCATCGAGGAATTGATTCATCTTGCCAAGGACATGCGTGAGGCCCACCAGCGTGGAGAAAAGCTGGGCCTGACTGAAGATGAACTGGCCTTCTATGACGCGCTTGAAGTGAACGACAGCGCGGTGAAAGTGCTGGGCGATGAGACGCTGCGGACCATCGCCCGCGAGTTGGTGAAGGATGTTCGCCAAAACCTGACGATTGACTGGACGGTGAAGGAGAGCGCCAGAGCCAAGTTGCGCGTCCAGGTCAAACGCATTCTGCGCAAATACGGCTATCCGCCCGACAAGCAAGAGAAGGCCACACAGATAGTCTTAGAGCAGACGGAGCTTCTGTGCCAGGAATGGGCGGCTTAGTTAAATTTCCCCCTTCCCCCTTAACAGACCTTCCCCAATATCGACAGATTTCGCCTTTCCGTGGAAGAAGTGGAGAAGGCCATGCCTAGCCCGGACCATTCAGGAATACCTACTGCGGCGCCCGATCCTCTCGCGGGGAGCCCATTGCTCTGCATGTTGCAATGGGCCATGGGCTTTTCTCCTCGACGTACCGATGACCCGTTGCATTTGAGGAGCAACGGGTGCCCCGTACGCCTGTGTCGTTCTCACTTGCGAGAAGCCCCGGCGGCCTTCGGTCTCAGCCGCCTCGCGACGGCATTCCCGAATAATCCGGGCCTGGTCGGCCCTGGCCAAGGCCAAGGGGAACGTCTCAGAAGCCGCGCGCCTGCTGAAGGTCACGCGCAACACGCTCCGCTACCGCATGGGCAAGTACAATCTCACCGTTCCCGAAGGGTCTGAGTAACGTCCTCGACTGGTGGTGCATCAGCACGCGCTCTTGGTTGTAGTCCACCAAGAGGCTTTTGTCTTCGACCTGCCTTTCCCTAAACACTGATCGACTCATTTGTTTTCTCAATAGGTTATATGGTTCGACCAGTCTGGCACCCATCCTGCTTTTACTCGAAGCAGCAAGGTGCATGGAGCAGCCGACGACCACAGCCAAGTAAACGAACAGACGAGGGAGGGTGAGATGTTGGGAGCCGCGGAATTCACGATGATCGGAAACGTGCTGATGGGGGTGATGGCGATCGGGGGCCTGTGCGCCATGCTCTACGCGGTCGGAAGATCGATGACCGGGACGTCCGCGAACGAGTGGAAGATCGCCGGACGAACGGAGGCGCGGCACGATACGTTTAAGAAGGCGGCATGACCGGGCCGATCCATGTATCGCCGGTTAGCCTGGCGTCTACGCCGCCTCTCGGAGCCTCAATTCCATGAGGCGGTGCCATGTCTGCAAGAGGAGGGACGGACGATGAACAGATGGGATCACTTCGATGTCATCGTGACGGTGGGACTCTGCGCCACGATCTTCGGTGCAGGTGTCTTCTTTTTCGCGTTCGGGGGCGCGCCGTCTGGGCTGCTGGATCAGCGGTTCGAGAGCGCGGCGCCTGACGCCATGGATCCCGGCGGTGTCGCGCAGGCCGCCTTGGGACAGGCGATCGTGGACTCCGGGACAATCGGCCATGTTGAGGGGGAGCCGTGGGGGTTCAGGCAGGAGCATCTAGGAGGGGCCATCGTCGCAGCCATGCGCGCCGAGCAAGCCGGCGCCGGGTTGATGCCTTATTTCCGTGAGGAGGCCCGCGAGTCGCTTTCTCGGATGCAGGGCATGATTCAAGAAAATGCGGGCCGGTCGGTGATTGCCGCGGCCCAGCGCATGCGACAGGCCGGCGCTACCGAGTCTGCGCAGCTTCAGTTTATCGAGACGCTGGGCCGCATTAGGGCCGGCATGATCCTCAGCGAACGGGCCGCAATTTCTATTCGCGAGGAGTTCCTCGGATGGACCATCGTCGGACGCCTGCTGGCCGTGGACGGGTACAGAGGACAGGTTCAGCAGCAACTCGGCTCCGCCGTGCGGGACGCCGGCGTGATGACCGCCATGCTCGAGAGGGAGCGTCCGGTTGCGCAGGAGTCTCTGGGCGCAGCCGTCCTGGTCGCGTCTGCGGTCCAGGAGGCCGCCGCCTCGGGCAACATCCCCACGGCTGTGACCGCTTCGACCCCCGGCGTTGCGGGGTTCCAGGCATCGCATGAGGTCCCCTATGCGGCCGGCGTACTGTTGTTGGCCGGATTCTTCATCATGGCCTGGGGCCTCCGTTCCGTGGCGGAAAGCGGGGCAGGCCTTCCAACCTACGGCCAGCCTCGCGCTATGGAAGATGAGTACCGGAAGACCGGCTGACGGCGCCGCTCCGAACGTGTTGAGTTCTCCAGGGCCTCGCGGCTATCATGGGGTCCTGGAGGAGGGCAGCGGTGTTTTGGGGGAGCAATAAAGACCGTCGCGCTCAGAAGGAACTCTACTGTTCCTTCTGCGGGAAGTCCAAAGCCGGGACGATCGAGCTCATTGAAAGCCCGGCCGCGCATCTCTGTGAGGAGTGCCACACGCCGGCCACGCTCTGGATCTGCAATGAATGCGTCGATCGGTGCGAGACCGCGATTGCCGAGGGTCGTCGTACCGCGAAGGCGCCCGGTGCCCCGGCGTTAAAGCTGCTCAACCCTCCTGAAATCAAGCGCATCCTGGATGAGTACGTCATCGGCCAGGAGAAGGCGAAGAAAGTCCTCGCGGTGGCCGTCCACAATCACTACCGGCGGGTTCAGACGAACGCGCGGGTCGGCGATGTGGAGCTTCAGAAAGGCAACGTCATTCTGATCGGGCCGACGGGGACGGGTAAGACTCTCCTCTGCCAGACGCTCGCGCGCATTCTCGAGGTGCCCTTTGCCATCGCCGACGCGACGACCCTCACGGAGGCCGGGTACGTCGGCGAGGACGTGGAGAACGTCGTCCTCAAGCTGTTGCAATCGGCCGATTGCGACGTGGAACGGACCCAGAACGGCATCATCTACATCGACGAGATCGACAAAATCAGCCGGAAATCGGAGGGGCCGTCGATCACCCGGGACGTGTCGGGGGAGGGTGTCCAGCAGGCGCTGCTCAAGCTGGTGGAGGGCACGATCTGCAACGTTCCGCCCAAGGGGGGGCGTAAGCACCCCGAGCAGGAGTTCATCAAGATCGACACATCGAATATTCTCTTCATCTGCGGCGGCGCGTTTGTCGGCCTCGACCAGATCGTCGGGCGCCGGTCGCGCGAGCGCGTCATGGGATTCGGCGCCGATGTCCGTCCGGCGGAGAGGGGACGATCCGACGACCTGCTGTCCCAAATCCAGCCGGAAGATCTGCAGCGGTACGGCTTGATCCCGGAATTCATCGGCCGCTTCCCCATCCTGGTAAGCCTCTCCGATCTGGACGAGGCGGATCTGATTCGCATCCTCACGGAGCCGCGCAACGCCCTCTTCAAGCAGTACAAGACGATGCTTGCGCTGGAAGGCGTCGAGTTGACGTTCACGGACGATGCGGTCAAGGCCATCGCCAAGCGGGCGACGCGGCTGCGGACCGGCGCCCGTGCGCTCCGGGCGATTCTGGAAGAGGTCATGCTCGACTTGATGTATGAGGTTCCCGCCAACCCCCAGGTCCGGGCGGTGACGATTACGGAGGGCGTGGTGGCAGGACGAAGCGCCCCGGAGATCCGGACGGCATGACGGCAAAGCCCGTAATCCTGGTGGTAGAGGACGAGGTCCGGCTGGCCCGGACCATTGAATTGTATTTAGGGCAGCGCGGCTTCACGGTGCGGACCGCGCATCATGGGCAAGAGGCCCTGGAGCGGATCGCCGAAGCCAGGCCCGACGTGATCGTCGCCGACATCATGATGCCGGTGATGGACGGATACGCGCTGTGCCGCCGGCTCCGCACGGACCCCGCGACCTGCACGATCCCGTTTCTGTTTCTGACGGCCAAAGACGACGACCGCGATAGGGTCAGAGGCCTCAAGATGGGGGCCGATGATTACCTGGCCAAGCCCTGCGACCTCGGCGATCTGCATGCCTGCGTGAAAGCGCTCCGGTCTCGCGTCGAAGCGGTCAGAAAAATTCCTCCAGACTCGATCCGGATTGCAGGCCGGCTGGCTGATACGGACCTCCTGGACGTGCTGCAGATGCTGGAACTGCACGAGAAGACCGGCGCGCTGGTCGTCAAACGCAACGGCGAATCGGGCGTGGTGTATCTCCAAACCGGCAAAATCGTCGCGGCCGATCTTGGAACAGCTGAGGGACGCGAGCCGTTTGCCTCGCTGCTGACGTGGAAATCAGGAGACTATTGTTTTGTGCCTGATGTCGACCCCGATGAAGTGCGCATGACCGCCGGAATAGCCAACGCCGTCATAGCCCAAGTGCATGAAAAGTAAGCCCATTTTCAAGCGGTTGGAGAGGCGGTAAAGATTGCCAAAATTTTCTTGACAAGCCACGTGCCCTTTAGTAGCATCCCACCCTGTTGTACGGCTTTGTTTGCTAGTTTGAATCGTTGCCGGGTGTTTTCAGAGTCATATATGTCATCCGTCGTACACGCTTATTAAGGGGAGGGAGACAGGATGAGAACAGGCATTATCATTGCTGCGGTGCTTGCCTTGTTTGTAGTCGGGTCGTTGCCTGCCGATAATGCGGCGGCCGAGACCTTGAAGGGCCGGATCTGGGCGCAGTGGGCCGAGAATCCGGACGGCGAGGTGTTGTTCGGGATTCAATACTGGAACACCGGCGCTCCGGGTTCGGGCACGCCCGGAGGGCGGACGTCAGTGACGACGACCGAAGTGCCGGACGGCTGGTCGGCCGGCGGGTCCTGGGGTTTCCAGGGCGGGACGGAGAAGAACATGCCCTATGCCGGGTGGTACCATGCGCAGACGACCGTCCGCATCGCCGTCAAGGACAAGAGCCTGATGGACCAGATGTTGAAGGCCAACCAGGAGTTGGTGAACCTGGAAGTGAACGTCGAGGATATCGGCGGCCGGCCGACGATCACGTCCTTCAAGGTGCTCAAATAATCGACTTATTCACATCTTCTCAGACTACTTTTAAGGAGGGAGTCTCATGAAGGCTTATTCCAAGATTCTGGCGATCGGCGCCGCCCTCTTGCTCGTGGGCGTTGCGGCCGGGACCGCCCTGGCCATCGAGGCCTTTACGGAGCGCTTTGAGGAAGACTTCAGCCAGCCCCGGACCATCCTGGCCCGCGTGATCATCGTGGATCCGTACGAGGACGCAGTCTGGATCAACTGGACGTGGAAGGGGGTCATGAACAGCGGGGAGATCGATCAGTACTGGGGGATGATGCTCCCCGGAAAGAACATGCGCGTGTTTGCGTCAGGCGCTGACCTGGCCGCCTTGAAGGCCAAGGCCCGTTCGGCCCCCGGCCCGGCGGCGGCGACGAGCGTTGCGCCTACGACGAAAGGTGACGTGGTCGAGATGAGCGTGCATGAGGTCGAGCAGAACAAGCGCATCGCCAGCAACGTCAAAGACTCGGATGACAAGCTCTGGGTCGGCCTCAATCCGGGAGGGTTCATGCAGGGCCCTGTCGTCATGGCGCCCCATCCTGGACGTCCGACGCAGGAATCCAAGTGCGGCGTGATCAAGGGCAAGCCCGGCGTGCCGACTGATGTGTTTGGCGCCCCACTGCCCGGTGGCAGCACCGAATACGGCAAGCACATTCGGTTCAAGGACCACGTGGGCTGCGTCGCTGGTCCTCCGGCTGATGCGCCCAAATAAGGCGCGATAAGTTATAACCTTCGCGGGCGGTGGGTCCTTGGGACCTACCGCCCGTTCTTTCTCTAGGCTCCCTCTTCCTTCTCCAACCGTTCCTTGATCTCCGCCAGTTTGTTCATGGCCTCCAAAGGCGTCATGCCGAACAGATCCATCTGGCGGACTTCTTCCAGGATTGGATGGGGCGCCGGGAGCGTGGGATCGGGCGTTGTCATGGGAGGGAGGTCGAGTCCCATCTGACCGGCGATGTCCTGGACCGATCCATTTTCCAGCCTCGCCAGCACTTCAGCGGCCCGGGTGATGACGTCGCGCGGAAGGCCGGCCAGTTGGGCCACGTGGATGCCGTAGCTCCGGTCCGCCCCGCCTTCCACGATCTTCCGCAAAAACAGAATCTCTTCGCCCCGCTCCCGGACCGCCACATTGTAGTTACGAACGCCCGCGTGCGTGCGCGCCAGGTCGGTCAGTTCGTGATAGTGCGTCGCAAAAAGCGTCCGGGCGCCGATCCGGTTGCGGTCGGCCAGGCACTCGGCGACGGCCCACGCGATGCTCAGCCCGTCGAACGTGCTGGTGCCCCGGCCGATCTCGTCCAGGATGATCAGGCTGCGCGCCGTGGCGTGATGCAGGATGTTGGCGGTCTCGGTCATCTCCACCATGAACGTGCTCTGTCCTTCCACCAGATTGTCCGCCGCGCCGATACGTGTGAAGATGCGGTCCACGAGGCCTATTGCGGCGGACTTGGCGGGGACGAACCCGCCCATCTGTGCCATCAGCACGATGAGTGCGGCCTGTCTTAAGTACGTGCTCTTACCCGCCATGTTGGGGCCGGTGATGACCAGGAGCCGCCGGTCGGGCCCGCCGAGCTGAACGTCGTTGGGAATGAACCCGCCGGGCAATGCCTGGCGTTCGAGCACGGGGTGGCGGCCATCCTTGATGGTGAGCGAATCGCCCTCCGTCAGGTCGGGTCGGCAGTATCCGCCGTCCGCCGCGGCTTCGGCCAGGGAGGCGACGGCATCGGCGAGGGCGAGCGTGCGCGCCAGGGCCTGCACCCGCGCGGCCTCCGCGGCGGCCTCTCGCCGGAGGGCGTCGAACAGCTCATATTCGAGCGCGCGGATGCGGTCCTCGGCTCCCAGCACTTTGTCCTCGAGCGTCTTCAGCTCCGGCGTGATGAACCGCTCGGCGTTGGCGATGGTCTGTTTGCGGATGTACTCGGCGGGCACCCGCGGCAGGTTCGGCTTGGTGACTTCGATGTAGTAGCCGAACACCTGGTTGTACCGGATCTTCAGGGAGTCAATGCCGGTGCGCTGCCGTTCCTGCGTCTCGATGCGGGCGATCCAGGCTTTCCCGTCGCGGCTGATTGCGCGCAGCTCATCGAGGTCGGCGTTGAACCCCTCGCGGATCAGGCCACCTTCCTTGACCGACAGGGGAAGGTCCGGGCGGAGGGTGCGGTCGATCACGGCGGCCAGCGTGGCGAGATCGTCCCAGGGCTCGGCGCGCTCCCGCAAGAGGGGCGCGGTGCACGAAGCCAGGAGACGGTTGATGTCGGGGATGGCCGCGATCGAGTCTTTGAGCGCGCACAGATCGCGGGCGTTGGCGGCACCCAGCACGACCCGGCTCATCAGACGCTCGAGATCCGACACGTCGCGCAAGGCCGTCCGAAGGCGGCTCCGCCGGTTCAGGTCGCCATGGAGATCGGCCACGGCGTCCTGCCTGGCCATGATCGCCGGGAGCTCGGTCAGCGGATGCAGGAGCCACTCCCGCAGCAGACGGGCCCCCATCGGCGTGACGGTCCGATCGAGGACGTTGAGGAGGGAGCCGTCCGTCTGGCCGTCCGCCGTCCGCCGGACCAATTCCAGATTGCGCTGGGTGGCGCGGTCCAGGATCATCGTGCGGCCCCGCGCGTACACCTGCATCCGTGCGATGTGCGCAAGGGAGGCGCCGGGCTGGGTCTCTTTGACGTACTGCAGGAGGGCCCCGGCGGCCGAGACGGCGAGCGGCTTGTCGTCGCATCCGAAGCCGGCCAGGGAGGCGACGCGGAAGTGCTCCATCAGGAGCGCGCGCGCGGCGGCCGGGTGGAAGGCCGACGCCGGAACCGGCGTGATGACGGTCGGAGTGAAGCTGAGAACGGCGCGCAGGCGCGCGGCGTTGTGATCCGGAACGAGCACCTCCCGCGGTTCGATCCGGAGCAGCTCGTCGCGGAGGGCGTCCGCCCAGGGATCGCCCATCTCCAGCACGCGAAATTCGGCGGTCGAGAGGTCCAGCCAGGCAAGGCCCATGCCGGACGGTCCGGGCGCGAGCGAAGCCAGGTAGTTCGGTTCTCCCGCGGCCAGCAAGTCCGGCTCGACCAGCGTGCCCGGCGTGTACACGCGCACGACTTCCCGCCGGACGAGACCTTTGGCCGCCTGGGGATCCTCCACCTGGTCGCACAGGGCCACCGAGCGGCCCGCCCGCAGGAGCTTTGCGATGTAGGCGGTGGCGGCGTGATAGGGAATCCCGCACAGCGGAACCTGATCGGCTTTGTTCTTGTCGCGCGAGGTCAGCGCGATGTCCAGCAGGCGCGAGCCCTCGACGGCGTCCTCGTAGAACATCTCGTAGAAATCGCCGACCCGGAAAAACAGGATCGCCTCGGGGTGCCGCTGTTTGACCTGGCGATACTGCCGCATGAGCGGCGTGAGATCAGGGGGCATCCTCATCCTCGTCACGGTCACGCAACGGCCCGGGCGGGCGTGGGGGCGGGGTGGTCCGCGCGGGGCGCAGCCGGTCCAGTTCCTCCTCGGCGAGGTGCAGGGCGGTGCGCGCGCGCCGTAGCTCGATGCGCAGCTTGATCCAGGCGGGGAAGAGGAGGATGCCCATGATCAGCAGGCCGGCGCCGAAGGCGCTCAGGATGGGCTTGTAGATAGGGGCCTTGAACGTCTGCCCGAAGTAGTGGAGGAGCGCCTCCTCCGTGGGATTTTGCCAGATGAAGGTGATCGACATCGCGATGAGGATGATCACGAGGATCAGACGGACGACAGGATAGCGGTACATTACGACGTGCGCCGGGGCAGTCGCGTCGGGTTCGCCCGGCGAGGGCGAGGACCGGCCCGATGTCCTGTGCCGAAGGCCGCCTTCAGGCGTGCGTACGACGCCTTCAGGTGCTGGGGCAGGACGCGGGTTTCCCCCAGAATCGGCATGAAATTGGTGTCGGCTCCCCACCGCGGGACGATGTGCAGGTGGATGTGGTGCTCGATGCCGGCGCCCGCCGCCCGTCCCTGGTTCACGCCGAGGTTGAAGCCTTCGGGCTCGTAGACTTGCCGGATGGCCGTGATCGCCTGCTGCACCAGCCGCATCATGTCGAGCAGGACCGGCTGGGGGAGATCCTCGATGGTCGCGATATGCCGGTACGGCGCGATCAAGAGATGGCCGTTGTTGTACGGGTAGATGTTCATCAGCACGTAGGCGTGGCGCCCCCGCCGTAAGATAAATGATTTGCCGTCCTTCTTGAGGGCCGGCGTCTCGCAGAAGATGCATCCGGAGAGACGTGAAGCCTTTTCGATAAAGGCCAAGCGCCAGGGCGCCCAGAGCTGTTTCATGCGCCGCCCATCCCCGGCCGGGCCGGATGGCGCGCGACGACCTGCGCCGCCAGCTCCGCCGGCCGCGCGCCCTGCGGGTGGAGCGTCACGCGACGCCGGTCGCCGCCCAGGTGCTCGATCGTGATGCGCAGATGGTCGCGCGGCAGCACCGCCGGAGCCCGGTCCGCCCATTCGATCACGGTGACGCCCGCCGAGTCGATATATTCCTCCAGGCCGAGCCCGTTCACCGCGTCGCGAGCATCGAGGCGGTAGAGGTCCACGTGGTACAGCGGCGCGCGGCCGGCGTATTCGTGGATCAGGACGAACGTCGGACTGGTCACGGCCCCGGCCGGCGCGCCCAGCCCGACCGCGAGACCGCGGACCAGGCAGGTCTTGCCGGCGCCCAGCGGCCCGATCAGGGCGATGGTTTCCCCTCCGGCGCAGGACTCGCCCAGGAGTTTTCCCAGGGCGTGGGTCGCCTCCGCCGAGGTCGTTTCCCAAACGGCGACGGAACCTTCCATGGCAGTCGGACCTGCGGGAGTGGCGGTCATGTTGCCGGCGTGTCGTCGGTCAAGACGTGCTGAATGGCGCGAGGAACGGCCCGGATGACATCGCCGGCGATCAAGCCCGTTTCGCCCTGCTCCGACGCGGCGAGGTCTCCCGCCAGGCCGTGCAGGTAGACGCCCGCGCATGCGGCCTCCCAAGGGGGAAGCCCCTGTGCCAGCAGGCCCGCGATGACGCCGGTCAGCACGTCGCCGGTGCCCGCCGTCGCCATGCCGGGGTTGCCGGTCGAATTGACGGCGAGGCTGCCGTCCGGCCCCGCGACGACGGTGCCGGCTCCCTTGAGGACCACGCAGACGTTCCGCTCGCACGCCAGGCGCGAGGCCGCGCCCAGCCGGTCGCGTTGAATCGCGGCCGACGTGGTGCCGAGCAGGCGGGCCATTTCGCCCGGATGCGGCGTCAGGACCAGCGGCCCGGACGCCCGGCCCAGCAGGTCCGTGTGGCCGGCGACGGCGTTGAGGCCGTCGGCGTCCAGCAGCATCGGACGTTTCACTGCGACGAGCAGGCTGCGCACGAGCGATTGAGTCTCGGGGTGCGTGCCGATCCCCGGCCCGATGGCCAGCGCCGTCTTGCCGGCGGCGAACGCGAGGAGCGGATCCAGCGCCTGCTCCGACAGCGTGCGGGCCTCGGTCTCCGGGACGGGACAGGTCATGGCCTCGAGGAGCTTGGCTTCCAGCACGTCGGAGGCGCTCCGCGGGGCGGCGACCGTGACGAGCCCCGTGCCGATCCGGAGCGCGGCCATCGCCGCCATGGCGGCCGCGCCGGTCTTGCCGGCGGAGCCGGCGATGATCCCGGCATGGCCGAACGTGCCCTTGTGTGCCGTGCGGGGCCTCCTGTGGAGCAGAGGCCTGACGTCGGCGGCTTCCAGCAATGACACGGGGATCTTTGCGGCGGCGATGAGGTCGGCCGGAATGCCGATGTCGGCCACGCGAACGGCGCCGGCATGGTCCGGACCCACGCCCAGGTAGAGTCCGCGTTTGGGGCGGGCGAGCGTGACGGTGAGGGCCGCCGTGACGGCCGAGCCCAGGACGAAACCCGTGTCGCCGTCCAGCCCGGAGGGCAGATCGATGGCGACGATCGGGCGGCCGGAGGCGTTCATGAGAGCGATGGCGGAAGCAGGGAGGCCCTTTACGGGCGCGTTCAAGCCTGTCCCGAAGATGGCGTCCACGAGCATCTCGCTGGTTTGCAAGAGGGGAGCCAGCACGCTGTCGAGCGCGGATTCCTTGTCGACCGCGTGGCACCGGCCGCCGGCTTTCTGAAATCGCCGCAGATTGACGGCGGCATCGCCCTTGAGGGAGAACGGGGACGCCAGGAGGGCCACGCGCGCCCTGCAGTTTTTCTTGCGGAGCAGCCGGGCCACCACGAACCCGTCGCCGCCGTTCTGTCCCTTACCGGCGACGATGGTGACGGTCCTGCCGCGCAGCGGCCCGAAGCGCCGCTCCATCTCGCGGGCCACCGCCTGGCCGGCCTGTTCCATCAGGCGGAGGCTGGGAATGTTCCGCCCCTCGATGGCGGCGCGGTCCAACTCGCGCATCTCCGCGGCGGTGACGAGTTCCATATGAATAATCCGGGCTACCGGAGGAGGTCTTTCATCTCCCGGACCGCCCGTTCGAGTCCGACCGCGATGGCGCGGGCGATGATGCTGTGGCCGATGTTGTATTCGACGATCTCGGGGATGGCCCGCAGCCGGCGCACGTTCCGGTAGTTGAGCCCGTGCCCCACCAGGACCGCCATCTCCAGCTTATACGCGAGGCGCGCGCCCTGGGCGAGGGCTTCGAACTCGGTATCCTGCTCCTTGAGCCCCGTGGCGTTGGCGTAACGGCCGGTGTGGAGTTCGACGCAGTCGGCCTCGACGCGGTGGGCGGCCTTGATCTGCTCCAGGACGGGATCGACGAAGAGGCTGACCGCGATCCCGCATTGGTGCAGGAGCGTGATCAGGTCTTTGTACCGCTGGCGGTCGCCCTCGACGTCCAGCCCGCCTTCGGTGGTGAGCTCCTGCCGACGCTCCGGAACCAGGGTGACGAGGTGGGGCTTGATCTCCATGGCGATGCGGCCCATCTCGTCCGTGGCCGCCATCTCGAGATCGAGCTTGGTCTGGACGATTTCCCGGAGGAGCCGCAGGTCGCGGTCCTGGATGTGGCGGCGGTCCTCCCGCAGATGCACGACGATCCCGTCGGCGCCGCCCATCTCCACGAGCACGGCGGCCGCGACGGGGTCGGGGTCCTTGCCGCCCCGCGCCTCGCGAAGGGTCGCGACATGATCGACATTGACGCCCAGCCTAGCCATGACGTGCCGGTATTATGGCAAATCGGGGGAAAGGGTACAAGCAAACTACACGACCAGTTTCATGGCGGCCGCGACGGCGGTGAAGAGGGCGACGGCGCCGGTGAGGGCGAGCCAGAAGCCGAGGCGGTCGATTGTCCAGACGTAGAACCCCACGTAGGCCAGCCAGGGGATGACGAAGTAGAAGAGGTTCTTCGCATAGGGAATGGTCGGCTCGATGCCGGCGTTCAGGTACATCAGGACGAACGTCAGCCCGGTGAGAGCCGGAAACGTGGTGATGAACGCGGCGAGCCAGCTCTTTCCGAGGCTCCCCAGGTAGGTCGTCAGGCTGACGACCGTCCCGCCGATGATGAAGTAGAGCACGTATTTCATGCGCGCCTCACGATCTTTTCACGCGAACCAGAGTTTGAGACAGACGTACAGAATCCACACTTCGACGGTGTGCGCGGCCATGGTCGCATAGAGACTCCCCGTCCGCAACAGCAGAATCCCCCAGGCGAGGCCGTCCCAGATCGCGATCATGTGCAGGTGCTGGAAGACGCGGACCATGAACGGATCGTAGGCGAAGACCAGGGCCGAGACGACGACGGCGCCAATCTTGCCGTAGAACGAATCTCCGAAGAGCGTGAGCAGGCGGCCAATCAGAAATCCACGAAAGTTCAGCTCGACCAACACCCCGGTCCCGGCGATGCCGAGCGGGAACATCGCCCAGATGGGTGCGTGGGCGTGGGGCGTCGCGCGAAGAAACGTGATGTCGCCGCCCAGAGTCGGAATGATCAATAGGATGAGGCTCAGGTTCACGGCGCCCAGCGCGGCGCCGACGAAGGCGCCCCACTTCAAGCCGGGCCCGACGCCGTGAGCGTCCAACCGGAGGGCTGTTTTCCATCCGGGATTCAACAGGGCCCACAGGATCAACGAACCGTACGCCAGGAGTTGGGGGCCGAAGGTGATCCAGAGATTCTGCTGAAGCGGGGCGGGGAGCGTGTAGTAGGCGAGCGTCGCGAGCGCGGGGACCAGCGCCAGCCAGGCCGCTCGCTCGGGCGTGGAAGGCACGGGAGTCATCGGCGCGACATACGTTCCACGAACCTACCGCATTCTCCATGTGCTTGCAATGGGCGTCGGTCGTCAAGCCGGGTTTCCCTGTGGTAGGCTGTCGGCCATGGGATCGTTCAAGCTCGTGTCGGATTTTCAGCCGGCGGGGGATCAGCCGCAGGCGATTGACGCCCTGACTGAAGGGATCGAGCGCGGGCTCCCGCACCAGGTGCTGCTGGGCGTGACCGGCTCCGGCAAGACCTTCACGCTCGCGAACGTGATTGCGCGTGTCCAGAAGCCCACGCTCGTGATCGTCCACAACAAGACCCTGGCGGCCCAGCTCTATCGCGAGTTCCAGAGCTTCTTCCCCGAGAACGCCGTGGAGTACTTCGTCAGCTACTACGATTATTACCAGCCCGAGGCGTACATTCCCTCCACCGACACCTACATCGCGAAGGACGCCTCGATCAACGACGCCATCGACCGGATGCGGCACTCGGCCACGCGCTCCCTGTTCGAGCGGGACGACATTATCATCGTGGCCTCGGTCTCCTGCATCTACGGCCTCGGCTCGCCCGAGGTGTACCACGACATGCTGCTGTACCTGGAAGAAGGCATGGAGATCCGGCGCGAGGCGATCCTCAAGAAGCTCGTGGAGATCCAGTACCAGCGGAACGATCTGGATTTCCATCGCGGGACCTTCCGCGTGCGGGGGGACGTCGTCGAGATCTTTCCGGCGGCATCGGATGACCAGAGCCTGCGCATTGAGCTCTTCGGCGACCAGGTGGACGCCATCCACGAGATCGACCCGCTGACCGGCACGTCGCTCCGCCGCCTCTCCAAAGTCCCGGTCTATCCCAACACGCACTACCTCATTCCGCCGGACCGGTTCGACCGCGCGCTCAGCGGGATCGAAGCGGAGCTGGACGGGCGGATCGCCGAGTTCAAGCGCAACGGGCAGTTACTGGAAGCCCAGCGCATCGAGCAGCGGACGCGCTTTGACCTGGAGATGGTCCGCGCGATGGGCTATTGCCACGGCATCGAGAACTATTCGCGCCACCTGAGCGGGCGGCAGGCCGGCGAGCCGCCGCCGACTTTGCTGGACTACTGTCCCAAGGACTACCTCCTGGTCGTGGACGAGTCGCACGCGACGATCCCCCAAGTGCAGGGGATGCAGGCCGGCGACTACTCGCGCAAGAAGAGCCTGGTGGACTATGGCTTCAGGCTGCCGTCGGCGATCGACAACCGGC
>CAYLLY010000002.1:0-82660 GCA_964384595.1 uncultured Nitrospirales bacterium
TGGGCGCATCCTGCTCCGCCAGCTCCAGCGCCATCGTCAAGGCCGCCGCGCGCGAGGGGGCGGGCAACACGCGCAACAGGGCGGGACTCTCCCGGCACACCTTCAGCGCGATGGCCACGGATCGTTCACTCAGCGCCACAACCAGGTCGATCCAGGCCACCAACTCGCCGGCGGACAGCACGTCCAGCACGTGAGGCAAGGCCTCGACGGCGGCGGACGCCGCTTTTCCGGAGTTCTCCCGCAGCTCGGAGAGCAGTTCGAGGACGGCCGGGCCCTGGCCCGAACCAGCCAGGCGTCCCGCGAGGCCCGCCGCGGCCCCCCGATCCAGGTCCTCGGCCAGCCAAGCGGTCAATCTCTTAGACAGGTCGTCGTGAGTCATAAACAGGGCGCGATTATAGCACAGGGGTTCCACGGAGAGAATTGACTCAACCGAGTTTCACGCTTAGAATGCGCCATGCCCGAGCCCAGCGAGAAGAGCCTCGAGAAGATGCGGAAGTTCGTGAAGGGCTTCGCGGAGAAGTCCGGCACGACCATGCACCCCAATCCGGCCGTCACGGAGGCGGTGGTCACGGGGCTGGCCGCCCACGTGGACGAGTTCGGCCGGCCGCTCTGCCCCTGCAATTTTTATCCGGACAAAAAAGCCGAAGCGAAGCTACGGCGCTGGATCTGCGCCTGCGACGAGATGCAGATCTACAAGTACTGCCATTGCCTGCTGTTCGTCCGCGAGGATGGTCTGCCGATCACCGAGTACCTGCCGGAAGACCACGAAGGCCGGAAAACGTACGGGCTGGTCACCGATCCGACGCCCGACAAGGGGCGCGCGCTCCGGCACCAGGCCCCGAAAGAGCCGTCCACCCCTTAAAAGGCATCCTGATCGTCGATTTCCCGGCCTTTGGGCAGCATGTCCAGGAGGTGATCGCGCTCCTTCAATTCAGGGTCGTTGCGGAATTCATCGATCTCTTCCGGAGTCGGCGGCTTCATAATCGGCCCGACCGGTTTCAGCTTCCGGAAAGCCTGCCGCTTCGTCTCCTCCGGATCGAGCGCTTTTGCAGTCTCCTCCGACGGAGTCTCGTTCGGTTTTTTCTCCTGTTTGTCGGTACCCATACGCATCGCCCTTAAAACACCGCCGTGACGATCTCCCGCAGGCTGCGCTGCATGTCGGCATCGTCCGTGATCGGCCGGATGATCGCGGCCTCGCAGGCCGCCTGGGGACTGACGCCCTGCCCCACCAACTCGCCCGCGTAGATCAGCAGGCGCGTGCTGACGCCTTCTTCCAATCCGTGATTCTTGAGGTTGCGGACTTTTTCGCCCACCGTGACGAGTCCCACCGCGATCTCCTTGTCCACGCCGGCCTCGCGCTCGATGATGCGGGCTTCCAGGTCGCGCGGGGGGTAGGTGAACTCGATCGCCATGAAGCGCTGCTTCGTGCTCTGCTTCAGGTCCTTCAGCACGCTTTGATAGCCGGGGTTGTAAGAGATGACGAGCAGGAAGTCATCCACCGCCTCGATCATCTGGCCTTTCTTCTCGATCGGGAGGAGGCGCCGGTCGTCGCTGAGCGGATGGATGATGACGGTCGTGTCCTTGCGGGCCTCGACGATTTCGTCCAGGTACACGATCGCGCCGTGCTTCACCCCCAGCGTCAGCGGGCCGTCCACCCACACCGTCTCCTCGCCCTTGAGGAGGAACCGGCCGACCAAATCGGACGCGGTGAGGTCCTCGTGGCAGGCGACAGTGATCAAGGGGCGGCCGAGCTTATGGGCCATGTACTGGACGAACCGGGTCTTGCCGCAGCCCGTCGGCCCCTTGAGCATCACCGGCATCTTCGAGGCGGCCGCCGCTTTGAACAGGCCGATCTCGCCGTTGACTTCGGCGTAGAACGGCTCGGTCTTGACCAGAAACTGTTCGATCCCCTGCTCCAACCCCTTGGCCACCGGTTTTCCTCCAGAGTTCCGAACCCTCGGCTATAATATAGGATATGAGGGCGCTCCCACAACTCCTCTGTCTGAGCCTGCTCGTCCTGCCCGGATGTGTCTCCTCGGAACTGGTGACGCAGGAGATGGAATCCCAGATCGCCAGGGACCTGCCGTTCGAGTCGCTCAAGGCGGAACCGGAGAAGTTCAAGGGGCGCGTGGTTGTTTTGGGAGGAAAAGTGCTCACAGCCAAGCGGCTCAAGGAAGGCACCCAGGTCGAAGTCTTGCAGTTGCCGCTCGACGGCGCGGACGCGCCGATCATGAACCTCCCGCAGTCCAAGGGCCGGTTCCTGGCCTACCAGGAAGCGTTTCTCGATCCCGCCACGCTGCCCGCCGGCACGGCCGTCTCCATGATCGCGGAAGTCACCGGGTCCAAGACCATGCCGCTCGACGAAGTGACCTATGCCTATCCGACTCTGAAGGTCCGCACGCTCAAGGTCTGGCCGGAGCAGCGGTACCTGCCCTGGCCTGGGCCCTACTACCCTTACATGTACCGCTACCCGTACCATCCGTTCTATCCCCGCTGGTGGGACCCTTGGTACTAGCCAGGACTAATGATGAAGGACTCGACCAGTCTGATCGGATGATAGGCGAGTTTGGCGCGGCGGAGGCCGTCGAGGCCTGAATCGTCCATCGTGTTGATGAACTCGTAGCCCTCCAGTTCGCGGCAGAACTCGCGGAAGATGTACGCCCCCAGCCCCTTGACCTGACGGTCGGCGATCTCGAACAGCACGCAGAACGTTTGCGCGTTGAGCGGGTAGCCGAACGTATAGGCCGCGATCCGCCCTTCCACTTCGACGACGCGCCCCACGAGTCCCAGGTCCGCCGCATGGGTGATTCCGTAACGGTGGGCGTGCCCGGCATCCGTTGCGAGATGCACCGCCAGATCGGAAGCGCCGTCCGGCTGCACGCCCTCGCGCCAGCGCCGGAACAGCGCCAAGCACGCCTCGGTATCATCCGAACGAAATGCACGGAGCCGCGGACGCGCCTGCTTCACGCAATGGTTGTAGTCCACACGCTGACTTTTGTAGCGGTCTCCGTGCAGCCCGGCAAGCTCGTTCCGCCGGTAGAGATAGTCCGGTCCCTTGGACATCACGCGATAGTCCAGGTCGCGGCAGCAGACGGCCAGGCTCTCAGGCGTGTTTTCGATGCGGGTCAGCGCCTGCATCTTGTTCCGTTCGGACAGAACGGCAAAGGCTCCGGTCATCGCTGGCCCGCAGGGATCAGGGCCCATCGGCGGAAGCGCAAGGAAGCAGCCCTCATTATGGCATGCGACCAGACAGAGATGGCCCTCCAGTTCCATCCATTCGTACGTGAAGAGGTCGCGCCAGATGGCATGATACGGAAAGGAGTATGCGGCAAGCTGGTCCCCCGGCACCGGGTGGGCGGACAGCCGGGTCTCGAACCACGAGCGGTCTTCCAGCATGAGCGGACGGAGGGACGGCGCCGGCACGGGTCTACCGCGCCGGCGGGACTGTAGAGGACCGCAAAGCACTGGTGAGGCGGTCAAGGTGTCTCAGAACAATTACATCGTCTTGAAACTCTCCTATTAACTGCTGATTAGAAGTCAAAATATGAACTGTTTCTTGAGATTCAAGAACGGCGGCAATCCGTTCGATGTAGGCCCGCGATTCCGGGCTGTCCCGGTTGTCCCGGATGAAGGGGCACTTGCTGTCCCAGCCCATGACCACCCCGAAATGGGCAAGATCCCACATGATGGCGACCGGGTAGAGACGGCAATCCAGGGGACGATCTTCGTAAATCCCGCAGCGGCCGGTCTGCGGATCGAACGCCGGGCACCGGTAGCCTTCTCCGTGCGGCACCACGGCGACCTTCGAGCCCGCGTGATCCGGAAAGGCCTCCGGGGACATGCCGCGCGCGATAGCCGCCCGGATCTCCTCCCGCGTGAAGTAGGGACGCAGCGCGCTGTCCCGCTCGGGAAAGCGGCAGCAGACGTCGCAGGCGAAGCAGACCCGGCCCGGCACGATCTGCTCGACGACCACCGGCAATGCGCGGAGCTTCGGCGTTTCCATGGGCGGAATCATTGTACATCACGGCGTATCGGCAGCCAACGTCCACTTGTTCCCGCGAGTCCCCCATGGTAGGATAATTGCATCCTTGAGGAAGACAGGAGTGGACGCAACCCAGAGTCCTGCAAGCTCTCTCACGCGCCGGGTCCAGGATGCGCTCAACGGCATCCGGCCGGCCCTGCAGATGGACGGCGGCGATTGCGAGTTGCTCGAGGTTTCCGCCGACGGCACCGCGAAAGTCCACCTCAAGGGCGCATGCACCGGATGTCCGGCCTCCAGCATGACCGTCACGATGGGCATCGAGCGCCGGCTCAAAGCCAGCGTTCCTGAGATCACGCGGGTCGTCGCGGTATAACCCTTCATTGTGGGTGTGATGGATCGCACAACCGCACTGGCCGGCCATCCGCCGACTGAGTTGCTCCTCGACACCCACCGCGCGCACAGCCGCCGAGTCCGGTCCCGCCTCGTCGAGGCGGGCCTGCACGACGGCGCCACCTGGCGCATCTCCCCGACTCCGTTTCTCCTGACGTCCGCCGACCTCGCCGCCATTGAATCGCTGGGCCTTCACCTCCTCCGCTTCACCCGGGCCCTGAACCGCCTGTACTACGACAGCGTCCGCGGCGTGCAACCGCGATGGGCGGCCGAGTGCCTGGATCAGGGCAAGCCGCCCGATCTCCTCGACGACGCGCGCATGAACCGGTTCCACGCGGCCTTGCCCGGCGTGTTCCGCCCAGACCTGATCCTCACCGAGGACGGGTTCATGATCAGCGAGCTGGATGCCGTGCCCGGCGGCATCGGGCTCACCGGCTGCATGGCCCAGGCCTACGCCGACCTCGGCTGGCCGATCATCGGAGGCCGCAACGGCATGGTCGAGGGGTTCGGGAAGATGATCCGCAGTCTTCAGACTGCCCGTCCAGCATCGCTTGCGATCGTCGTGTCGGAAGAATCCAAGGACTATCGCCCCGAGATGCGCTGGCTCGCGGCGCGCCTGCGCGAGACCGGCCTGCCGGCGGAGGCCGTGTCGCCGGGTGATGTAATATTCACGGAAGATGGCCTCTCCCTCGGAGAGGCCAAGGCCGTCACCACGCTCTACCGGTTCTTCGAATTGTTCGATCTGAAAAACATTCCGAAGGCCGAGTTGCTGCTCTACGCAGTCAAAAAGGGACGCGTCACGATGACCCCGCCTGCCAAGCCGTGGCTCGAAGAGAAGATGGCCTTCGCGCTCCTGCACCACCCCGCGCTCGAGCCTTACTGGCGACAGGAGCTGGGTCAGGACACGTTCGAACTCCTCAGCCGGCGGATGCCCAGGACCTGGATTCTCGATCCGCGCCCGGTGCCGCCGCACGCCGTCATTCCCGGCCTCACCGTGGAGGGGCGCGGCGTCTCCGACTGGAAGACCATCGCGGGATTGGGCCAGAAGGGCCGCCGGTTCGTGCTCAAGCCTTCCGGCTTCTCGGAGCTGGCGTGGGGGTCGCGCGGCGTGTCGGTGGGCCACGACCTGCCGCAGAAGGAATGGGCCGACGCCCTCGACGCGGGACTCTCGTCGTTTCCAAAGGTGCCGTACATCCTCCAGGAGTTCCGCAAGGGCCGCCGCGTGGCCGCGAGCTGGCACGATCCGGTCACAGACGAGATTGTGTCCATGCAAGGCCGCGTGCGTCTCTCTCCCTATTATTTCGTGGCCGGCCCCCCTCCCACTACCGTGGAGCTGGCCGGCATCCTGGCGACCGTGTGCCCGTTGGACAAGAAACTCATCCACGGAATGACCGACGCGGTAATGGCGCCCTGCGCTCTGGCCCGCCCCGGCGAAGCGGCGTCCACGGTGGTGCCGACGCCATGACGCTGTACCACGTCCTCTGGTGCCCGGAATGTCAGCTCGTGAAACAGAAGCTGGACGAGCTCGGCCTCGCGTATGAAGACGTCATCGTGCCCGACATGCGCCCCCACCGGACGCAGGTCCATGAGGTTTCGGGCCAGTACTACGTCCCCGTGCTCAAGGACGGCGACCGGGTGTTGAGCGAGACGCGGGACATCCTGTCCTATTTGGAAACAACGCACGGCTCGAAGGCCGCGCGATCATAAATCATAGCGGGAGGGAACCCCGACGATGGAGACCTGGCGGCAGGCCCTGGCGAAGAGCATCACGAAACCCGAGGAGTTGGCCAAGCATCTGGACGTGGACCCGGCCGCTATCGCGGACGTGACGGCGGAGTACCCGATGCGCATCACGCCGATGTGGCTGAAGCTCATCAAGGAGAAGGGCGACGCGTTCTGGCGCCAGGTGGTCCCCGAGCCGGACGAGCTGACCGACGACAGCCCCGCGGACGATCCGCTCCACGAGGAGCTGGACAGCCCCGTCCCCCATCTGGTGCATCGCTACCCGGACCGCGTCCTCTTCATGGTGACCAACCAGTGCCCGATCTACTGCCGGTTCTGCACCCGCAAGCGGCTCGTGGGCAAGCCCGGCTTCCTCAAGCCGGGCGAGCTGGAGCGCGTGGTGAAGTATCTGCAGGCGCACCAGGAAGTACGGGACATCATCCTCTCCGGCGGCGACCCGCTGCTGCTGCCCGACCACCTGCTGGAGCGCATCCTGAAGGCACTACGCACGGTGCCCCATCTGGAGATCATCCGGATCGGCTCTCGCGTCCCCGGCAGTCTGCCCGAGCGGATCACGCCGGAGCTCTGCGAGATGATCAAGCAGTTTCACCCGCTCTACATGAACCTCCATTTCAACCATCCGGACGAGCTGACGCCAGAGGTCAAGGCCGCCTGCGGACTGCTCGCGGACGCGGGCGTGCCGCTGGGCGCGCAGACCGTCCTGCTCAAGGGCGTCAACGACGACCCGGCGGTGATGATGCGCCTCGTCCACCAGCTCCTGCTGGCGCGGGTGAAGCCCTACTATCTCTACCAGGCCGATCTGACCCGCGGCACGAACCACCTGCGCACGACGGTCGAGGCCGGCCTGGAGATCATCAAGGCCCTGCAGGGCCACACGAGCGGCATGGGCGTGCCGCACTTCGTGATCGACGCGCCGGGCGGCGGCGGCAAGGTCCCGCTGCTGCCGGCGGACTATCTCGTCAACCTCACGCCGGAGCAAGCCACCCTCACCAACTACGAGGGGAATACCTATACGTACCCGCAAGCCACACAGCCGGACGGCAACGGCGACGGCAAGCGCCGCGAGCTGCCGATGGTCGCGGTGCCCTCCTCCACGTCCACCGGCTGTGGCATGGCTGACTCCATGCTCGGATAAACGGGCTGGGCGGCGCATGAGCAAACCGGCTCCCAAACGCAAGGCGCGCCACCGCAACCGCGGGGTGCTGGCCTACCAGCAGCTTCGCGCGCTGGTCCACGAGGGTGTCATCTCCGCCAAGGCCCCGATCGAATCCGGCCAGTACCAGCCGGCCAGCCTCGACCTGCGCCTCGGGGAGACCGCCTATCGCATGCTCAGCAGCTTCCTCCCCGAACAAGCGCCCGTCGAGCAGAAGCTCGTGGTCCAGGATCTCTTCCGCTCCGACCTCGTCATGTACGAGCTCGACCTCCGCAAGAGCGCCGTGCTGGAGAAGGGGCACGTGTACCTGATCCCGCTGATGGAGGAGCTCGCCCTGCCGCGGACGCTGGCCGCCAAGACCAACCCGAAGAGCACCACCGGCCGCCTCGACGTCTTCGCGCGCACCATCACGGACTCGCACGCGCGCTTCGACGAGATCCGCCCGGGCTACCGCGGCCGGCTCTATCTCGAAGTCGTCCCGCGGTCGTTCTCGATCCGGATCGCGGCCGGGATGTGCCTCAACCAGCTCCGCGTGGTCAGCGGGCATCCGATGGTCGGCGACAACGAGCTGCGAACGCGGCACAAGGCCGACCCCATTCTGTACGGCGACCACGCGCCGCTCCCCGGGAAGGACCTCACACTCGACGAGGGGCTCTTCCTCCGCATCAATCTGAAGGCCGAAGGCGGGCTCGTCGGATTCCGCGCCAAGAAGAACAGCCAGGTGCTGGACCTGGCCCGCATCGGCTACTATGACCCGACCGACTTCTGGGAGCCCATCCCGCAGACCCGGCACGAGACCCTGCTGCTGGAGCCGGAGGATTTTTACATTCTGCTGTCGAAGGAGCGCATTCGCGTCCCCCCGGAGTACGCGGCGGAGATGGTGGCCTACGAGGCGGCCTGCGGCGAGCTGCGCACCCACTACGCGGGGTTCTTCGACCCCGGCTTCGGCTATGGGGCCGGCGACCTGCGCGGGACGCCCATCGTCCTGGAAGTGCGGGCGCACGACGTGCCGTTCCTGATCCATGACGGCCAGACGTTCTTCAAGGTACTCTTCGAAAGAATGCATGAGCGCCCTGAAAAGGTGTATGGTCAGGGCATCGGATCGTCCTACCAGTTCCAGGGCCTGACGCTGAGCAAGCACTTCAAACCGTACCGAGGCTGACCAGATGGACGAACAGCCCAACCAGCCGGACGAGCAGCAGCCGGAGCACGAAGAAGAGCACGAGGGCGAGCGCCACACCATGGCGCTTCTGAAGTTCGTCGGCTTCGTGATGATGGTGCTCGGCTGGCTCCAGCTTCTGCTGGCCGTGAGCAGCGGGTCGGAGGCGACCTCCTTCCCGTTCGTGATCTACTTTCTCGGCGTCGTGATGTTCATCTTCGGCACGGTCACGGCCTGGTACAAGTACATCCTGATGGCGGCCGCAACCTTCGCCGGCCTCGCCCTTCACTACCATATCAGCTCCATCGGCTCGGCCGCGCGATGGGAAAAGGGCTTGGTGGTGTACGGCACCATCGCCGTGGTCGCCTATTTCATCCTCTTCGCCAAGAAGCCGCCGGTCCGGCGCATCAATATCCAGCCGCCCCAGGAATGACCATTTCGGTTGTCATCCCCACGCTGCACGAAGAAAAGACTCTTCCCGCAACACTGGCCAGGCTCCGGCACCCCGCGTTTTCGGAAGTGCTGGTGGTGGACGGAGGCAGCCGGGACAAAACCGTGGCGGACATCGCGCTCGCGAATCCCCTGACCCGCGTCCTCAACGCGCCGACGGGCAGGGCCCGGCAGATGAACGCGGGCGCGGCGGTCGCGAAGGGGGAACTCCTCCTGTTTCTCCATGCCGACACGCTGCTGCCGCCGATGGCCGCGGACGTCATCCTCAACACCATGGCCGATACCCGGATCGTGGGGGGCCGGTTCGACGCGCGGCTCATCCCCGACCGCGGCCTGCTCTGGGTCGTGGGCCGCATGATGAGCTGGCGGTCCCGCCTGACCGGCGTCGCGACGGGCGACCAGGCGATCTTCGTGCGGCGGAAAGTCTTCGAGGACCTCGGGGGGTTCCCGGACATCCCGATCATGGAGGACATCGCCTTCAGCCGGCGCCTCAAGCAAGCCGGCCTCGTGGCCGCGCTGCATAGCTGCGTGATGACCTCCGGCCGCCGGTGGGAGCGGCACGGCACGATCAAAACTATCCTGCTGATGTGGTGGCTCCGCCTGCTGTTTTACCTGGGCGTGCGTCCGGATCGGTTGAAGCGCTGGTACGACGACGCGCGATGAGCACGGCGCTGATCATCTTCGCGAAGGCGCCGATTCCGGGCGAGGTCAAGACGCGTCTCTGCCCGCCGCTGGATCACGACGAAGCGGCCTCGCTCCACGGCTCGCTGGTGCTGGACGCGATCGAGCGGACGAAGGGGCTACAGAGCATCTCGCTCTACGTCGCGGGGACGCCGGACCTCGCGCATCCGTTCTTCAAGGTGCTGGAGGGGCGCTACGGGGCGCGTCTCCTGCTTCAGCGGGGGCCGGACCTGGGAGCACGGATGCGTCAGGCCATGCAGGATGCGTTCGATCAGGGCACGCAGGCCGTCATCCTGACCGGCACGGACCTGCCCACGCTGCCGCGCGCGCATCTCCAGCAGGCGCTCACGCTCGTCAAGGGTCACGATGTGGTGCTGGGGCCGACGGCCGACGGGGGCTACTATCTGATCGGGCTGCGGAAGATGATGCCGGCTTTGTTCGACGGCATCGCCTGGAGCACGGCGTCGGTGTTCGCGGAGACGAAGAAGAAAATCGAAGCGGCGGGTTTATCGCTGGGGCTGCTGCCGGAGTGCCGGGACGTGGACACGTTGGACGACCTCAAGCATTTCATCGCCCTCTGCGGCAAGGACCGCAATCTCACCAAACGCACCGAAGGCGCCCTCCGTCTGATTGGCGCACGCCTGAAAGACCGTTAGGGGACTGGCTCCATTTCCGAATGGTGCCAGTCCCCCTTCTTCATCCGATGTAGGGGCGCTGCTTGCTGCGCCCTCCCAAGAGCGGGTCCTGTCGGCGAGTCACCCTGACGTGCTCAGGTCGTTTCGCCGTCGAAGTCCCGGAACCCGGCTGTACGCCCTTCCGCTCCGCCAGGGTCCCACTCGCCACCACCCGTGGGAGACTGATCTATGGTTATCTCTCTGATACACAGGTATGTAATAATCTAAGTCTATGTCACTGGACGTGTTTCTGCCCATCTTTGCTGCGGTTCTTCAGATTTTTCTCACTTGGATTGGTGTTGACGTGTCACTAAAGAAGGGGCGGAAACGCTTTGCCATAGTAGTAGGCGTTATCGCGATGGTGGTGCTGTTTAGTGAGGCTTTCACGTAGCGCAGGGAAGTTTAATCACAGTATTACACCCGTTCATCACAGGGTGGAGGAGGCTCCCATGGCAGACCTCATCCGAAGTGCCCCATACTTCAAGGTTCAGGTGCTGGACAAACCTGGTGAAGCAGCCAGAGTGCTCGCTGTTCTTCGCGATGCGAACGTCTATGTCCACGCGTTTTATGGGTTTCCCCGGAATCGCCGATTCCAGCTCGACTTTATGCCCGACGATCCTGCCTTGTTTAAACAGGTGGCGAAACAGGCCAAGTGGAAGGTTCAGGGTACCAAGACCTGCTTCCTTGTCGAAGGGGAGGATCGTCCAGGGGCTTTGGCAGACGTCACAGCAAAGCTAGGGGCGGCCAAAATAAACATCACGGCCATCGGGGCGGTGGCAGCGGGGCAAGGCCGCTTCGGCTCCCTCTTTTGGGTGAAGCCACGTGATGCGAAAAAGGCTGCAAAGGTCCTGGGTATTTCGTGACCCCTTTCCTCAACCGACTGGGACTCTAAAAAGAGACAGGCTACTTTATTTGAGGTAAGAGCTTAGACCATGCCTCGACTCAATCATAAGGCGATCTGGGCGATGGGGGTGCTGCAGCAGGGGTGAGAACCAATCTCTCCGGCTGGACATTCCGTAATACGATGTGTCATGTTCCCCTTCGGTCATGCCATGACACTGCCGACGCCGCAGGTCAACGAACGCTGGTGGAAAGACTACCTGACGAAAGGCCACCGGCTGGAACATTCGGCCCGCTGGCTTTTTCCCCTCCTGCCGTCTTCTCCACGCTGCAAAATCTGCTTCGTGCCGTTTGCGGGATTCGGACTGCCGCTTCGATTCCTGGGATGGAGCCCCTCGCGCAAGAACCCGCGCCTTTGCGGGTGGTGCTGCGAGCGCCTGCCGCTGGGTGGCGCCGAGGTGGACATCGCCGTCCTGTTCGCTGATATTCGCAACTACACCTCCCTGGTCGAACAAATGCCCGGCCAGGATGTAGCAACGTTGATGAACCGCTTCTACCAGGTGGCCACCCAGGTGCTGATCGACCACGACGCCCTCATTGATAAGCTCCTTGGCGATTCGGTCATGGCGCTGTTTATCCCGGGTATCACCGGGCCCGGCTATCGGGAGATGGCCGTGCAGGCGGGCGAAGCGCTGTTGCGGGGCGTCGGGTATGGAACGCCGGAGGGGCCCTGGTTACCGTTGGGCGTCGGCATCCATGCCGGACCCGCCTTCGTCGGCAATGTGGGCGCCGAGGGTGTGGTGGACTTCACCGCGATCGGCGACACGGTCAATGTGGCCAGCCGCATTCAGGCGCAGGCCGCGGCGGGCACGATCCTGATAAGCGAAACCGTCCATGCCGCCGTCGCCGACCGCTACGGCGCACTGGAGGCGCGCTCGCTCACGCTCAAAGGCAAGCAGGAGCCTGTTGCCGTCCGCGAGATCCGGCCGACAGGACCCACGTAGAAGGAGGGCAGAGTGATGGAATCCGGTCGGCCGCTGTTTATTCCGGTGATTCTCGGCACCACGCGTCAGGGGCGGATGAGCGCCCATGCGGCGAAGCTCGTGGCGGGCGAGATCGCCAAGCATGCAGGGATCGAGACCGCGCTGATCGACATCGCCACGGTGCCCCTCCCCGTCACGGATGCCGGCGAGGCCGTCAAGGATGCCGGATTCTCGGAAAAGATGAACCGTGCCGACGCGCTGGTGATCGTCGTACCCGAGTACAACCACGGCTACCCCGGTCTGCTCAAGCACGTGCTGGACAGTTGTCTGAAGGAGTACATCCATAAGGCGGTCGGGATCGCCGGCGTGTCGGCCGGCCCGTTCGGCGGCGCGCGTGTGATCCAGAACCTCCTGCCCGTGATGCGCGAGCTGGGCCTGGTGACTATCTTTTGGGACGTGAACTTCTCGAGCGTGCAAAATGTGTTCAATGAGAACGGCAAGCTGAAGGACGAGGCGTTCGTGAAACGGATCGACAAGTTCCTCAACGAACTGGTCTGGATGGCCAAGACCCTGCGCCACGGCCGCGAGCACATCCAGGTCGCGTGAGGGAGATTGGTATGGAAAAGAACCCCATGACCTGTCCGGAATGCGGAGTAGTGATGACTCACCACGCCGAGAAACTGGTGGACCCGTACCGGCCGCAAGACCGGGCCCTGGTTGACCCCGTGTTGGGCGGGATCGTCCAGGAGGTCCACACCTGCCCGGAGTGCGGCAAAGCGGAGTCACGGCAGGTCAAGTAAAACAAGGAAACGGCGTCACTCTGCGTGTTTTTCCAGACACGGAAAGGAGGATCGACCATGAGAGTTGGGTACAAGAGGACGTTAATCGCTCGCCTCGGCGCTGCCCTCGGTTTTGCCTGCGGGGTCATCGGTCTTCTCGCCGGCCTGACTGACCACACCTGGAAATTGTGGCCGATCGGCTGGTTTACCGGGGGCGGGTTGCTCACGATAATTTCGCTATTTATCCTGGTGGATGGAGCCATCGCGTTCCAGAAAGCGCGAATGGCCCCACACAGCCTGGACGATTAACCCTGCCGGCCTTTCAGGAGGGAGAAGAACTCTCTCAGCAGGTGACGTGCAGGATCGCGTTGGTGTCGTCCATGCCGCGCGTCAGCGCCTCGATAGCCTTATACGTCGGCAGGACGAGCAATTCGATTTTCCGCTCCCTGGCTTCGGCCTGCACCTCTTTCATAACAGGCAAGGCGCCGTTCGCGCCGGTGCCGATCACCAGCCGGCGGCACTTCCAGGGTATCTCCTCCTCGATGGACAGCGGCGTGTGCCCGAACTCGTCGCGGAATTTTTTCGACGGCTTCTTCTTCCGCTTGCAGATCTCCCCACGGTCGATCACGATGTCGTGCTCGTAGGTGGCGCCGTCGATCTGGATCGAACCAAACGAGAACTTGTCGAAACGCATGTGCCCCTCCGTTCAGTGGCAGCTCGTGATGACCTGCCCCCCGAGGAGGGTGCTGGTGCAGATCGGCGTTCGGGGGAACTGCGGCGGCGGCTGGCGGTTCTGGTTGTAGAACTGCCACTGCTGCTGCAAGTACCGGTCGGCCTGTTGCTGCTGCTTGTCGGCCAAGTACCAGAAGGGCGGCAACTGCTCGCCCCGCGGCGAAACGACCGGCGGAAGCGGAGGTGCCTCTAAAGGAGCCTGCGGCACGGCCTGCCGGGTTTGCGGCTGAGGCGGTTGGGAAGGAGGCATCTGCCCCTCCCGGGAGACGTCAAAGACGCCGCACCCAGAAGTCAGCAAACCCACCGCCAGGACGAGACTGAGTACCCCACCCTGCACCGGCGCTCTCCTTTAGCGATATCGTCGCGCCGCCATGCCCACCACGTCAAGCGTTCCGGAAAATCTGGGCAATTATTGACACGCGCGCTCCTCAGCAGCTTACGAGTCGTCCGGTCGAAGTTCAGCGGGCGGCCCCTCCAGCGCCTCCCGAACCTGCGCGTCCGAGAGCCGATAAATCAGAATGGAATAGCCCACGTGATCGTCGGGCTCCCGCTGGCGGAGATAGGCCATCAGGCGAGCGGCACGCAGTTGCGAGTACCCCTTGAACCGCGCCTTCCAGAAGCCTTCTCCTTTTTCGCGCACCAGCCGGCGACGAGCCTCGCTGTCGTTGCTCGTCCGATTGTATCGTTCCGCATCGGCGAGAACCTCACGATACGCCTGCTCATATTCGGGGACCCATCGGCCCCTCGCATACAAATAGAGTGATTGCACCATGGTGGCGCTGATGCAATAGACGCCGCCGGTGAGAGAGGCCCGGTCGTTCATCGGGAGTGGGGCAAAACTCGGCAGGAGAATCGCGTCGATCCCGTAATATTCCGGGTTGCCGGTTCCGAAATAGGAGAGATAGACGGGGGTCCTGGTTTGCTCGTTCAGGCCCTGCTGGTCGAGCCACCGCTTGAGACCGGGAAGATCCTGCCCCCAATCAAGCGAGCTGTCCACCAGGTGGCGATACGCCCGGCTCGGCCCGCCGTCAAGCTGATTGAAATAGGCCAGATAATGGGGACGGATACTGATGGACTCAAGAAGATGCCAGACGAGAACGGCGCCCAGCGTAATATGCGCAACCCGGTACCGCATCGCGCGCCAATAGGATGCCGAACCAGCCAGGATGAACATGGCCGGGTACGCCGGCAGCAGATGGCGATGGCCGATGTTCAGGTTGCTGGTCAGGGCGAACGCCCAATACACCCAGAGAAGAATCCAGAGCGGCGCGGCCTGATAGAACCCCTCGACGATCAGCACCCGCTCGGCGCAGTCGCGCCGCTTGGATTCCGAACGGAAATGCAGGGCGGCGCCGATCATCGCGCAGGCCAACAGGATGAGCACCGGAACCGGCGTTTTCACGAGCAGCGCGTAAGGGAAGAAGTACCACCACCCTGTCGTGCTGTACTCACCGTTGAGAAACGCGCGACGCTCCCTGGCATTCTGGATCACCGCGGCGAAGCCGAAGAGATAGGCTTCGGGCAGAAGCCGATGATCGCGCGCAAGCTCGACCGCTTTCCCGATTGATCCGGTTCTGCTTATGACCATATCCCACCCTCTGCTCAGACTGTCACGGCCAGGCTCGTACACGTTGAACGCGGAGTAGCGAAAACCGTAGGCCCCCCAGGTCACCACGGCTGCGATGAGGACCAACACCATACCCACGCCCGCAAAAACCGCCAGCTGTGTCGCCGGCCGTTCAACCCGGCGCGAAGGGCCGATCTCCACAAGAAGCGGCCGTTTCGCGCGCAAACGGACAGCCAGGAGCAGGAGCCCCATGGGCAGAACCAGGACAGCCGACATCTTTGACACAAAGAGAAGGCCCAGGACCAAGCCGGTTCCCAGCACGCGCTGCCAGGACACGCGGTGCAGCAACCGCCAGAGACACCACATGGACGCCGTCAGCGTCAGCGCAATCGCCATATCGGAGGTGATCAGGCTGCCATGCGCCAGCATCGTCGGGCAGAACGTATAGAGGAGCAGCGAGATCATCCCCCCCAGCGGCCCGAATAACGAGCGGGACCAACCATAGACCACTAGGCCCAGCCCCAGACCCAGAAGGGCGATCATGGCCCGTCCTTGCAGGAGCATGGCGGCCAGATCGTTCCTCTCGTGATGGAAAAACTGCTCCCCGATTGTCCAGACGTGCGACTTCCACCAGGATGGCTGGTCGAGAGAGGGAAGACGGTACTCGCCGAAGGACAGGGGCAGAGCCGCCCAGCGCTGCGGCAGAACACCGTTCTCGGGATGGAGCCGGTAGTCGTTGGCCAGCCAGTAGGTATAGCCTGCCGTCAGGTGAGCGACTTCGTCGAATGTCGAGGACTTGTCGACCTGGCTGCTGATCCCCATTCCCCAGTACAGCACGACCAGAAACACCGCCATGGGAAATCCGGTGGCGAAATGAAGCGCCCGCCGGCGCCAGGAGACAGTTTCATCCGGCACGGCCATCCACGCCACCGGGCATCAGCCGGGCGTCGATCTCCGTTCAGGGGGCTCGACCGCCTGCGGCAGGGGACCGACTCCGGTGCGGCGTTTCACGATGTACAGCGGTCGCTGCTTCACCTCATCGTAGATCCGCCGCAGGTATTCGCCGAGCACGCCGATCGCGATGAGCTGGATGCCGCCCAGGAACAGCACGAGCGTCACCAGCGTGGTAAACCCCGTCGGCGCGGTCTCGAGGCCGAGGAGCCGCTTGGCCACATACAGGCCAGCCAGCGCGAACCCGGCGGCGCTCGTGCAGACGCCCGCCACAGTCATCAGGCGCAGCGGCTTATAGGAAAAACTGAAGATGCTGTCCAGCGCGAGGCGGACCAGCCGGCCGAAGCTCTGCTTGGGCGCGCCGTTTGCGCGGTCCTGGCGGTCGTAATACACCGTGCGCTGGTCGAATCCGATCCAACCGCGCAGGCCGGGGACGTAGCGGTTCTTCTCCACCAGGCTGTTGAGCTCCCGCAAGGCCAGACGGTCGAGCAGCCCGAAGATGCCGGTATGCGCGGGCATGCGGACGTCGCTCAACCAGTCGAAGAGCTTGTGGAAAGCCTCGAAGCCCATGCGGCGCAGGCCGCGCTCCTGGCGGGAGCGGCGGACGGCGAGCACGACCTGGCCGCCGTCGCGCCAGCAGGCCAGCAGGTCCGGGATCACTTCCGGCGGATCTTGCAGGTCACCGTCCATGGTAATTACGGCGTCGGCGTCCGCGTGGGCCAGCCCCGCCGAGATGGCCGGATGCTGCCCGAAATTGCGCGAGAGCTGGACGAGGGCGAACCGGGGGTCCTTCTTGTTCTGCTCGAGGATGATCTTCACCGAATCGTCGCGGCTGGCGTCATCGACGTAGATGACCTGCCAGTTGACGTTCTCGACGCGATCAAGGACCACGGTTAGTCTTCTGGACAGTTCAGGAAGGTTTTCCTGCTCGTTGTAGATCGGGATAACGACCGTGAGTTTCACGCAGCGTTTGCCGTATAGAACTTTCTGATCGTTTCGACGACGTAGGCCTGCTGGTCGGCGGTCAGCTCGGCGTAGATGGGCAGCGCGAGCGTTTCCTCGGCCGCCCGCTCCGCCTGCGGGAACGAGCCGCGGCGATAGCCGAGATCCTGGTAGCAGACCTGAAGGTGGAGGGGCGATGGATAGTAGATTTCAGTCCCCACGCCCTGTTCTTGCAGGAATGTTCGGAGCCGATCCCGCCGAGGGGCACGGATCACGTACTGGTTATAGACGTGCCGGTTCTCGGCGATGACCGCAGGGAGGGTCACGCGATCGAGCAGATTGGCGTCCTTGAATAGCGACTCATAGCGCGCGGCGTTCCGCTGCCGCCCCTTTGTCCACTCCTCCAGGTACTTGAGCTTGACGCGCAGCACCGCCGCCTGGAGCGCGTCCAGCCGGCTGTTCAGCCCGATCACTTCGTGGACGTATTTCACACGACTCCCGTGGACGCGCAGCATGCGGACGCGGTCGGCCAGCGCCTGGTCGTTCGTGACGACCATGCCGCCGTCCCCGAACCCGCCCAGGTTCTTGGAAGGGAAAAAGCTGAAGCAGCCGGCCTGGCCGAGCGTGCCGGCCTTGCGGCCCCGCCATTCGGCCCCGATCGCCTGGGCCGCGTCTTCGATCACCGGCACCTTGCGTGCAGCCGCCAGCCGCAGGATGGGCTCCATCTCCGCGCACTGGCCGTACAGGTGGACCGGCATGACGGCCTTGGTCTTCGCCGTGACGGCCGCCTCAAGGAGCACCGGATCCATATTGTAGGTGTCCGGCTTGATGTCCACGAACCGCGGCCTGGCGCCCAGCCGGGAAATCGAGCCGGCGGTGGCGAAGAACGTGTACGGCACCGTCACCACCTCGTCGCCGGGCCCCACCCCGCACGCCATGAGCGACAACAAGATCGCATCGGTGCCGGACGCCACACCGACGGCATGGCCCGCGCCGACATAGCCCTGAATGTCTTTTTCCAGGTCGGCCACGCGCGAGCCCAGAATGAACGCCTGGTCGTCGCACACCGACTCCAACGCGGCCATGATCTCCGCGCGGATCGGCCGGTATTGCGCTTTCAAATCCAGTAACGGGACCTTCACGCGACCCTCCTGTCGGAATCGGCCAACAGCTTATCATAAAGCTGCTGGTATCGCCGCACCATCTCATGGATTTCGAACTCGTCCGGCAGATCGCCCCCGCCGCGGCCCGGCGCGCCGTTCCCGCCGGCCTTCAGGACTTCGCACAGGCGCTCGGCCAGACCGTCAAGATCGCCGGCCTCGCACAGCCGGCCATGGCGCCCGTCCGCAATCGCTTCGGCGGCGCCCCCGACCCGCGTGGCGACGACCGGCACCCGCGCCGCCCGCGCCTCCAGCCATACCCGCGCCAGGCCCTCCCAGTGAGAGGTCAGCAGAAACGCGTCGAGCGCGCGCATCACGACCGGCACGTCGCGTCGCCAGCCTACGAGCCGGACGCGTTCCCCGAGCCCGGCGGATCGGATGTCCTCGTCGACCTCCGCGCGCAGTTCCCCGTCGCCGATCAGCACGAAGCGGGCCGCCGGCAGCCGCGCGCAGACGCGGGCCGCCACCGCCACAAAGTCATGCGGGGCCTTTTGCGGTTTCAGGCAGGCCACCATACCGACCAACTGGTCCCCCGGCTCCGCGCCCAACTCCGCGCGCGCCCGGTCCCGCTCCTGCGTCGGGAGCGGCGCCTGGAACGGCCGCGGATCAATCCCGGGACGGATCACGGCGGCCCGTTGCCGGTCGAAGAGCCCCCAGCGCAGCCCCTCCTCGATGTTGGCGTCCGCCACCGCGATCCAATACGTGGTAATGAGACCCGTGACCCGCTCCAGGCCGATCAACAGGGCGCGCAGCCACGCCGGCTGACTCGGCGTGATCCCGAATCCATGGACGGTGTGGACGATGACCGGCACGCCGGCGAGCCAGGCCGCCCAGCGGCCCAGGATCCCCGCTTTGGAGCTGTGCGTGTGGACGATCTGCGGCCGGTGGCGCCGGAGCGCACGGAGCAGTTCGACCAGCGCGCGGAGATCGCGCCAGGGCCGGATCGGCCGGCCCAGGGACGGGATGATCTCGACGTCGACTCCCGGCAAGGCCTGCGCCTCTTCCGTCAGCAGACCGCCGGGACCGGTCAGGAGAACCGGGCGGTACTTCACCCGGTCCAGGTTCGCGACCGTGAAGAGCGCCACTTCCTGGGCGCCCCCCAGCTCCAGCATGGTGATGATGGTGCAGACCGTCGCCGTCATCCCGCCGCCCGCAATTTCTCCGCGAGTGTCTTGCCCTGAGCCATGGCATCCTCCATCGAGGTATGCTCCCAGCGCCCGTACCGGCCGATCGAATGGATGCCGCAGCGCTCCAGCTCGCCGAGGATGGCCGGAAGGGCGCGCGCCCGGTGCTTGTCGAACAGGACGTACGCGTACCGGATATCGCGCACGTCGGCCACCACGATCTCATCCGCCGGCCGGAAAATGCCCGCCCGCTCCAGGCCCGCGCGGATCCGCCTGAGCAGCTCGGCCGGGGGAATGATCTCCGACGGCTGGTGCGACACCTCGACGTACAGGGAGCTGCACCCCGGACGCCCCAAGGCCGGCGAGAAGTTCATCGGAAACCCGGCGCGGTAGAAGGGATACTCCGGCTCCGGGAAATAAATCCAGTGATGATTGGAGACGCGCTCCCTTGCCACGCCAAGGTTGACGTTGTAGACCGACACGCACCGCAGGCCGGCCGCGGCATCGCGGATCGCCTGCGGAAGATCCGTGCAGCAGCGGACCAGTTCGGGCACTGGGATCGTCGAGACGAGGGTCTCATAGTCCTCCACCCGCCCGTCCTGGAACAGGGCCCGGTGGCGCTGAGTGTCCACCTCGACCAGTTCGCTGCCATAGACAATCTCCCGCAGGCCCGGCAGGAACGCCTGCGGCAAGACGCCGATCCCGCCCTGCGACGGATAGAGAAACGAGGGGTTGTAGCCGAACGCCTTGTCCTTGATGCCCAGCGCGCCGTTGATCACGTCCTTGAGCTCCGGCTTGGGCACCAGCCAGGACACCCAGTCCGAGGTCAATTCGTCCAGCGGGACCTGCCACAGCTTCTCGTTGAACGGCACCATAAAGTGCCTGGCCAGCCCCTCGCCGAGGTTCTCCAGAATCCAGGCCTTGAAAGACCGGTCCTCCGGCCGGGTCGAAGCCGGGTTCGTCAGCGTGGCGATGAAGCCCAGCAGGCACTCGCGCACCACCTCCGGAGGCAGCCCATAGGTGTTCACCTGGAACGGGTACTCCGTATACGTCCGGTGGGAGTAGATGAAGGAGCGCCGGCTGTGCTTCTCCAGCCGGCCGGCCAGCAGGCGCTCCACCAGGGCCTTGATCTCGGCCTGGCGGAAGTGCAGCAGATGCCCGGTCATGTCGAAGGTGAACCCGTCCATCCGATAGGACCGGCAGAGCCCGCCCGCCTCCTTTTCCTTCTCCAGCACGCGATAGGGCCGGTCGCCCAGATGGTAGGCCGTGCTGAGCCCGGCCAGGCCCGCCCCCACGATGACGATCATGGCGTCCTCTCCTGCAGGAGCGCGTCTTCCGCCGGCTTGGACATGTCCACACGCTTGAGCAACAACGCCGCGACGAGCGCCAGGACCGCAGTCGCCCCGATGAGTCCGGCAGCCACGCCGAGCGACACGAACATCGAGAGCACGCCGACGCCGCCCAGGAGCAGCGCGGCCGCGTAGCTGATGACCACCACCTGCGGCACCGACAGGGACCACCGTCGCATGCGAAGCGCGAAATGGTCCGGGCTGCCCCAAAAGACCGGCGCCCCCCGCATCCAGCGGACGTACATCACGAACAGCGTGTCGAACACCGGCACGCCGAGAATGAGGACCGGTGCCAGCACGGCGACGTGGTTGACCATCGTGTACTTGCCGATCATCGCCAGGGAGCCCAGCATGAGCCCCACGAACAGGGACCCGGCGTCGCCCAGGTAGATCGAGGCCGGGCAAAAGTTATACCGGAGAAATCCGACGAGACTGCCGGCCAGCGCCGCCAGCATCACGGCGACCATCGTGTCCTGATTCACCACCGCCACGATGAAGAGCCAGAGGCAGGCGATCACGCCGACCCCGCCGGCCAGCCCGTCCATCACGTCGATGATGTTGAAGGCATTGATGATGCCGATCATCCAGACGACCGTCAGGAGGAGGTCGAGCCAGTCCGGCAGCGCCGCGATCTCGATGCGGATCCCGCTCCGGATCAGGACAAAAACCGCAATGAGCTGACCGATCAGCTTGGGCCCCGGCGTGAGCACGCCGAAGTCGTCGATCAGGCCCATCATGACCATGAGGGTCCCGGCGAGGACGACTCCCAAGACGTCCTGCCTGAACTCGACGGTCAGCGCCAAGCTGACAAGGAACGCCAGATACACCGCGAGCCCGCCGAAGTACGGGACCGGTTCGGCTTGGCGCTTGAGCCGCCCGTCCGGCCGATCCACGACGTTAAACCGCAGAGCGGCCCGGCGCGCCAGGGGCACCCCGTAGAGAGCCAGCAGCAGCGCGAGGATGAAGATCAGGAGATACAGGAACATTGCTTACCCTTCGATGGTCGACCAGACGGTCTTGATGGCCTCGTAGACAAACGTCTTGGCATCCTTCCGGCGCGTCCACCAGCCGTCGGGGTTGAAATAGCCGTCGTCCACGGGGGAGGCGAGAAAGCGTGGGCCCGAGGGACCGGCGGCTTTCACAAAGATCCGCTTCGCGCGGCCGGTATGGTAACTGGATGTCACGAGAATCGTTTCTTTCACGCCTCTGCGCTGCAGAACCGTCACGATCACACCGGCTTCTTCTCTTGTGGACTCGGAGTCATGTTTCACCGCCAGGATGTGGTCGGCGGGGACGCCGAGAAATTCGGTGTGCCGCTGCATGATATCCGCTTCATGCGTCCTGAACCCCACCGGCGTGCCGCTGAGCACCAGCAACGGCGCCAAGCCACGCTTGTACAGGCTCGCCGCGTGCCGCACGCGATCGCCTTCCCGCGTGTCTCCGGCCAGCACCAGAATCGCATCGGCTGGGTGGAGCGGGTCCTCCACGATCAGCGCCCGCCCCGCCGCATCCAGACCAAACGCGGCCGCCGCCGCCAGCACGAGGAGGATCACGGTGACCCAGAGCAGCCGCCGCCCTTCCCGCGCGCGGCTCACGCGCTCACCCTCGCATAGAGCGAATCGAGATACGCGAGGTACCGCTCTTCCAAATGCTGCTCCATCACCCGCCGACGGGCGGATTGCCCCAAGCGCTCGCACCGCTGCGGGTCCTTCAACAGCTGGATTACCGCGCTGGCGATGACGTCCGGATTCGGCTTGACCCGGATCCCTGTCGTCTCGTCTACCAGCTTCCAGGTCAGCCCGACGTCCGTCGCGACCGCCGCCACCCCGCAGGCCATGGCCTCAAGCAGACTCTGGGACGGGTAATTGTCCTGCCGCTGCAGGGACACGAAGACGCGCGCCGGACCGAAGATCGGCGCAAGGTCCGAGAGAAAGCCGGTTGTGACCGCGGCCCGCACGCCTGATCGCTCCACCGCCTGCTCAACCGCTGGTCCGAGCGGCCCTTCCCCCAGAAGAAAAATTCGAGCAGTCGGAACCGCGCGAAGGATGGCGGGGACCGCTTCGACGAAAAGCAGCGGGTTCTTCTCCTCAACCAAGCGGCCCGCAAACACAACCCATGGCTGCTTCTTCGACGCGGACTGGAACCGGTCCACGTCAATGGCGCTGCCGGGCGACACCAGAATCTTCCCGGCGTCGATCCCCCGCCTGATCGCATCTGCGCGCGCGGCCTCGCTCAGGGCATCGACGACCGTCGCGCGTCTGAGGGCATACCGGTACACCGGCAGAGCCCGGGGCGCGCCGACCAGCAGCGCCAGATCGGCGCTCACGACCGAGATCACGATCCGATGATCCGGGCGCAGCAGCATGAGGGGCAGCGCGACATACGCGCCGCCCAGCACCAGGTGTAACACACGCCGACGAGCCAGGCCGTAGCGCGCCAGCAGCAGGGCGCAGAACAGGAGATAGTCCAGCTTGCGCAGCCAGAACGCGGGCGCGCCGCGCAGCCCGACTCCCTCCGCCAGCCGTCCGCAGGGCTCGGCGAACCGCCGTACGCGCCGTTCGCCTCCGGTCACGACGCCGGCGGCCAGCAGCTTCTCCCAAAGCCCGGCATTAACCACCAGCAGCGTATCGGGGTCTTGCTTGGTCATGTGCGAGAAAAGTCGGCCCAGCCGTCTCTCCGCCCCGCCGATGCCGCTGTTGTTGATCAGGACAAGGACGCGTCGCATTTCACGCTACTTTCTGCAGGCTGGAGCCCTTTCGCTCGCGAGCGCAGGCGAGCCAGACCTTCTCAAGCGCGAACGCTCCGAAGAGGAGGAGCGCCGGCTCGATCGGCGCTCGGAACCGGGTCGAGCCGTACAAGATCAGCGCCATGAGGCAGAAGTTCAGAATCCAAAAGAACAGCAGCCACGGCGTCTGAGGCATTTTCAAGGACAGGGCCATCCCCCCCACGAAGAAGGGCAGCAACACTCCATAGGAGCAGAAACTAATGAGCGTATCCCGGAACGTCGTCCGGGAGGATGTGGGAACAATGCTCCAGAAACGGTGGAGCTTGTGAAACTCGAGCCGCACCAGCTCCAGCGGCTCGTGGATCACGGTGCGCCGGATGAAGGCCAGATACTCGGAGCGGTAGTCTTCCCCGCCTTGCGGCTGAATCCAGCCGCCGATCTTGTCGGGGTCCTGGAGGATCTGCCGGTTGTTCGCAGCGTACAGGGCCGCCCAATGGTGATCAGCGATGAGAATGAAAGAGTGCCTGACCAGATAGTTCCGCACCGTCCACGGTAGGATGGGCACGAGCATCCAGCACGCCAGCGCGGCGGCGATCACCGCCGCCCGCCGCCTGGTCCCCATCTCCACCCAGAGCCAGCAGAAGAGCAAGACAGGCAGGAACAGAGTCGCCGGGCGCGTGAGGTTCATCACCCCCAGCAGCAGCCCGGCGACGGCCACCCACCGCCACGAGGAGTCCTCGCGGAACCTGACCAGCGCATAGAGGAACACCGTCGAGAGAAACACAAACAGCGTTTCGGACAGGACGAAGCCCGTATAGACGATGAGAAACGGATAGACGGCGGCGATCGCCCCCGCGATCACGCCGACTCGCCTCGTGAAGAGACGTTCCCCGATGAGCAGGATCATGACACAGGTAGCCGCGTCGAGGATCGATTGGAGAATCTTCACGACAGCGATACTGTGCCCAAAGAGCGCGTACACGGCGGCTAGGAACAGGGGGTAGCCCGGTGGGCGATAGGTGTCAGGGCTCTGATTCTGGGCGTAGCCGGATCCCTCCGCGAGCGACAGCCCAAGGGCGTCGTACTCCTTCCCGTCGGGAAAGAGCTCGAGACCACTGTTCTCCAGCCCCATCACGAAGATATTGAACAGCAGCCGCACGAGCAGGGCGACCGCGAACAGCGCGAGAGGCATCCTCACCCGCATACCGGTCGATCCACAAAGCGGCGGCACCAGAGCTCCAGGTTGAGCCACCGCCAGATCGTGAAGCTGAGATTTTTCCGGCCGGCCACGTGGGCGTCGAACTCGCGCACCGCTTCCTCCACATTCAGGTACCCCCGCGCGCGCGTCCGGGAGTCCGAAAGGATGTCCCGCGCCATCTCGCGCAGGGACGTGCGGAACCACACGTCCCCAGGCGTGACGAATCCCATCTTGTCGGAACGCCGGCGAACCTCCTCCGGCAGGACGCCGTCCATCGCCTGGCGGAGCACCGCCTTGGTCCATCCCCGCTGAATCTTCAGCTCCGGTCCCAGGCCGTAGAGAAACTCGACCAGGCGGTAGTCCAGGAACGGCAGCCGCGTCTCGATCCCGAATGCCATTGAATTGCGGTCTTCGCAATGAAGCAACGCCCTCAGGCCGTTGCTCGTCAGCAGCTGATGTTGCATGGTGTGAAAACGCGAGCCTTGCGTTCCCGGGAGCGCCGTGATCGGGCCCCACAGCCGCCGGAAATCCGCCGCGATCCAGTCTGCGCTGCCGGTCAGATGGCCCCGCATAGCGCGCACCAGCAACGTCGGCATGAAGGCTCGCGCGAGGTTCGCGTAGACGTACCGTGGCAGCGGCCCGTGCAGACGACGGTACGCGGCCACCTCCCTCGCTAATGACACCCATTGCCGGCGGGCAGTGAGGTCGGCGAAGAACGCGCCGAAGAAGCCGTGGTAGCCAGCAAGCAGCTCGTCGGCGCCCTGCCCGTCCAGCAGCACCTTGACGCCGCGCTGCGAGGCCAGGCGCATGACGTTCCATTGCGCGAAGATGCTGGTCGAGCCGAAGGGCTCGTCCTGCTGCCACACCAACTGCGATACCGTTGCGGCCAGTTCCTTCGGATCGGGAAAGGTGTAGTGCGCGTCTGCGCGGGTCCGATCCAGCACCGGCTGGATGAACCGTCGCTCGTCGTAGGCCGGATCTTCGAAACAGGACGAAAAGGTTTTTTGCCGCTGCCCGACCAGTTCGTGCGGAACGGCCTGCTCGCCGAACATCAGGTCGTTCGCCACGCAGACAATCGAGGAAGAATCGAGCCCTCCGCTGAGACACGTGCCGATGGGAACGTCGCTGCGGAGGCGAAGGCGGACGGCGTCGCGAAACAGTTCGCGGAAGCGGCCGGCCGCTTTCTCCATCGAGAGTGGCGCCTGGCCGGCGGCGGCGGGCAGATCCCAATACCGTTGGATCGTCACACCCGTCTCCACCGTCAGAACATGGGCGGGCGGGAGCTGCCGGATGCCCTCGAAAAACGTGCCGTCGAAGTAATCGAGGTAGGCGCCGTCGAGGTAATCGAATACGGCGCGATGATCGGAAGCCGGCCGGATACCGGCCGCCAGCAGACCCTTGATCTCGGACGCGAAGGCGAACCGCGTCCCGTCCCAGGAATAGTAGAACGGCTTCACCCCCAAGCGGTCCCGCGCGCAGAAGAGCTGGCGGCGGTCTCCGTCCCACAGGGCGAAGGCAAACATTCCGTTGAATCGCGAGACGCAGGCCGCGCCCCATTCCCGGTAAGCCGCCAACAGGACCTCGGTGTCGGATGTCGAGCGGAACCGGTGACCTCTCCCCGCAAGTTCCTCACGGAGCTCGATGTAGTTGTATATCTCCCCATTGTAGGTGACCCAGCAGCGGCCGTCCTCGGTGGCCATCGGCTGATCGCCGAGCGGCGAGAGATCAAGGATCGCCAGGCGGCGATGCCCCAGGCCAATCGAATAGCGGTGGCTGGCGGCGGGCACGGCCTGCGCCGGCGCCGCCCTGATCGCGAGAGGCTTCTCCTTCCCGTCCTGAGTCAGCAGCACATAGCCCTCCCCGTCCGGGCCTCGGTGCGCCTGCACCCGGGTCATCGCCTCCAAGGCATGGAGATCCACCGGCTTCCCGGCCGTGCTGTACATTCCCGCGATGCAGCACATACGCTAGCGCACGCCTCTAGGTCCGTCTGCGCTCTGCCAAACGGAGATACCACTCTTCCATGCGCGACATCTCGCGGTCCTGGTCCGCCGCCGCCGCAACCTTCGTGCGGTTGGCCCGGGCGATGTGTTCCTTCACGGCGGGATCGGACAGCGCCCCGACGAGCGCGCCCACGAGATCGCCTTGCTCCGGATCCGCCAGAAAGCCGTTCTCGCCGTGACTGATCAACTCCGCGTACTGCGGTAACCGGTTCAGCACCGGCACCGCGCCGCAGGCCATCGTCTCCAGCAGCGTATTGGGCAGCGCGTCCGACGGCGGCACCATGACCACAACATCCGCGAGGTTCATCCAGAGCGGCATGTCCGGATAGGGGATGCTGCCGAGGAACCGCACACGGTCGGCGACCCCGAGATCGGCAGCCAGCCGGCGCAGCCCCGTGATATAGTTCCGATCCGGAAAATGCTCCGCCACCAGGAGCAGCGCTCCCGGGACCTTTTCGCACACGGCCGGGAGTGCCCGGATGACCCGGTCGTGGTTGTAAAACGGCTGGGCCAGTCTCGGGCTGAAGATTACCCGCTGGTCCGTTCCGATCCCCCACTGAGTCCGGAGAGGCAGGACGTTCAGCCCGCCCCGAAACCGCTGGAGATCGACGCCCGGGCCGATTCGCGCGACGGGCGGCGCAGCCGGCAGCAGCACGCGAATCCTCCGCTCGAGGTACTCGGAGGGAATTGCCAACAGGTCCGCCCGACCGAGTAACGCACATGTCAACCGCCGGCTGTACCATTCGCGAAAGGCGCCCTGTTCTTCGAGCACATCGCTGCCCCAGGGCATCACCACGTACGGATGAAACCGGGCCAGCAGCAGGCCCCAGGCCAGGCCCCGCGTGTAGTGCACGTGGACCACGTCCGGGCGGAGCCGACGGATCGTGAAGGCCAGCCGCGCGGCGGAGAGAAGCCGGCCCAGCTTGCGCGGCACACCGTGCGCGCTCACGTCGATCTGGCGGAACGTCGGTGCCTCGGCGGGCTCCACGGTGATAACCGTCGTGTCGTGTCCGCGCGCCGCGAACCACTCGACCCAGCGCCGCGTCGTCACGGAGGCGGCCGGCCCGACAAAGCAGAGCCGCAACGATTTCATCACGCACCCCGCCCGCAGGACGCTCCAGGCGGGCCGGCGAGAGACCGTACCAATACCTTCAAGGCCTCCGCCGACTTGTTCACGTCGTGATGCTGCCGCGCATAGGCGAGGGCCTGGCGGCCCCATTCCGCGCGAGTGGTCGCGGAGGCGCATAGCTCCTCGGTAGAAGCGAGGAGGCGCTCGAAGGACCCGCCGGCGGAGGCGCCGATCCCGTGCCTTGCCAGCACGCCGTCCGGGTCCACCTTCCAGGAGAGAATCGGTGTCCCCTGCATGGCGGCCTGCACGAACGTGTTGGGAAAGCCCTCGTACGTGGAGGTGTTCACGAGCAACTTCGCCTGGGCGAAGAACCCATCCATCTCGCTCAAGGGAACGTCCTCGCGCATCGTAACATTGGGCAGCATGGAGGCCCGCCCGCGAAGCGCGCCCATGAGATACTCGTGGGATTGATCCTGCCTGATCACCATGACGAACCGCTCCTTGGGGAGACGTTCGGCCAAGTCCAGAAACAACTCGGGCTGTTTCAGCGGGTGCATCCTGCCCACCCAGAGAACAGTCGTTTTCTCATGCGGGACCGGCTCCGCCGGCCGGTGCCCGGTGCGGATCAGGACGCCCTCCCGGCCGTACCGGTCTCGGAGCCAGGCCAGTTGTTCGTGGCTCCGACAGACCACCGCATCCGCCAGGCGCATACCCCACGGGAAAAGCCAGGCCAGCGGTCCCTCTACCTGCCCGTTCGGCCTGCAGAGATCGACCGTCGACGCCACCACGTAAACGAACCGCCGACGCAGCAGCCGGCAGATCAGGGCGTAGGCTCCCACTTCGACACCGGCCGTGGCGTGCAGGTACACATCGGCGCTGATATTCCCCATGACGCGCCACATGTCGAGAAAGGCCGCCACGTACCCTCGCAGCGAGCGGTGCGCGAGCCGATTCTTCCCCTGCCGCTTGACGAGCGTCAGCGAACCATGGTGCTCGATACCAGGAGATTTCCGGACCGTCGTCAGCACGATCACCTGAAAGTCCGGATCGGAAGCCAACGCGCGCGCGAGCAGGAAGAACTGCACCTCCGCACCGCCGAACGGATAGCCGCTCGTGGGGTTATAGAGCCCATAGCCGAGCGGCGAAATGAAGCACACCCTCAGTGGATCACCGCTGAGCATCATAGGCCGTCCTTTCGAATCGCCAGAGACAGATCGGGCACCAGCGTGACGCCCGAGAGGGATCTGAGGATGGCCAGCACGTGTTTCAAGAGGCGCTTGGTCCTTCGATAGCGGTTCGGACTCAACGTCGAGTACCACAGATCGATCCGATCGCGCAGACCATCCCTGCACGGCTCCAGAAGGATTGGGCGGTGACCGCCGTCGCGAGACAGCATGCGCAGGATTTCCCCTTCCGTCGCTCCACTGAGGCCGTAGCGTAAGAGATTCTCCCACGACTACCCGCGTCGAACCCGCTTCGAGCACGCGCGCGCAAAGGCCAGCGCGAGCCGATGATGACGGACCAGAGCAACGGCAAGACCTGCGCGCGCTCGTGCGTGAGCAGGTGCTCGTACACCGCGCTCATCACAACGCCATCGAATCTTCCCAGGTCGGGCGGAAGTTCCATCGGCGAGGGCGAACAGGCCAGCGTCACATTGGGGAATTGATAGTTCTGGACCCGCCGTCGAGCCAGTCCGAGCAAGCGTTCGTCTACCTCGATCCCGACGATGGCCACATCCGGAAACAGCCAGGCCAGGCACATCGTGGACGCGCCGGCTCCGCAACCGAAGTCCAGCACGCGCCTGCCGTTGGACGCTTCATCGATCTCAACGATTCCTTGAGGATGTCTCAATGTCTCCGCCATGCCATTCCGATCAACGCACGGCCGCGCAGGCGGCGTGGGCCACCGTCGCATCGGCATATTCGCGGTGCCAGAGCTCGAGCATCAGTAGCGCATACAGACGGTAGCCGTCGTTAGTGCGACCAGCCTGGTGGTCGTCGAGAATCCGTCGAACTGAGTCGGGCTTGAAGTAGCCACGCTGCAGACACTGCGGCGACAACAGGAGGTCACGGATGAAATCCCGACACTCTTCTCGAAACCATCGGCCGATCGGCACCGCGAAGCCCCGCTTGTCCCGATTGAGAATCCGCTCTGGCAACGTGCCGCGCATGGCCGCTTTCAGGAGATATTTGGGCTCCCCCCGGCGGACCTTCAGGCGCACCGGCAGTGAGGCGGCGAACTCGACGAGCCGATGATCCAGAAAGGGCGATCGGGCCTCGAGCCCGTGCGCCATGGTGGCGCGGTCCATCTTGACGAGCAGGTCATCCGGCATGTAGCTCCGCGTGTCGACCCCCAACAGCCGGTCGAGCAGATCGGCAGCCGGCACCTCCTCGAACCAGTTGGTCAGCAGCTCGTACGAATCGTGGTCCCGGACCGTCTCGCTGAAGTCAGGGGTATAGAGCCACTCCTTTTCGGCCGGGGAGAAATAGCTGATGCGGCCGAGGTACGTATGGCTGAACGGCGCCAGCAGGCGCTCCAGCCGACGCCGAGCCCCGCCTAGGCCCGGCAGGCGGGCAAGTCGCGCGCGGATGCGCTCCCGCGCCCAGTCCGGCAGCACGCGAGCGGTGAGGCAATCCAACGGGCTGATCCGATATCGGGGATAGCCGGCCAGCAATTCATCGCCGCCATCGCCGTTCAAGACCACCGTCACGAATTGCCGGCTGAGTTGGGAGACATAGTAGGTCGGGATCGCCGAGGCGTCCGCGTAGGGCTCATCGTAGACGCGCACCAGGGTGGGCAGGATCTCGACCGCGGACGGCTCCACCATGAACTCCCGGTGGTCGGTCCCGAACCACTGCGCGACGTCGCGGGCGTACGGGAGCTCGTTGAAGGCGCCGTCCTCGAAGCCGATGGAAAAGGTCTTCACTGGCTGGGCCATCAGCCGGCTCATCAGCGCCACCACGCTGCTGGAGTCCAGGCCGCCGCTCAGGAACGCCCCGAGCGGGACGTCACTGATCAGCCGCTTCCGGACCGCGTCCTGCAGCAACGCCTTGAACTCTTCGCGATAGTCCTCCTCGGTCCGGTCAGAACGCTTCTCATCATACCGTAGCGACCAGTAGGCGCTCTCGGCGACCTTCCCGTCTTCATAGACCAGCACGTGCCCCGGGCGGAGTTTCCGGATGCCGCGGAAGATCGTCAGCGGAGCGGGGATATATTGAAACGTCAGGTAGTGGTGCAGCGCCACCGGGTCGATGTCGGGCGTCTGGCCGCCCGTCAGCAAGGCTTTCAACTCGGAGGCAAAGGACAGGCCTTCGTCGGTCACCCGGTAGAAGAGCGGCTTCTTCCCCAGACGATCCCTCGCCAACACCAGACGCTGGGCCCGCTCGTCCCAGATCGCGAAGGCGAACATGCCCCCCAGCATCGGAACGCACCGCACGCCGTGGTCTTCGTACAGATGCAGAATCACCTCGGTGTCCGTGCGCGAACGGAAGGCGTGCCGGGGACGGAGGGTCTCACGGAGCTCTTGAAAGTTGTAGATCTCCCCGTTGTAGACGATCCAGACGGTGCCGTCCCCGTTCGCCATCGGTTGGCGGCCGGCCGCGCTCAGGTCCAGCACGCTCAGGCGCCGGTGCGCCAGCCCCACGCGGCCCTTGACGTACAGGCCGTGATCGTCAGGCCCCCGGTGGCGCAGCCGCTCCCCCATCGCAGCGACCAGCCGCTCGTCCACCGGCCGACGGTCCGCGCTTACCTGTCCAGCAATCCCACACATCGAGGCACCCTGGGATTCCCTTGGGTCAACACGACGGCAGCCCATCGGCAAGCACGGTCGTGAGCAGGCTGTCCACGCGATGCCGGTAGGTATGCCCGCGCAAGACGTACCCATAGGTCCGCTCGACCATCGCCTGCCGATACTCACGATCATGAAACCGCTGGATGGCCTCAGCCATGTTCGAAAAGTCTTTCTTGACGCTGATGTAGTGCTCGTCCGCCTTGAGGATCCCGTTGTAGTGCCCTTCGAGCAGGATCTGACAGGTGTGAGTCCCGATCGGCTCGAAGTGCCGGGATGAAATCGCCTTCCCCGAGACCGGGTCGGCATAGTTCTTGAAGAAGCGATCATACACCTCCGGGAATCCGGCCTCGGGATGGCAATCGAGATGCCGCTTAACGGCCTCCTGAGTACGATCGTCCCGCTCCAGGTAGTACGTGCCGGACTCCGCTCCCACGACGCCCTTGCACGAAGCAAGAAACCGGCTCCACTCGTCACGGGTGTGCCGCACGAACCGGATGTCGGCGACCAGTCCCCACGTCGCCGCCCGCTCGGCGACGTATCGAAGCACTTCGGTGCGCTCGATGTCGCCCAGCGAGTAGGGATGCGCGTACACGTCGCCGCGAAAGCCGAGATCGATGGGGCGCGGACCGGCCTGCGGCTGATAGAGCTTGGGATTCAAGGCCGGGGGCGCCGGCAGGACTTTGGACTGGAGGCATTCGGCATATAGCCATCCGGCTGCCGCGGCAGGAAGCTGACTCGCGATATAATCGGCCGCCACCGCGCGGGCGAACCCGATTTTCTCCGGCATGCGGTTGTATTCGTTGCCGAACATGACCAGCAGCTTGCCCCGGCGGTCCTGAAAGTGCCCCGTCGCGCGACGCAGCAAGCTCATGTTGTCCCCGGCCGCCGAGTGGAGAACGATGATGAGGGCGTACCGCTTGAGCCGTCGCAGCGCCGCGCCGTACTCAACGAGATTGTTGATGTTGCACAGGCGCTCATCGAGTATGGAGGCCTCGCAGAACGCTTCCTTCCAGTCCATCAGATAGGACAACGTGCGGTATTCCTCGGCAAACAGAAACCGGACGCGGCGGAGCCCACGCAAGCGGGGCGGGACCATGGACAGGTTCAAGCCCAGCCCTCCGACCAGCGTGTCCGCCACCACCCGCCTCCAGTGGGGCTGGCTCTTCGCGTAGAAGATGATGGTGGGGATGCGCTCGGTCATGTGCTGCTTTCTTCAACCAGCTTCAGGTGCGTGTAGGTTTCCGTGATGCCGGCCCGTCGGTACCACTCGACCGCTCTCGCGACGCCGGTTTCCAACGGCGTGCTGGCCGTCCACCCGAACACGTCCCGCGTCTTCGCGGGGTCGAGCAGGATCGTGTAGGCGTCTTCTTGGCCCCGCGGCCGGACTTCCACGTCGGGAGCCGGCTGGATTCCCAAGGCCTTGACCGTCGCATCGAAAAGGTCCTTGATCGCGCAGTCCCGGCCGGACGAGATGTGGTGCACACCTCGCTCGCCTTTGCCCGCCAGCGCCAAGAGCACCACCTCTACCAGATCATCGATGTAGATGAAGTCCCGACGAGTGTCCATCACGAAACAGCGCTTGTTGCTGGTGAGGCGATGATAGAACGTCGGGAGCGGCCCGCTGAGATTTCTCGGCCCGTAGGCGTTGGCCAGCCTGAAGGACATGTAATCGAGCCCACCCAGCATCACGTACTGCTCACCCGCGGTCTTGCTGATGGCGTAACTGCTGCCCTCGGGGCGGATCGGGTGCGTCAGCGTGATCGGCTGCTCCACCGGGTGCAGGCCGTAACAGAGCGCCGTCTGAAAATAAATCAACCGCTGGACGCCCGCCTGCTTCGCGGCCTGGACCACGTTGGCGGTCCCGACGACGTTGGTCAGACTGTCCTCCGTCCAGTTCGCGGGGTCCTTGTAGGACGCGGCCGCATGCACCACCTGGTCGGGCTTGAACTCGCCGAACACACGCTGCACCAACGCGCCGGCCGCGATCGTGCCTTCGACGATGCGCAGATTCGGATGCGGCGTGAGGTTGTCCCGCCGGCCGGTCGCGTAATTGTCGACGACTAGGATATGCTCCCCGCGCGCCAGCAGCCGATCGGCCAGATGCGAGCCGATGAAGCCCGCGCCGCCGGTGATCAGGACTCTCACCGCAAGACCTCCGCGCGGGTTGGCGCCTTGAACGACGCGGCCCGGTCATGAAAGGTCTGCTGCCATAGTTCCAGGCACAGCAGCCCCCAGAGTTTCCGGCCGTACTGCGGCTCCCGCGCGAGGCCTTCCAGCACCTTCCGGTTGTCGACGAGGTCGCGGGTCCGCGCAGCACGGGAGGACAAGACATCTCTGACGAACTCCTGCACGATCCCCGGCTGTGTCAGCCATTCCTGGAACGGGACCGGGAACCCCATCTTGTCGGTCCGGTCGGCGATGGACGCCGGGAGCAGCCCCTGCACGGCGTTCTTCAGCACGTGTTTCATCCTCCCGTTCATGAACTTCACGTTGGAGGGAATGGTCGCCGCCAGTTCGACCAGCGGATGATCCAGGAACGGTACCCGCGACTCCAGGCCGTGGGCCATGCTCACCCGGTCCTCCACCTGAAGCAATGCGGGCAGCAGGGTTTTGAAATCGAAATGCGTCATGCTGTCGAAATAAGACTCCTTCTGCACGTTCTGGCCGCGGAAGATGGCGCGGAACGTGTCGTACGGGGCGAACTTCTCGATCGCCGCCCAGTTGATCTCGGGGCCCAGGTCCCTGGCCCGGTTGATCAGGCGGAAATACCGCCGATCCAGGTCCTCGAACAGGCCGTCCCGCCAGAATTCCTGGAGCAGCGGCTTGTACCGGCGCAGGGCCTCGAGGTTGGGGATGATCGATTCGTAGGTGACGATGAAATTGCCGTTGTGTATCGTGCCGTCGATGGCCGCCTTGATGCACTGTTCAAAATACGCGATGAGATACCGGACATAGCCGCCGAAGACTTCATCACCGCCCTGGCCCCCGAGCACGACCTTCCGGTGGCGGCTGGCCAGCCGCGCGACCATGTACTGGGGAAAGGACCCGGGCCCCGCCGTCGGAAAATCCAAGTGGTAGACAACCTGCTGGATCTGCTCGACGAAATCGGACGCGGTGATGTCCGTCTCGTACAGCTCGAACCGGCGCCATCGGGCGAAGTCGCGCGCGTAGCGGCTCTCATCGTACTCGTCGCCCATCGCGAACCTGCCGCTGAAGCCCAGCAACCCATCCCCCAGCCGTTCGGCCGCCGAGGACGCCACCACGCTCGAATCCAGTCCGCCGCTCACGTACGCGCCTACCGGCACATCGCTCCGCAGATGGAGCGCGACCGAGTCTTCCAGCAGGGCCCGAATCCGCTCTTCGAAGTATTTGGCGGTGTGGTCGAAGTCGAGGGTGTAGTAGACCTCCCAGTAGCGGCGGGTCTCAATGGCGCCGTTGCGCACGATGAGCGCATGGCCCGGCGGCAGTTCGCGGACCCCCTTGAACAACGTCCGGCCGGGCAGGCAGAACTGAAAGGTCAGATACTCCTTGAACCCTTCGAGATCGGTTTCGATATCGGGCACAAAGGGGAGGAGCGCCTTGACCTCGGACGCGAAATAGAGCGCGCCGTCCACGACCGTATAGTAGAAGGGCTTGATCCCGAAACGGTCCCTCGCGCAAAAGAGGGTCTGTTGCGCCTCATCCCACAGCGCAAAGGCGAACATGCCCCGGAAATGACTGACGCACTCTTGGCCCCACTTGCGGTAGGCATGCAGAATCACTTCGGTGTCGGACTGCGTCGCGAACGCCCCGGGGCCGAGCTCGTCCCGCAGCTCGCGGTAGTTATAAATCTCCCCATTGTAGGTCACCCAATTGCCCTGTCTGTCGGTCATCGGCTGCTGCCCTGTCACGAGATCGATGATGCTGAGCCGGCGATGCGCGAAGCCGACCACCCCGCGCGGGTGCTGCCAGACGCCCTCGCCGTCCGGGCCGCGATGCCGCTGCAGCGTGTTCATGACCGCCAGACCTCGTTGCAGGTCCGCGATCTTGTCACCACTCGGGCTCAGAATGCCTGCGATTCCGCACATGAACGATTCTTCCGGTTTTGCCCCACCGCCTCTCGGACCTGGTTCAGCAACGTATGCTCCTCTGCCTCCCACGTGTAGCGATGCTTCATCGCCCGACGCTGCTCCTTGGTCCCGGCGGCATCGGGATCGACTAGCAGCCGCCGGACAGCCGACACAATGGAACTCGGTTCCTGCGGGTCAACACAGATACCGGCGCCCTGCGCCTGCATGAGCGCAGCTATTTCCGGAAGGTTCGGATAGAGAATGGGAAGTTCCGCGGCAAGACTTTGAAACAGTTTATTGGGCAACGCGGCTGAATAATTTATCGAACGGGGATAATAGCTGATGAGGGAAGCATCTGCTCCCCGCACAGCCGGCACAAGTTGGTCAGGCGGAAGAAAACCCGCGAGATGGACCCGTTCGGCCAGTCCGAGTTCCCGGATGGCATCACAATACACACTATACCCATCGCCGACGAGCGCCAGATGCACGGACTGCGGCAGTTTCACTAACGCCTCGAGCGCCCCAGGAATGTTCTGGCCATTCTTGTGGTTGCCGATGACGACGAGCAAGAACGTGTCGTTGTGCAGTCCCAGGCGGTGGCGCAGACCTTGCCCGACTGCTCTGTCCAGACGAGCATCATGACAATTGCGAAGGACCACGGGCTTGGCCCTAAATTCTCGGTGCAAGAGGTTTGCGACTCCGTCACTGACCGTGAAGACGCTCGCCGCACGCGCGATGCAAGCCCGCTCCAATCGCAATTGGAACGGCTTGATGTACCGCCGCGTAAACTCGGACCGTTCCGCCTCGGTTTCCATGCCTGAATAGAAATCATGGGCGTCATAGATGACGGGCACCCGGCCCCATCGTGACGCCAACCACACGGCAGGAAACGAGCTGAATTCATGCATGTAGAACAGCGACGCCGACGGCAACCGGACGTACAGCCGCCAGACATAACGATACGCAAAGACCAGCAGCCACACCGGAAAGTAGAGCCGTTGAACAAGGCCATTGCGAGCAAGCCAGCCCCAACAGATCCGACCCCCACGAGGCGCGTCCTGCTTGGAACCTCCAACGGGACCGGAGGAAAAGTCTAACGGCGGTTCTGGAGAGAGCTCCCACCGCCTGCAATCCGCGAGAACAATCGAGCGATACCCATGACGCGCCAGCGTCATCGCCTGCTTGAGCGTCCGACTGTCCCGGCCGAGAGGCAGGGGGGTCACGGAAACGACTGTCACAGGCCTTGACTGCTCAGAGCGTGACACGGGTCGGCGCTTGCTCTCCCAGATGGCTTGGTAGTCCTCGGCCACTTCGTGGGCGATACGAGCCGGATTGTGCCACGTTTCGACGTAGGCCCGACCGCGTCGGCCCAACTCGGGGAGTTCGGCTCGGCGTGTCGTCAGCAGGGCTTTGAGCGTGTCATAGATCGTCTCCGGAGTCGCGTTGACGACGGGAAGGGCCCGCCTCATCGCCTCGGGGACAAAGGTCAGATCTTCCTCACGGACATAGCACACAACCGGTTTCTGGAGGGCCATACATTCGACCGCGACACCGCCGTACCACCCGACCAACAACTGATCCACCAAAAGATCGGCCCGTTCGTATGTTTTCCTGGCTTCCTCCTGCGTCATGTTCTCGACCAGGACGAATTCACACGGGATCGCCTCGCGACGGAGACGTTCGACGGCCTGCACAATGAAGTGCGTGCCTTTGGCCTGTCGATGAGTGGGCGCGTGCACGATGACCGGAACAGGGTTGCCCGGGACAGGCCGAGGAACCCAATCCCCCGGATCAATATTGGCATAGGGCAGGAACCGTGCGTTCCGGGGTAGGACATGCAACAGGTCCGGATTGAGCGCATATATCCGGTCCGCGTACTGCGCCACCTGCGCGATAGCCCGACGTTTCCACTCGTCCGTCACGGCCGAGTAATAGTCCGCTCCCACGACGTTGGCCGCCGTAATGGCAAACCGGCGCCGGCACTCGTCCCCTTGCCGCGCATCATCACCCTGGTAGGTCATGACGATGCCCTTGCCCAGCCGTTTGAGCAGCGGCAGATCAGCCATCCAGCAGGAGGACCAATAGCGCTCCAACAAGCGGCCACGCCACGAGCCCGATCGGGTGCGACTCCGGTCCGGATAGGCCTGCCCCATCAGGATGGATTGGCCGAAATTGAAGTGGATGATGTCGTACTCGCGCACGGCGCGCCAAAGCAGACGCCAGCGATAGACTTCCTGCATGAGAGAAGACACGCCCGGGGGAAAAAGCGTTTCGTCCGCCTGGAATTGATAGCGACTGCCGGTCAACTGGACCGAATGACTGCGCAAGCCCACGCCCCGTTCCGCCCGCGCGAGGCTGGCAGGATTCCCGGCCACATTCCACGGGCAATGGAGGACGCGGGGGGGCCGCTTCATCTGCACCTCTATCTCCGATCAGTCGGTTTCTGGCAGATTTCAGCGATGGCGTCGGCAAATCGGACTTTCGGGACACCCAGTTCACGCGCCATAAGCGTCACATCCGCTACCAGATGCGGCGGAGGATCCGGCAGGTCCAGCACCTGGAAGACCGGCGGGCGGTTCAGCGCCCGGCCGATCTCGCACGCGAGGTCGCGCATGGATACGATCTCCAGCCCGGCCACGTTCGCCACCAACGGCCGGCTCCGGTCCAGCGCCTGGAGAATCACCCCCACCATATCGCTGACGTGAAGCGGATTGATCCGAATGCCCTGTTCTCCGTGCAAGGTCACGGCCTGCCCGGTTGCGATCCGGGCGATCAGGCGCGGAATCAGCATGGCGGGATGTTGGCCGGCCCCATAGATGAAGAACGGGCGCAGAATGACCGGGGTAAACAGGGCCGCATAATTCGCAAGGAGCAACTCTCCGACATATTTGGTTGTGAAATAATGGCGCAGCTCCCCGATCGGACGAAAGGGATCGGTTTCCTTGAACGGCTCCGGCCCGTTCCCGTAAATCCCGCCGGAGGACACATAGACGAACACCCGGGCCCCCGCCCGGCGCGCATAGTCCAGTAGACCCTGTACTCCCAGACAGTTGACCTCGAACAGGCTGACTGCGCTGGCGGGAAAATCCCGAAACCCCGGCGATTGCGCCAGATGGACGATCGCCTCGACCTCACGCGGCATATCCGGCGGCCATTCAGATGACCGCAAGTCATGCTTCACCCAACGAACGGGCCCCTGTGACTCCCGCTGATGAAACGCCCGCCTGGTCAGACCCCAGACTTCATGATTGGCCACGAGCGCGCGGCAGAGCACTTGTCCGACCAATCCTGTCGCGCCGGTCACGAGGACTCGCCTCACACCGACTCCCCGCGTGACATTGGGGTTAAAACTCCTTCACCCCGAGGATCTGAAATGCCCAGCTTGCACCGCGATCCGCTCCGGATTTTGCCTCAGCGTGCAGACACTGCCGAATGCATCCGCGGAGACGATGTACGATGCCCCGCAGACCGGTCGGAGGGGCCGGCAGCACCTGGTTGGCGCGTATGCCGTAGCCGGCCAGCGTAAGCTCCACTTGCTGAGGATGGAAGCCCCGCTCTATGAGGACCCCGCTCGCTCGAGGGTTCGTGGGACAGAGGCCTGGGCGAAATGGGCGCTCGACCAGGCGTCCGCTTCGCACGTACTCGTCGACCGTCGCGAAAAAGAACGCACCGAACAGACCGAACGTATGGCGCGCCAGATACTCGACCTTCTCGGCCGGCAACTGGGGATATCGCGCGCGGATCAAGTCCCGCCGCGATTCCCAAAAGGCTGGATCGACCACATCCCGTCCCGTATGCCGTCCGGCCGGGCCGTTCTCCCACGCGTCATACACGTTGAGGAGATCACGGCGACACTCCTCGTTGGCGATGTTGTTGCCGTCGGAGATCAGCAGATACCCGCCCGGCTTGAGGATGCGAGCGACTTCGGAATACAGGTTGTCGAGATACATCGGGTTGACGTGGCTGATGACCTCGTTGAGCATGACGAATCCCACCGACGCCGGAGGAATCGGCAAATAGCCTTGGTCCGACTTTTCAAACTCCAGGGTGGGATAGAGCTTGCCGAGAATACGGCGGCCGGCCTCCAGGTACTCATCCTCCACGTCCACGCCGATCGCCCGACTTGCACCCCTGATGAGAAACAGAGGCAAGACATGGCCGTACTTGCAGCCGACATCCACCGCTGCTTGGCCCGACAACGAAACAGGAACCAGCGAGAGCAGCCAGTCGTAGCTTTTCCAGATCGCGTCTTTCGAGAACTGGCGCGACAAGGTGATACACGGGTCCGGCGCGGCCGAGGTTTCACACTCCGCCAACAACCGATCGTATTCAGCCTGGATGTCCATTCGAAACGAGCTGCTGCAAGAGCATGTCGAGTTGGGCGACGCAATCCGGCAACGCATGACGGCGCCGGACATACTCGCGCAGGTTGGCGCCGCACTTCGACGCCATGCCGGGATCGGCGCGGAATCGCCGGGCGGTTTCCGCAAGCCGCTGTATGTCGCCGCCGGCAACCACTCCCGCTTGATGGCGCGCGAGGATCAGGTCGGGATCGACCTCGAGCGACAAAACGGGAATTCCATATTTGCCGGCTTCCAGGAAGGTATTGGGGAACCCTTCGCATCGCGACGTGTTGATCAGCGCGAACGCATCGGCATAGAGCCTGCCGATCTCTTCCGGGACAACCTGTTCGACGATCTGGAGATTGGCCGGACGCCGGGCCATGACCTGTTCAAACACGGCCGGGTTGGCTCGATTCAGGACCATCACGAACGGCACCTCGGGACACAGTCGTGCCAGCTCGACCATCAGTTCTGGACGCTTGACCGTATCTGATTTTCCCGCCCAGAGTCCTATCCGGCGAACTTGCGCGGCGCTGGAGTCCTGGGCGCTCTCAAGATCGATTGGGTTGGGAATGACAATGCCCCGGCGACCGAACCGCTCGGCAAGCAAGCGGACCTGCGTGTTCGTCTGCACCACGACGACGTGGGCGCGTACGACGGCGTCATAGCACCAGGCGCATCGGCTGCCCCAGACGTTGGTGTCCTGTGAATCGGGACGATAGTCCGCCGAAAAATCCTGATCGCTCCCCGCGAACAGCACCAGCGGCCGATCCACCGAGCGGCACCAGTTTGCCAGTTTCGACGTGTAATCCGAGGCGCCAAAGGTGCAATACACGTCCGCGTCGGCAATCCTCCACGCCTCCGATTCACTCGGTCCGAGCAGTGTCGTGATCGGCCGGCGAAACCAGTCTCTGATCGCCTGCGCGACTCCGTCGAAGCAGGACGATTCTTGTGGTTTGCGTTCGCGCAGGCGATGGAAATCATCCCGATACACTGTCAGGACGTCATAGCGTTCGACCTTCGGCTGACCATAGTCATAGGCCACGGCCGATACGGCGTATCCATTCAGCCCGGCCAGCCTCCTTGCAAAGGTCAACGCACGGATCTCCGACCCGCCGATCCCTCCAGGGATAGACCGATTGAGCAACGGATAAAATCCGGGAACCGCAAAGCACACCTTGAGGGACCGCCGGCGCGGCTCGTTCCCACTGCGCAAGGCTCCATCAGCAGTCACGATCATCCGCGGGCGGGCGCGAATTGCTGATAGATCCCGATCAGGTGCTTCGCCAACCGGTCGTTGTCGTGCAAGGCCAGGATGGACCGTCTCGCCTTGACCCGCTTCTCGGCGAGTTTCTCGGGGTGCTGGAGGTAGCATTCGATGGTGGTCTCCAGCGTGGGCAGCGTGGCAAAGATGAACCCGGAATTTCGCAATTCGTCTGTCATAAACTCGTCCCGAACGTACGTAATAGTGGGCACACCCATTGCCATCGCTTCAATTTGAAAGTTGGCATAATAGCCCATTTTCATCTTGCCGATAGCGAGGTCAGCATCGCGAAGGGCATCGATGACCTTATTATGTGCAACCATATGAAGAAACTCATACTGCAGCGGCCAGCCTCGTTCCTGTAAACGTCGTATCGTCGCCTCGATTTGCGCCGATCCTTCGATACCAGGATGGACGGTCGCATGGACGATTTTGAAGACCGGCTTAGCCGGCCAGTGTGGCGAGGACGGACCGCTGGGCTCAGGCAAGTCAGGCGGGGCGAAAAATGGAAAATGGATGCCGTCAGGAACAAAGTCCCGCATATCTGGTGTACTCACTAACGTAATAGCCCCATATTTTTTCGCCATGCGCCGACGCGCATTGTTCACCGGGCTTTGGCAGATTGAGGCATTGTAATCACATTGTTCGCAAATGTTCATCAGCGGGTGAAGCCGCATGTTGAAATCCCGGTCTCGAATTTCGCATCCCGCCCAATACACGACCAGCGCCCGGTTCATACGTTTCAGGAATGGCAGCTCCCACTGCGTTCTCGTATGCGTGATCATGAAATGCGCATGCACCACTTCGTACCGGGCGACAATGGTCCAGAAAGTCCAAAACTCTGTGAGGGCCGCAAGAAACGGCAAGCCCTGGGGTTGAAACTGATAATCGCATTTATCCCAATATGGGCTACTGCCGACGGCCAGGAACGCCGCATCGACGCCATGCCGGCGCAGGATGCGCACCCAGTTATACGGAACATGGTTCATGTAGTTGACATGCAGCACCGATCGCGGACGCACCCGATAACGGAGCACCACCGCCAGCAGGACATTCACGGGATACAGTAACGCGATCGCGAGCTCGTAGTTCAACCGCCATACTGGTCGGAGGGCTACTTTAATTGGGTATAGGGGGAGTCTCAAAAAACGCTGCATGTTCAGCCAGATCATCCGCGCCAGTGCCTCGATCGTAATTTCACATCACGTTCGTATGCGCATTGAAGCGAGCATAGGAGACAAGGTAAAGGTCCTAAAACGCCTAAGCCTCAGGACGATCCTCATTAGCGGATCGGCAAAGGAAACGAACCACTCCCATAAGCGGGGGGACGCTTTCTGGAAACCAGCGACGATTTGACTCCCGTCATCGTGCCAGAAGACGCGCCTGAAACCATGGCGTCTTCTGAGGGAAAACAGAAAGTCTGGCATGACGGTCAGGAGCCACGGTCTGTTTCTCTTATCGGCCAAATAGGTTACTGAAACGACGAATATGCCCCCCGGCTTCAAAGCCTTGCTTAATGTCTTGACTGTGGCCTCGCAATCCACAATTAGCTCGAACACAGCAAATGCAGTTATGAGATCAAAATAATTGCTCGGAATAACCTCGTCGGAAAGAGAAATAGTATTTATTTTCAGACCGCGTTTCTGGGCCCGCCATTTTGCGAACTCCAAAAGACTGGCTGAGATTTCTGCTAACCAGACTTCACTCGCCCCATTCTTTGCGAACAAAATGACGGTATTCCCTATGGCGCCGCCGAAATCCAGGACAGTTTTACAGTTGAACCGCTGCATCAGGCCAAGCGCTTTGATCCTATGTTCAGCCAACAGTGCCTTGGCGCATGACTGCAGGTTGATCTCCACAAACAAAGGACTTGTACCGAACTGAGCTATCACGTCCTCTTGATTTCTGCGCCGCTGTCCGGCAATCCATTCAGCTAGGAGTTTTTCGTTATAGGAAGGATCAAAGATCAGGCTACGTGCCGTCGAAGGATCGGCGCCGAAATACTCTGAATATTCATATACGACTGACTCGGCCACAGTTGGCAGTGAGTCTAGCTTTAAGGATTCCTCCCATAGCATCCTGGCGTCCTCTTTAAGATCCTGTTCGATCACAGACGGCTACCTCGCAACCATCATTTGCATTCCAATGAAGCAACAGGCTGCGCAAAATAGGCATCGGCATCGAAGGGGTAATGCCGCTTCGACACGCGGAAACGCCCGACATCACGATATTCCGCGACTGTTTTGCAGGTCTGGGCGTCCTGGAACCAGATCCACAGGGAAAAGACGCCATTCAGCATGACGAGACTGTCGATTTTGATGGTGATCGACTGATGCGGGTAAAGCGCGCGCGTCTCTATTCTGTTACCAATGAGCATATTTTCTGTATCGATGTGACCGACATACTGGTTTCCCATCATGAATCCGATAAAGGCGTAGAACTCAGCCCCAGGCGTGCGACGATCGACCTTTATTTCAATCGTCATCGGGCCGCCGGTGAAGAAGATGTTACTTGGCTGTCCCTTTTCGTCCTTGAAAATCACCTCCCTGATCGAAATGCTCCCATCCCCATTGACGAGCGCGTAAGCCTCGTTTTTCTGAAGAGCGGCGAGCCGTTCATTTTCGTGAGTAAGATAGAGTTCGCGGTATTTGTTAAACACCTCAAGTGGGGTGCCGGAAATGGCGAACTTCCCCTTCATGAGCAATATCGAGCGGTTACACAGTTTCTGGATCTGCGTCATGTTGTGAGAGACGAACAAAATCGTCGTGCCGCTTCGACACATCTCGCGGATTCGACGTTCACATTTCTGGACAAACGCCATATCTCCAGTCGCTAGCGCCTCGTCCACAATTAGGATATCTGGGTTGATACTCATCGAGATTGAAAACAGCAACCGCGCCCGCATGCCGGCAGAATAGGTGCGGAACGGTTGGTCGATGAAATCTCCGATCTCGGCAAATTTGATGATCGATTCCATCTTAGCGGCGATCTCCTGCTTCGACATGCCCAGCAGGAGACCACCGAAATAGATATTCTCCCGACCGGTGAATTCGGGGTGCACGCCGGCACCGAGCACGAGCAACGCCGTCAATTTTCCGCGTACCGTGATGGCTCCGGAATCGACCGGTAGAAGCCCGGCGATCATCTTGAGCAATGTCGATTTCCCCGCACCGTTTGGGCCCACGATCCCGACCACCTCGCCGCGATGCACCGTTAGCGAAACGTCATCGACGGCAAGAAAGTCCTTGTGGAACTTGCCGCGTTTCCAGAAGAAGAAAAAGTCCTTAAGTGGCCCAGTTATTGCGTTCTGGTAAAGCTTGAAGCGCTTCGAAACATTGTGCACCTCAATGGCAGGAAGATCCGCAGTAGGCTTGGCGACTTCGACCGACTCTCGGTCAAAAGTGGTCAGTGTCATGTCGGGTACCGATAGAGGCCAACTTGCTGACCGGATGGATGCGCGATATCCAGCTTCTCGAAAATAGCACCATGCCGCTTGCCGAGTTCGGAGAAGAAATCCGGATCGGTCATTGCAAAGCGGCGCATCGGCTGCACCGCGCTGTAAAGGAGACCTTGCGTCCGGGGAGCCCCGATCAGATAGGTGAAGAGAAAAATGGAGTCGGGTTTCATCACTCGGCGAATCGCTGCCATGCAGCGATCACATTCAGCGCCCGATAAATGCGTGAAGACCGACTGTGCGTTGGCGTAATCAAACCTGGTATTGAACTGGTCAACGGCGAAATCTCCCGAGACCAGCAGCGAGAATGTTTTCTTGATGCCGGTCCTGATCGCAAGCTCCCGAGCGACGCTGATGTAGGGCGGAAAGGCATCGATACCGAAATAATTTCCGTTGTCGAGATATTCGACCGCGCTTAAACCCAAGCGCATGGCGCCGCATCCGACATCAAGCAAGCGGTGGTGTGGTTGCAATCCCACTTTGCGCAAGGCATCGAGCTGCCAATCTCCGTAATCGTCCCAAAGCGAGAAGTATTCGTCCGGTGCGAGGTTGAACTCGACAGCAACATCTACTAGAAGGCGCAAATCCATCATGGTTCCATCAAGCGACGGGCGAAAGCTTTGCCTCGTCGAAGGAGCGCACCCGGCGCCCGACGCGCCAGCGATTTCCCGACATCCACCAAAGCTTTGCCTCGTCGAAGGAGCGCACCCGGCGCCCGGCGCGCCAGCGATTTCCCGAAATCCACCAAGGAAGCGAGCGTGATACTGTCTTCAATCTGAGCGGGAAGAATGTCTTCGGGTGGATAGATTATCCTCATGAAGCCGAGTTGGTCTGAATTAGACTGCACCTGTGCAACGCTGTGCAGGTTGTTATATTTCCAGATCACTAAATCGCCTGGAGCCACAGACACATCGGTGCCAAATACGACAAAGCTGCCGTCATTGCATTCCAAACGGAAACCAATGCCGTTGTAGTCAACACCTTTCTCGCTGAGAAATAATGTCGCTTGCAGACGCGAAGGGTCGAACTGATTCTTTTCCATGCGGCGTTCATACTCTGCATAGTCGCGATGAGCTGTTATCTCAAACGTGGGATTGCGCGAGATGATGAGACGGTAGCTTACTGCCTTCGCCCCGCCAGGAAGCATCTCAGCAAAGGCATTACGTCCGGAGATCCTGTTCCGCAGCATGTGAACCGATATAGATGCTTCCTGCGTAACTTCATCCAGCGGCGGGTTCCACAGAAAATTGTAAAATACGCGACTGCCATCAGGGTATTCATAGGAGAAATTCTGGCATCCGACCCTAAACTGCTCTTTGCTGCGGAATCCCTGATGCGCGAACTTGGGATCGACGCTTGTCCACATTTCCCGGATATGGGTCACTGCCTCGGGAGTTAGAAAGTTCCGGAAAATAAAATAACCGTCCCCAGTCGAATGGTAGATTTTCATGCGGATTTCGTGCAGTTGCGCATCAGGAATGCAAAGGCTCGTCGCGGTAAAGATCGGTGTCTCGGCTGCTATTAGCGATCGTTCAATTGATTTAGATATACTCATTGATCAATACCTTTGTGCGGTTGACGACCCAGGCGCCCGTGACAAGAGCAGCGCTTGTAATGCTCACGAAAATCAACCAACTGATGGGATGAAAGGTACCTAGGAGCACATCGCGAAACGCGATGACCACATGCGCCAGAGGGTTCAACAAGATGAATTGCCAGAACCGTTCGCCGACCATTTGCTCGGACAACAATACAGGCGAGAAATAGATCATTAGACCCAGCAGCACCGAGACGATCTCACGCAGATCCTTGAGTAGCACACCAGCGATCATCAGTATCCAGGACAGTCCGAACATCAGCCCCGCAAGCAGTAGTAGGGGCAGCGGTATTAGAATAATACTCCAGGCCAAATGACCGGTCACTGAAGCAAGCAGCAGATAAACGACAAGTACGATCGCAGGACTGAGTGCACTTGCCAGCAACGCCGTCAACGGCAAGGTTTCGATGGGATAGATGACCTGCTTCAAGGTCTCCATTCGGTCTCGCACCAGGGACGGTGCTTCCTCAAGAGCTCGCTGCAGTATCTGCCAGGCAACGATGCCAGAGAGTACATAAAGAGCATAGTCGAACGCTCCAGCATTCGGCGCCAAGCGCGCACCAAAAACGTAGGATACAATGACAACGTAGGCAACAACCTGCACAAATGGTCTGAACAGCAGCCAGCCCAAGCCGAGGATCGCTCCTTTATTGGCCACCTTGAGTTCGCGCGCCGCCATAGCACGAGCAAATGGCCAGTTGTTCACAAGCGACGAAAAGACGCGGCCTGCCGCTCCCGCAGTCATGGCGCACTCACTTCATCAACCGCAATTGGAGCAGGCTGGGCAACCGCTGGCACAGCGTAGGCAACGTAATAGTCCGATTCCGCGACTTTCCGAAGCTGCGTGTAGTCGTAATCCCAGCCGACGATATTACGCAGTTGTTTGGTTATCACAGTCAATCCGATCACATAGGTGACGCCATATTCTTCAAATAAAGGCCACCAATTCTTCTTAAGAAGTGGAACATCTTCAACGAATTTTTCATACAAGGAAGGCGTAACCGCAGCCCCCTGGTACATCAGCACACGGCAGGCTGGAGCCCGCATCCAGATACTGCCCCCCAGTGTGAAGGGTATCGGAAACACGGTATCTTTATCGCGGAGCCCCAGTGGGGCGAGAAAAGTTGCCAGTTCATCATGCTTGGGGCAAGGGAAACACTGCCATTGGTAATAAAACCACAACGTGAGCAAGCCAACTGAACAGAAATAGGCCGGTATCAGCAGATGATTGAGTTCCGGGCTGACTATCTTTACCGCATAAAGAGCGAGGAAGAACGGAACACCCAGGGCCAAGTTGAATTCGATGTAACGCGCTGCCTCACCGAAATGATTGAACAATTTAGTCGAGGTTAGAAGGTAGACGGCAAGCGTCGCCAGCACAATGGCAAACAGAGGCGGTGCCGCCAGCACAGGCCATATGAGAAAAACGCTGACAAATAAAATGATATTGGGATGTTGCAGGAGTAAGCGAGTCGGCTCACCGGTCGCTAGTTCGTTGAGGCGAGCTTGCAGAGCGATGCCGCGCCCGAAGACACGCCGCCAATTCACGAATCGGCTGAGCGCCGGTTGAATGAAGGCGCTTCGCTTGGTATGGCGATTGTAGGCTTGGGCTAATGTTACCATGTGCCGCAGGCCCCGTAGAAAATATCCGCGATCGAGCAGCAGCGCGCCGACAAAGGCCGCAGCCAAGACTAGCAAAGGCGTCCCGTCGAACAAGAACAGGGCAACAAGCGGTGTAGTGAAAGTAACCGTTTGACGACCGAAGATCGAAGAGATGCCCACAAGCGCGCCGACGAACACTGCCAAGGCCAGGGACAATTTGTCGCCGAAGCCGACCCCAACGGCCAGCAACAAAAAGAACCAGCTGCAGCTCAATTGCGCAAGCAGGCGCTCTGACAGCGAAATATAGAGGATCGCATTTGCGTTGAAGACCAAATTTGAAACCGAGACAAGATAAAAGGCTGCAGCCCACACCACGAGATTGTGTTCTTGAGTCAGAAGAAGATTCTTTTCGATATAATGCACGTACATAACAAAACCGGCAAACGACACCGCAAAGATACCGAGGCTGGGCAGATACTGATACCTTTTGATCCAGTCCAGCGGCAATAGCGAAGCCAGGCGGTGAAATGCGATGGGATAACTGTCTGGTTCCTCTTGCATGAGGAAGGCCGGCACTCCTGAATACCGTCCGTTTTGTTTGAGGGTGTGGATGACGGCATAATGCAGCGCTGAATCCCACACGATGCCCTGCCTGAACCATTTGCGATAAATGAAAATAATGCACCCACGGACCAGTAGAGATGCCACTGCTGCATAAATGGCGAGGCTTCCGTACTCAATAACTGAATCCATGCCCTGTCTTCGATTGGATCGACTGTGCAGCTTGCCTCAGGCAAATCTGCGTAGCTTGACTTCGTGAAAGAAAGCAGGATCTAGAAACCTGGTGCGAAGAGCTGGATTTCAACCCCCACGATGGCTTGGTGCATGCATCAGAAAGTCGGTTAGCTTGACGCGGCTATAGGCAAAATGTCCGTCGGCATTTCTCTCCCAAACGTTGGTGTAAGCATCCCATAGATCGCAACGTTGACAAACTGGGTAGTCATCGAGCTCAAGCTTGCGGTGAGCTTCGCGAAACTTGCGGAAAGCCGCGGATTGCCAAATCACATCGAGCGGTTGTTCGTTGATGTTGCCGATGATTTCGTCCTTAGTTTCTTTGTGCCAATGGTATATGTAGCACGGCATCACATCACCGTTCGAGCGGATTGCAGTCGAGTACCAAGGCTGGATACAGGGATACCGATTCTCGTTTTTCGTCTTTTCGTGCAGCGGCGTCATGCCATCGATCTCGCGCCCGAGATTGTAAAGAGGTCGCACAAAGGCATAGTCAACGTACTGAGACCAGTGTTCCAGAAATGCCTCGAGCGTGTACTTGCTCTCCTTGGACTCCATCATAAAGGTCTGGATGTAAGGTTTATCCGACTTCAGTTCCTGCCTGATCTGCCACGCGCGCCGGATGTTTTCACAAATTCGATCGAAAGACTTAGCCCCAGTTATCATCTCGTGATCCTTGGCGTTCTGAGCGAACAGGCTGATCTGGAGGTTGTCTAGGCCACTGTCGACAAGCGCACGAAATATTTCCTCAGTCAACATCAGTCCGTTGGTGGAAATAACCGAATTCACCAAAGGACGCTGCTGCTTCATGTATTTGACGAATTCAGGCAAGGATTTGAACAGTAGCGTCTCGCCAATCGCCGAAATGTCAAAGCTGTAATAGGAATCGTTGGGAATACAGGCAACGATGTTCTTCAGAGTCTCGAAGCTCATCTCTGAGCCCTGTCTGTACATGTCCCGCACTTCCGTTTCGGCATACGGACACATTTTGCATGCGAACATGCATGTCTCTTCATTAAAGGAAATATTGATTACTCGAGGTAGCCACTCGTTGTAAAGGAAGAGCTTTTGTCCAGCCATCGTCTGCCTCAGGAAGTTCGCTGCAAATCCCTTCAACGATCGTGTGGACACCAACTTCTCGAACACACTCGTTTCCTTAACGTGGCTCATTTAAAACCCTTTCTATCCAACAAGGACTTATTCTCTTTGTTCTCCCAGAAGACCCGGACTGGAGACAGTGTTCAAGAACTTTCACCCTCGCTTGGCGATGATTTCGTAGACACCGGTTTCTCCCTCGTATTCACCCTGAAAGAATGGAGGAGTGGTCATCCCACTAATTTCTTCACGGCCCAACATTCCCTCAGCTGCACACCGAATGTCTCGGAAACCCAGATCCCTCAGCGCGCTCTCAAGCCCTGCGGGCTCGATAAGCACATCCAGGCCTTCTTCTGCAGGATATCCAGCATTATATAACCACGTATTATGTAGAACTTTTCCGGCTCTACATTTGGGGTCGTAGCCCTCCACCTTGTTGTACTCTGAAGACCAGAGATGCTTGTACCACCCAAGTCCATTCGCATTCAAATAAAGAATACCCCCGGGGCGCAGTACACGAGTAAGTTCCGCCAAGCTTTCCCGCCATCGTGTTAGGAAGATAACACCGTAACAAAATGCCGCATCAAACCTACCGTCACCGAATGGCAGGGCTTCAATGCGCGCCCAGCGTATGTCCATGTTTGCCAGTCCTAACACGCGAGCCAGGGTCCGCAAAAAATGCAGCCGGTCGCCGGCGGTATCCACTGCGGTGACATGACCGTTTGCTTCTGCCAACGCCAGCGACCACTGCCCAAAACCGCAGCCTGCATCAAGGACTCTTGTATGGCCGATGAAACCATATTGCTTGAGCCGCGCGGCGTACTTATTCGTGTCGTCTGTGTAAACGCGCTCAAGGAATGACGCCGAATTCTGATCAAGAAGCGGCCTTGCTTCCTCGATCACTGAAGCAATGGTCCGCATCCTCAAGGCACTTGGAGTCACAGCAACAACCCCTTTCGATTTTTCTTGATCGGCGACGTCAGGCACCGCGCACCATCTTCTCCCACTCAATCGGCGCGCAGCCGGGAGTACGATGGCGAGTCAGGTGTTGTAGCGAACGCTTGACAGATAGGATGCATCAACGCCTCGGCCTCTGCATCCGTCGCGGCAAGACCTCGACCTCTGGCTCTCGCAAGCAGTTCTCCGACTTTCAGACCACCTAGGTGTAGATCGATAAGTGGCTGTGGTCCAACATAGGCTGTCGTCACGCTCATGTATCCGGCTCGCGCGAAATATTGGGGTGCTACCAGGAGGCCAGCTGCGACCAAGTCCGCCTGATCAACCTTTCCAGCGATGTGGATGACCGCCAAACCAGGATTCAAGGTTGCGAGCATCCGTCCATCCAGGTGTCCTTTGGGTCCCAACAGAAGACTCCGGTTACGATGCTCCGCCACTATCAAGGCATCGGCCTCAGCAATTACCGATTCCATCTCCGGTGTATCAAGGCGATCTCCACCGAAGGGATCGATCTGTCGCACGTCCGCAGCAAGTTCCGACAAGGACTGCGTGAGGGCTAGACCGAAAGCGCCCCCGCCAACGACGACGAGACGACACCGCACGAGCTCTATACCGCACTCGAATAACAAACGCATCGCGACAGGACCCAAATAAGACATAGTTCCCAACTCAGGTACTCTTTCGTTGGTCCCGAGCACTGGGATTCCAAGCTGCCGGCAGACCGACAGATCAACATCTTCCTCGCGCAATTCCCAGGTCTCGAACATCAGCGAGACGACAGCGGTGGACTTGAGCCGCCCTAATAACGTAGCATCGAGCGGACGAACGAAGCCCAGATTGGTGACGATGTCGGCCTCTGAAACGCCGGGGTGGTCGCGTATTGAAATGACTTTGACACGTCCTCCTAAGCCCCAGGCTTCCGCTATCTCCATCGTTTGCGCTTGCGCCTCCTCAAGCGTACCGTACCAAGACTCGCGAGAGAGTGCATATACACGCCGTGCTCCGGCCAATGCAGCGAGAGAGGCAGTCAGGGCGTAGGGTCCCGTCGCTGCCTCGGTTAGTACGACGAGATCAGTCAAATCTAAATGCAGTGCCTCGATGCTACGCCGGGCGAGACGCCAGCAACGTTTGACATTCAGGCTATGCATGGATCCAGTCTGGCCCGAAGGCATCGTGAGCGACACCCACTGGCCGCTCGCCGCCGAGAAAGGTTCGGCACCACTGCTCAACGCTGAGCAGTGACCAGATCAGCAACCGGCAGTTTACCTTGCCTTCCAAATGCTCGGACACCAGGCCCTGCACGGTATCCCGGTCAAGAAAGTTGTAGATGGCCGCGTCCCGCCCCATTAACCGGCGGCGAACGTACTCGATACTCTCCCCGCGGAACCAACTGGCGTCGGGAGCGGAAAATCCCTGTTTGATCCCGTCGGTGACTTCGGCCGGGATATAGCGCTGCATCACCTGGCGTAAGAGCAATTTGCCGTCGCGGGTCTTCTCGAAATAGATGCGCGACTTATCGCCAGGTTGGTTCTCGTTGATGCGGATCACTTCGCCGATCTTGCTCAGCTTGAGTCGAACCGGCAGGCGCATGACAAAATCCACCAGGTCGTTGTCGAGGAACGGCACCCGCGTCTCGATCCCGTGGGCCATACTCAGTTTGTCCTCAACGACCAGCAGACCGTGCAGGAAGGTCTTGGCCTCGAAATAGAGCGAGTGATTGATGTAGTCCTCAGGGCGCGTGAGTTCCTTGGCATGACGGTGAAACACGTCGCGGAAGATGTCGCGCGTCCAGACCTTTTCGACCTGCGGCCAGATCGGCCGGAAGACCTGGCGGATGATGGAATTGGGAATCAACCGCTGCCAATACGCGTAATACTTGTCAATATAATGTTCGAAATCCTCGTTCGCGACCGCACGGTAGTACCGCCAGGGATAGCCGCCGAACAACTCATCACCGCCCGTGCCGGCCAGCACCACTTTGCCGAACCGGCTCGCTAACCGGGCGGCATAGAAATTGGGATAGCTCTGCCCGACACGCGGTTCATCGAGATGCCACATCATAAGAGGCAGCACGCGTTCCATATCGCCGGCCTTGAGCACCATTTCGTAGTGTTCAGTGCCGAACAGGTAGGACATATGTTCGGCCTTGTCGCGCTCATCAAAGGCCAGCTCAAGGCCGGAGGCTGAGTGCAAATCGAAGCCGACCGTGAAGGTTTTCATGCCAGGGAACTGCCGCGCGGCAATCGCCGCAATGGAGCCGGAATCCATCCCTCCCGAGAGATACGCGGCCACCGGGACGTCGCTCACCAGTTGGCGGCTGACTGCCTGGCGGAACAGGCGGTCCAGCTCTTCGGCGTATTCCTCCTCCGACGCCGTTTCCGCCGGCTCGCCAAAGCCATAATCCCAGTGCCGCTGGACGATCGGCTCGCCCTTCTGCGCATCAATCGTAAGCCAGCAGCCGGCCGGCAGCAGCTTGACGCCTTTGAACAGGGTGCTGTCGGTGAAGAAATTCTGAAACGTCATGTACTCCAGCAAGGCGTCCGGATCCATATCCACCCGCATGGCCGGATGCGACAGCATGGCTTTGATCTCCGAGCCGAAGAGGAACACACCGGGCCGTTCGGCATAGTAGATGGGCTTGATGCCATACCGATCGCGAGCGAGGACCAGTTCTCTCTGCCGGCGATCCCAGATCGCAAAGGCGAACATGCCATTCAGCAGTTCCAGCGACTTGGGGCCCCAGGCCGCCCAGGCATAAAGCACGACTTCGGAATCGGTGCGCGAGCGGAATTGATAGCCCATCGCTTGCAGCTTGGCTCGCAACTCCTGGAAATTGTACACTTCGCCGTTGTAGCTCAGGACAAACCGGCCGTCGGCGCTCAGCATGGGCTGGTGGCCAGCGGCGGACAAGTCGATGATCGCCAGCCGCCGGTGGCCGAGGCCGACCGGGCCGTCAAGAAACTTCCCCTCCCCGTCAGGTCCCCGGTGACTGATCGCGTCCGTCATCTGCTTCAGCAGGACGGGCGATGCCGATTCATCCGAAAAATTCATGATTCCAGCGATACCGCACATTCGGACTAGGATCTCCCGGCGATGACCGTGATACCGGATTCCTGCAGATGCTCGCGCTCGATGGTCAATCCGGCTGCCTGGCACCAGGCGCGCACCTGTTCCGGCGTCTGCCGGTGCGCGTTGGCCGGCGCATACCAGTCCAGGTTGATGTGATTCAGTTCGTCGAGGCTCAGGTCGTGATGATGGAAGGCCTTGACCACATGCCAATAAAAAAAGCGCTGGAGGTCCATCTTGCCGGCCGGAATGTTCAGCAGGGTGATCGGCTCCGGAACCTCGATCTCGATCTTCAGGTCGCCCAGCAACTTCCCCAGCTTGGTTAGCGGCAACATCGACGCCCAGGCCTGCTCCGGCGACATGCCTTGTAACTTGCCTCGCACGTAGTCATCGGTGAATTCGCGGATCGGCCCCTTGCGACGATAGACGTAGAAGAGGATGCGTCCCCCGGGCTTGAGCTTACGGGCCAGCGCGCGCAGCGCCGCTTCCGTGGAATCGGTGTGGTGCAGCACCCCCTGCGCATAGACCACGTCCACGCTGGCGTCAGGGATCGGTAGATCCATCAAGCTCGCCTGCAGGAACGCCGCATCCACTCCCTCTTGCGCGAAGCGTTCCCGTGCGGCTTCGACGGCCGTTGACACGTCCACGCCCAGATAGCGAACCTGCCGCAGCCGGCCCTCGAACAGCCCGAGCGCAGAGTGCCCGACGCCGCACCCCGCATCGAGCAGCAGCGGCCACGGCCCGTAGTCGCGCCACCAGGCCGCATCCGCGACGTCGCCGTAATGGGCTTTAAACCAATCGGCCAGCAGCGTGAAGCTATCCTGACGAAACCGGTCCGTCCCGCTCCAGATGAAGCTAAAGGCGTCTCGTGTCTGCAATTGGTTGTCCGTTAACAGTCCTTCTGACCGGGGAATGCCGTTGTGCATGACAAAGGTGGCGTCGCCGACGTGGAACCGTTCTCCCTCACCAGGCAGGCCGATGCCGAGCAGCTCATGCAGCCAGGCCGGTGGATGCAGTGGCCCTTTAGAGGCTGCGGAGGGCTTCAGCGACATAGGCGAAATCATCTTGTGTCATACGGTTGTGGAGCGGAATCGCCATCGTGTTCCTATCGCAGTCACGCGCAGCGGGAAAATCCTCGGGACGAATGCCGTACCGATTTCGGTAAAAGCCCAGCATGTGCACGGCATGGGTTCCCGGCCGTGTCGCAATCCCGCGTTGTTGGAGAGATTCCATGATTTCGTTGCGCGGCTTCGGCGCAGTGCCCGGATCGACAGTGGTCACAAAGGCCTGCCACGCATGCCGGCCATCAGCCGGCTCCTCGGGCAGTTGCAGCCACTTGAGGCCGGCCAATTCGCGGCGGTAGAAGGCGGCCCCCGCCGCGCGTTCTTGAATGAACCGGTCGAGCTTGCTGAGTTGTGCGAGTCCGACCGCTCCCTGGAGATCAGTCATTCGATAGTTGAACCCCAGCATGTCAAATTCAGGGAGCAGGTAGGGCTTAGGCCCGCCATGGCGGATTTCTTCCGGGACCGACGCGCCGTGGTTGCGGAGCGCCCGCACCCGCTCAGCTAAGGCATCGTGGTTAGTGGTCACCATGCCTCCTTCGCCGGTGGTGATCACTTTCCGCGGATGGAAGGAGAAGACTCCGATCTCGCCGAGGCCGCCGGCGGAGCGGCCTCGATAGCTTGCACCGGCAGCGCAGGCTGCGTCCTCAATGACGGCGACGCCTTTGGGTAACACGGAACGGATCGCGTCAATGTCGCTGCACAGGCCAAACAGATGCACGGAGACGACGGCTCGCGTCCGCGCTGTGAGCCGACCGGCGACTTCCTCGGCGGTCACGTTAAACGTTCTCCGATCGACATCGGCAAAGACCGGCCTCGCCCCACAATAGAGCACCGCATTGACGGTCGAGACCCACGTGAACGCCGGCACGATGACCTCATCGCCTGGGCCGACCTCCAGAGCGCTGAGGGCCAGATGCAAGGCCGTCGTACAACTCGTACAGGCAATCGCATGACGGACGCCGTGTTTCGTTGCAAAGGATTTCTCGAACGCTAATACCTTCGGTCCCTGTGTCAGCCAACCGGTGGAAATCGGGTCCCGAAGGGCCAGCCATTCCTCCTCACCCAGGCAAGGGGCAGCAATCTGAATTTCGCGGGCCTTATTCGCCCCAGATTCCACTCCACAGCCCTCCACCTAGAATTGGTTCCCGTGCCTGTTCATCTTGACCAAAGGCCTGTACCGCACATGCATCGTGTCCGCTGAAACGCCGAATCTCATGAGGGACTCGCCGATGACACCCCACACCGGATCATCCGGCTCGATCGGCGCATGCACATCTCCAACCTTATATCCGTCAACCACACCCCACCAGTTCTCCCCATGTCCTTGGGGATGGATATTCACAACAAACTTGCGCCCTTTCGCATACACGTTCAAGAAATGCTGGCGGTATTTCTGGCTGGGAATGGTCAGAACGGGCACATACGACTTATCGACACCGCTCGAGATGAGCGATGTAGCCATCCCGTCTGGGCCTCCGTCAATCTCGAAATAGTCGAGCAGCGTTCGTCGCACGTCTCTGGTATCTGCTAAGCGGTGCTTGTGGCCTAGGGCGCCAGGGCCAAAGATGACTAGCGGAACGCGGGTGACTTCTTCCTCATTGTGATAGCCATACCAGATCTTGCCCTTGGAAAGGATACTGCCATGATCAGCCGTCATAATCACCAATGTGTTCGAACTCCATCCATGCTCGCCAAGGTAATCCAGTACCTGTTGGATCCTCTTCCCATACTCATCAGCTCGGGCTCGATACTCTTGCCGTACGTGCTCCACCAACGGTTCATCTTCCGGCTGATATCTGTAATCGTTCTTGATCGCCCTTTGGTAGAAATCGAACAGTGTGCTTGCCCCCTCCGACTTATCAGCCAAAGCCTGCACATTTTGCTCCCCAAAGGAAACATGCACGAGCAGAAAGGACTTGTTGCTGTTGGAATGTAACTCCGCCACCTGTCTGGGGATGTTTTGACTCCATAGAATATCTTCGTTCAATCGTCCATTGGTTAGGCGATACAATAGCTCGGTGCGCTCACCCATATATTTACGTGAATCTTCCCATGCAACGAACGTGTGATAGTTCAATCCCAGGTAGGCCGGCAGCCAGTTCCAATTTTCTGTAACAAACGCGGATCGCAAACCCGTGTACTGAGTTACGCTGTTGGACTCAGGAAGGCCGCTTGCGTGAAAGGATATCCAGCGCGTGGTTACTCCGTGCTCTTGTAGAACATTCAGAAGGTTGTGCCTGAGCCCCCCTTCACCACGACCACCTATCGAGAGGTTCATTCGTCCCGAGTACAGGACGCTAAAAAACCCGTTTGTATACACTTTGTTAGTGCGCACGTTTGTGAACACTAATCCTTGCTTCATCACGCGATCAAGCGCCGTCTCCTCGGCCCCCTGGTTGTATGTACTCAGGAGCTGAGAGGGCATTCCGTCGATGACCAGGAGGATTACATGCTTTTCCATCCCATCTGGATTTGTCCTCTTGGCCAGATTGGAAAGCGCCGCATACGCGAGCCCGCCGGCAAAGACTACGAGTCCGACTGCGGTTGCAATTCCCGCAAATTGCCTCACACGGTTACGCACCGTAGGTATATCCCGTAAGCTTCTAAGGATCAGGCTTCCGAAAACGATACTTCCAATTAGCAATGCGCTAAGCCACCGAATGTCCTCGATTTTTCCCGATATGGTCTCCACGCCGAAGACCACACATCCTGCGAGGGTCACCATGACAACCGCACCGTCCAGCGCCTGGAGAGCTTTGTGCCTCCAGATCGCTGGCAGCAGCCTTGTTCCTAATACCACGCCAACGATCAAGATGAACAGGAGGAGTACCAGCGCCGAAGTAAAATAGAGATAGCTCAGCCAATCGCTGTGAAAAAGTAGGAGATCATCAGAGAGCCCTTGGAGGAAAACGACCAAAAGCAGCGCAACGGTATAGAGAGTGGCGATACGTCCGGGTTCAAGCATGACCGCAGAGGAGGATCCTTCGGGTTGGCCGATCAGAGTCATATTCCTGGATGGTACGGAAATATCGTCCCAATGCTTGTTTGACATCGGCCAAGCTATAGCGAATTGGCCGAACCGTTTCTAGCAAGTCTATATTCGAATCGCGTTGGTCTATGTATTCAAAGATGGCGAACTGTGTTCCGAGCTGACTCAGCAAAAAAGCGATGCGATCCAGCGACTGCCGTCCGTTTATGTATAGGTGATGCATGAGACCCAGGCAGAAGACCATGTGCGAACGCGCGCGCTCAATCACACCAGGGTATTGATTGCCAAGGAAGCCGCACGGGGGAGTGGGAGCGAGCAAGTCCACCACCAACGGCAGTATGTCTAAGCCCTGCCGCTTCGCGTAAGCGTACAAGTGCGCAATGCATGCTTCACTTTTATCGAGAGAGATAACCCTGGCGCCGCATTCCGCGGCTAAGACCGAGAAGGCTCCTGTATTGCAACCGAGGTCAACCACGGTCGGAGGCTGAAGACGGATTAGCAACTCACGCACTGTGGAGAGCTTCCTTTGTTTATCTATTCCTGGTTCGACCTGAACATAATAGTTACTCCACGCATCTTTCACGCCACTAAATTCTAACCGCTCCAAGCGTTTGAGGAGTCCCCTGAAGAATCGTTTCCTCACCGCCACATCGATCTCGCTGCCTTGGCCTGCCGCAAGCTCCCGAACCGCTTTCTTGAGCTTTCTGTTTGTCTGAAGCAAGCGATCCAGGAACGGTGTGATAGCCAGATAGGAGTGTCTCAACAGGTATCCAAGTCCAACGTTCGTTACGAAGTCCTGTAACGTTATTCCGTTGATTGTGTCATAGAGTAGCGCTCTCCCGACTTTGCCCTTGTTGATCGCAGCCAAGTGCAGGGGACGCATGAAAAAGCTCTGGAATTGGCTGTACGCCGGCCAAAGCAGCCGCGCCTGTGTAGGCACAATGGACGTGAAGTCAATGAACCTTGGCCGTGTACCTTGAAACCTGACATTCCAAGGAGAAGCGTCTTGAAGCATCATGTGCTGTGAAGCCAACTCGATGGACAATTCTAGATGTAGGCGCGCCGCATCCCGTAGCATCGAGGGGCACCACTCGACACAGTATGTGGCAGGCTCGACCACCTCATGTTGGACCACAAGGTCACATCCCACATCGGCCAGGTATAGCTCGCTAAGCTCAGTGCGAACCAGCCCGAACCTCTCGTGCAGCCGTTGAGCGATTCCATCGCTGATCATGCGTCGATAGAAGTCTGCGCTCTCTTTAAATATTGCCCGGAATATGCCGCGGTCCGTGTGAAAAACAAAACCGTGTGGGTCCACATAGGACGACGGATCGACACGCCAAGCAGAGTGCCCACTGTCAAGCTGAGTCACCGCTGCCCTCTCAGGTCCCGGTGCCCTGCATCAGCCGGATACTCATACTCCCCAGAGAAGCTAGCACAGCTATTTGACCTCTTCTTCCTCAATCTTGTTGGAGGACACCGGCCGGCGAAAAGTACGCTCGAAGAGAACTTTAAGGTATCGCCATGGTCTCAATAGCCATGCGACGAGGGTGCCAAAAAAGAACACATATACAAGCTGGTACAAAACTCCTAAGATGCCAGGGTCAACGTATGCCCAGGCCAGAGTTGGCGTAACAACAAACAACACAACCAGTACAACCAACCTGCCCCATTTAGCCACACTGCTGCCTTTCTTTTCATATCGATGAATTTCTCTCATGCTATTCGTCGAAATCCCTGGCAATACCTTGCATCCCTCCGGAAGAATCTGCCGATTCCCGCCTAATTACCTGACGGCTCACGAGGCTCTCTGCCTGAGGTCTGCATTTTTTTTCCGCTCGCCAGGCAATCAGCTTTTCGAGGCCATCACGTAATTCCGTCCTGGCCTCGAATCCAATCACTCGTTGGGCCTTCTCCGTGCTGCCAACACGATTCTTCACGAAGGTCAACCCCGCCGGCTCGTATTGGACTTGATGGTCCGACTTGGTGATTTCGAGTATCAACTCCGCGAGTTCTTTTATGGTCGTCCGCACACCCTTACCCACATTGCAAAACGTGTCGGTCTTGTCGGCCTTGGCCGCGCAGATGTTGGCGCGTGCGCAGTCGCCGACGTAGACAAAATCATACGCCTGAGAGCCATCACCGAAAACGACCGGGGGTTGCCCCCGGTCAAGATTGTCCAGAATCTTCATGATGACCGCGATATAGGCACCGCGATAGTCCTGGCGCGGCCCATAGACGTTCATGTACCGAAGCCCGAGGTAATCGAGCCCATACCGGTGGTGAAAGGCCCGACACATCTGCTCGCCCGCGATCTTGGTCGCTCCATAGAAGTTTGTGTTGTGGAACGGATGGTTTTCTGTCATCGGCTCTTCGACGGCATCCCCGTATACCGACGCAGACGATGAGTAGACCAGTCGGCCCACCCGATTCGCCACGCATGCTTCCAGCACGTTGAACGTGCCCCGAATGTTGACCTCAAAGGCCGACCGCGGATACTCGTGGCAGTGCAGCAGCCACAGGGCGGCAAGGTGGAACACACAGTCAACCTCCTGCATCGCCTTGTTGAGGATGTCGGTATGCAGGATGTCTCCGCCCAGTTCGTAAACCCGGACACGGGAGTCTCGGAGCGCCGCGGTCAGGTTTTCATATCGGCCTCGACAGAAATTGTCGTAGACGATGACTTCGGCCACATCTTCGTTGAGCAACTCTTCGGTCACATGGGACCCAATAAAACCTGCGCCACCGATGACCAAGAGCTTCTTGCCCCTTATGTCCACCAGTTCACTCCTTGCTCTCTGGCTTTCACCACAGCTTGGACACGGCCAGCGGTAGAGGTCGTACGCGATGGGGCGTCCCCGGGCATGGCTTCGCCCTCTCACTTACACGATCGAAAACGACACCGCCCCTTTTAATTCCTGAAGACCGGAACAGGGTCTCCCGACCGCACGAGCATGTCCAAGATCCGCTCTGCAGCGCGACCATCGCCCGGGAGCGCGCTCGATGCCCTGGGACCACCCTCAAGCGCTGCACGGACAGCGGCAACGATTCGTTCCGGCTGTGTACCGGCCAGGCGGTTCCAGCCTTCATCCAAAGTCTCAACCCACTCGGTCTCATCACGCAATGTGACACAGGGAACATGCAACCAGAATGCTTCCTTCTGCACCCCCCCAGAGTCGGTCAGGACCAGTCGCGCGTGCCGTTCGAGCATGAGCATCTCATGATAAGAAACGGGCGGAATCAAACGAATCGAATCCGAGAGCCGGGGCATCCCATTTCGCTGTAACACCACCTTGCTCCGAGGGTGGAGCGGCACCACCACCGAAAGACCAATAGCGCCCAACGCCTCGAACAGTGCGTTCAGGGCTTCAGGGCGATCCGTGATTTCGGCTCGATGCACTGTCGCTAACGCATACGCACCGGCACGGAGTCCCAGCATGGCCAGAACCTCGCCACCTCTGTCAGCTTGGTCGAGGTGATACAGAAGCGAGTCGTGCATGACGTCACCTACTAGATGCACCCCTTTGAGGATACCTTCGCCATGCAGGTTTTTCACGGAGCGTTCCGTCGGGCAGAACAGGAGGGAAGAGAGATGATCGGTCACCACGCGGTTGCTCTCCTCAGGCATGACGCGGTTATGGCTGCGCAGCCCGGCCTCTACATGCGCAATCGGCAGCCCGAGCTTGCTGGCCGCGAGCGCGCCGGCCAGAGTGGAGTTTGTATCGCCATAGACAAGCACCCAGTCCGGCCGCTCGCGGGCCAGGAGGGGCTCGAGTCGCTCCAGCATCCGGCCGGTTTGCTGTCCATGCGGCCCGGACCCCACATCCAGGTGGTAGGCCGGAGCCGGAATGCCGAGTTCGCGGAAGAAGACCGCCGACATGTCCTCGTCGTAGTGCTGTCCGGTATGGATCAACACCTCCCGGATCGGGCGGCGACCCATCCCCTGATTGAAGCCCGGCAGAGCGCGAGTGACCGCCGCCGCCTTGATGAACTGGGGACGCGCGCCGACGACCGTCACCACCTTCATCGTCGCCCCTTCACTTAAAGTCCCGCCTTTGGAAGACCACACATGCCATGATCAGGATGACGGCGCTGTAGAGCATCCCGTACGCCACTGCAAAGACGAGGTACGAGGTCTCGATCGGAAGTCCATGCACCGCCTGCCCTTTGACGTTGAAATATTCGAGATTGGGGAGCAGATAGTAGAGCCCGTCGAGAATCGCCGTGGTCGCCTCACCCTTCAGTTTGGCGCCCAACAGCCTGAGATCGGCGGTCATATGACCGATCACATAAATCGCCATGCTGAAGGTGGCGCTCAGGGTCGTGGTGGTGAAGGTGGAAAACATCACCGCGACCGCGACGATCACCAGCAATTCGACCACGATCATGGCAATGGCCTTGAAGAGCCCCGCGTCGAACCCGATCCTCGCCACGAGAAGAATGAGCACATACCCCACCACCATGATCGCGGTGTTCACCAGAAGCGTGATCGTCAGACCGAAGTACCGCCCCAGGAGAAATTGATAGCGCGGCACAGGCTTCGCGATGATGGTGTAAATCGTCCGTTTCTCGATTTCCTTGCTGACCAGCCCGATCCCCACGAAAATGGCGATCAAGACGCCGAACAGGTTGATGCCGGCCAACCCAAGGTCCTTGATGATCTTGGCCTGCTCGCCCATGCTGAGCGTGCTCAGGAGGGTCGAACTGCCGATCATGAGCAGCCCGAAGAACACCAGGTTATACAGAATCTTGTCCCGGATGTTCTCCTTGAAGGTGTTGAGGGCGATCACGGTGATCCGGTTCACGCGCGGCTTCCCTCCATCTCATTGAGAAAAAGGTCCTCCAGGGACCGTTTGTGCGGCACGAGCGACACCAACCGGCCCGCATGCCGACGCACGATGTCGAGGAGCGCGCTCACTCCCGCTTCGTCTTCCAGCTTGATCAACGCCTGATGGCCTCTTCGGACCACTGTCCCGCCCAAACGGCTCGCCTCCTGGATGCCGGCTTCCGCCAGCCCTTCCACGACGATCTCGACCGACGTCACGGAAGCGGCTCCCACCAGTTCATGGACGGCCCCCACGGCCCGGAGGCGGCCCCGGACGAGGATCCCGACTCGATCGCAGATCATCTCGACATCCGGCAGGATATGGGTGCTGAAGAAGACCGTCTTGCCTCCCTCGCGGAGCCGGAGAATGATGTCCCGGACATCGCGCCGTCCGATGGGGTCCAGCCCCGACATCGGTTCGTCCAGGATGACCAACCGCGGGTCGTTGATCAGCGCTTGGGCCAGGCCGATCCGTTGAAGCATTCCTTTCGAAAATTTCCTGAGCGGAAGGCGCCGGGCATCGACCATGCTGACCATCTCCAACAGTTCATCGACCTTGCGTGCCAGCGGCGCGCCCCCGAGTCCGAAGAGTTGCCCGTAGAAGAGCAAAAACTCTTCGGCCGTCAGGTATTCGTAGAAGTAGGGCGATTCGGGGAGAAACCCCACGTGCTGCTTGACGGCCACGTCCTCGATCGGCCGTCCCAGAATGCGCGCCGTCCCCGCCGTCGGCGCAAGCAAGCCCATCAGCAGTTTCAGGGTCGTGGTCTTGCCGGCTCCATTATGCCCCAAAAACCCGAAGATTTCGCCCTGCTCCACCTCCAGGTCCAGCCGGTCGAGGGCCAGCACCCGCCGGCCCCGCAAGCCGAGACGAAACTCTTTCATCAAGCCAATGATCTGAAGCGGTTTCATCGCGGCATCCGTGTGCCGTAGAGCTTCATGCGCTCTTTCACCTCGCTGCTGCGGACCGTCTGGGTCTGCGGATCGTAGAGGTAGCGGCCGCCGAATGGCTCACGCGGGAGCTCGCGCAGGAGACCCGGCCTCACCAGATCCTCCAACCGCGCGGGCGCCCTCTTATGGAGCGCTCGGTACCGGTGAATGGTTTCCTCCAGCAGCAGGAGGTCCCGCTCCACCACCACCTCCTTGATCCGCTGTTCCAGCACCCGCCTGACATTTTCGTCCGCGGTGTGCTCATACACCTGAGCGAGAAACATGAGGGCGTCCTGCGGCGTATGGGCCGAGACGTAGAGCCTCGCCGCCAATCCCGCCAGATACGCCGGCGCCTCAGGCAGCCGGGACGCGCTGGCGATGTACTGGGCCGCCTTCGCGTCGTCATAGTCATTGTAATAATAGTTGAATCCCAGGAGAAAGGGCAGATACCAGTCGTCCGGATTGTGCTCGATGCCCTTGAGCAGCAGCCGATTGCTTTCCGCAGGGAGCGGAACCAGGGTGGTAAGGGCGATCCCGCCAGCCCGGTACACGCGCACAAACCACGGGTCCAGCGTCGTGATCACGTCCAGCGCATGCGCGATCCAAGCCCCCGCCTCCAGCGAGACTTTGCGTTCTCCCATGGCCTGGATGGCCTGCAGCCACAACACATCGGCCGCCACCTGGTGGTAGCCCAGGACCGCCATCCTGAGCTGTTCGCCGCTGGGCAGGTACATGAACCGCTGCAGCTTCGGAACGGCGGCTCGCTGGCGATCGAGCCCCACCTGAAGGGCGTGCAGCCCCAGGATGAGGACCGCTCCGCCCAGCCACAAAAGCGCCAGTCGAGTCGTGCGGCTCAAGGGACATCCACCGACGCGCGCAACCGCTTCAGCGCGGCGTCGTCCACCTCCAGGAACTGGCGTTCGAGCGGATTCAGCGTCCCCCCCCGGTAGCGCTCCATCACCTTAACAATCTCGCCGTATTCCGCACGCGCCGCCTCCGTCAGCCCTTCCCGCAGCGCGAGTTCGGCCAGCCGAACTCGCGCCGGCAGAAAGTTGGGCTCGTAGCTTTTCGCGAGCACGAGCCAGGCGATCGCCTCCTGGTCGCGGGCCTGAACCAACCGGACCCGGCTGAGGTCATAATAATAGAGCGGTGCGTAGGGATCTAACTGGAGCGCGTGTTCGTAGGCGGCCGCCGCCTGTTGCAGCAGCGCCCCTCGCTTGTCCCCGTATTCGGGGCGCTCGGCTAACAGCACGCGGACATTGCCTTCTCGGTGGGCAAGACGCGCATCTTGCGGATTCAGGTTCAACGCAATCCTGAATTCCTCCGCCGCATCGAGCAGCCACCGAACATTGCCGGATTGCTCGTAGAGCCGGATCTTCGTCAGGGCGATGGCGTCCCGGTAGGCGGTCGTTCCGGGTTCAATGCGCGTCGCCCATTGATACCAGCCCCAAGCCCGCTCCACCCGTCCGGCCGTCATCTCGGTTTCCCCTCTGTCGAACGCATACCAGGCGGCAGCCGGCCTGACGATGAGCACCGTCGCCAGAACGGCCAGGACAACGACCGACGCCGTGCGGGCTGGATGGGAGGCGAACGGAACCCTCCACACTGCCGACTCGTTGGGCGAACTCCGCCGTTTGACGACCACGATCAAGCCCGTAAACAGCACGCCCAACATCGCCAGGGCCGGCTGATGAAATACCGAATCCATGGCGGCATGCGTGAGCAGGCTCAGGAGGCCTCCGGCCATGCCGACTAAAAGTCCCTGTTCCCGGACATCCGGAGAGCGGCCGAGCGCGCCGCGCCACTCGGCGCCCACAAGCCATACCCCCGCCACGAAGACCGCCAGTCCCACCACGCCGAGTTCCACGCCCATTTGGAGATATTCGTTATGCGCGGATTCTGCTCGCTTGGCGTAGCGGGCAACCGTACCCTCAACGGGGAAGCGGTACCGGAACGAAGTGTATTTATACATGCCGAGCCCCGCACCCCACGGATGATCGAGGATGCGCTGCAGGGAGTTGTGCCAGATATCCAGCCTCGTATAGGCGTAAGGGTCCTGCGCCCCGACGGTCTGCAGGCGTTGCCTCATGGGGTTCGGGACCAACAAGAGCACCAGCACACCCAGCAACAGCACTCCGAGAAACGCGCGTCTGAACCGGAAACATCCCACGAACGCGAGGGCGACTACGCATGATACCAAGGCTCCCCTGGACTGAGACAGAAGGAGTCCGAAGAAGCCGAGACCGGCCGACAGCCATACCCCCGCCCGCTCCCACCGTCGCCCTTCCCATTCGCAACCGAAGCAAAGCAGACCCAGTGCGACCGCAAGCACGGCCGATTCATACGCGGCAAAGAAGTTGGCATTGAAAAACGTCCCGGTGGCCCTGGACTGTTCCATCCAGACCACCTGGTACACACCCAGCACGGCCCCCAATGACCCAACGGCCAGCACAACGAAAAGCAACTTTCGGACATGCTCGATGGATTCGATCAGATGGAGCACCAGGAAGAACAGCACGGCGTAGCTTATCAAGCTGAGCATCCACTGCAAGGCCGGGGCGGTATAGGGCGCACGCACGGCGCAGATAGCCGCCCATGCCAAGAATGCCAGAAGCGGCGTGAACAGGCGTGTCGTCCGGGTTACCAGTGCGCCGGATTTCATCGAAACAAGCCCCCACCCGGCAAGCATGGCAACGAGCGTGAAGCGGATGATGAGAACCGGAAGGTGAGTCGTTCCCCCTTCGATCAGCGGGGCAAAAGCGTACACCCCTCCCAGAACGACGATCGGGAGGGGCATCTGGCGGGACACGCGCTCACTTCCCCACAGACTCGCCGGGCGAAAAGCGCACGGGGGATCGGAGCGCCCCCGCGCGCACTTGCCACGAACAGGCGACGATCCGAACTTACGTGGAAACGTCGTTGGTGGTGTTCACCAGCAGCCGGCCATTGTCGATTGTCCACTGATCGCATACGGTAGTCTCGCCGTCGACATCCCCAATCGCCCCCGCCGTGAAGGCGGAAGCGGTGACCGTCACGTTGACGCCCGCCGAGTCCTTCGGCGGGTTCGTTCCGTGGCAGCCCGAGGTGGCTGAGTTGGAGCCGGTGTTGATGCGGAATGCCCCTGTACTCCCGCCATAATAGAACGAGTACCGCGGCGCGCCGCTCGGCGCATAGCCGATCTGGGTGGCCGACGTTACCGTGAAGGTGCTGTTTTCGGCAAAGTAGGCCGTGGCGGAGGTGAAGATACCTCCGAGCCCGACCTTGGCTTCCGACTGCCGCGCCTTGGCCTGGTAGGTCATAAAGTTCGGAATGGCGATCGCCGCCAAGATCCCGATGATCGCCACGACGATCATCAACTCAATCAGCGTAAAACCCTGTTCCTTTTTCATAGGCTGCATCGCAAGCCCTCCTTTAGTTTAAACTTTCAGCCGCATCCACATCGTACTCAAAACTGAATTTTCCCAGACTGCAAACCTTAATTCTATAAGCAAAATGCGTGCCTTGCATCGATCTTGAAATTTCAAGCTAATATTGTGAAATACTTACAGGTGCCTGTATGCACTTATCCCTTTTGTTAATGGCGTGTGACATTTTTCTGTCAAGAGGAAGCCGTAAATTGTTCCTTCCTGTCCGGCACCCCTCAAAACGGCACTCCAGAGTCGCGCCCTCAGTTCAAGACATCGTTACTGGTATTCGTCAAAATTCTTGCGTCGTCGATAGTCCAATCATCACAGGCGGCATCCCCATCGGCGTTTCCACGGGCCGCCGCCGTAAAAGCGGACGTCGAAGCCGCGACTTCTGCTGGAGCGACAGTCACATTGCAGGGGGTCGTCGCCGTACTCCCCCCTGAGATAGCAGTAGCGGTGCCGCTAACCGCAAACCAGTAAGAGTATCGCGGAGTTCCGCTCACCAAAAAGCCGAGGTTGCCTATGCTTGTGATGGCATACGTCCCGTATTGCGCAACCATCGTCGACGTCGCCGCCGTGAAAATCCCCCCGAGATTCACCTTGGCCTCCGACTGCCGCGCCTTCGCCTGATAGGTCATAAAGTTCGGGATGGCGACCGCCGCCAGAATCCCGATGATCGCCACCACGATCATCAACTCGATGAGGGTAAAGCCTTGCGCTCCCGTCAGCTTGCGATTGGGCAACGGCAATCCTCGCTTCAGAATCACGCATACCTCAACCCCACCCTTAAAAACACGCACCCAGCAGACCAGGGTCGAAGCGCTAGGCAACGAATACAGGCAAGTCTTCTGCCATCGCGGACATACAAAAATTCTAACTATATTAATGACTTAGATTCATCATTTCTTGCCCGCAATCGAGTCGGAGTCGCTTTTCGTCAATGCGCAGGGCAAAAATTGTTCAAAGGGTTTTGCTGGACTGCTTGTGCTGCGCTTTGCGGATCCGCTCATCAGCGGCCGGGTCCCAGAACCCCTTTGCCTTGAACCGATCCGTCAACTTTATGTTCGCCGGATCGAGCTCCAGCGAGCGAAGCCAGGCTTCGCGGGCATCGTTCGGGAGGTTGTTGGTGAGGCAGATCTCGCCGAGGTGCTCGAAGAAGATGGGGTCGTCGGGCACCACGGCGACGGCTCGCTTCATCTCCTCCAGTGCTTCCTGCAGCCGCCCCATTTTGAAATAGGCCCACGCGAGACTGTCGAGATAGTAGCCGTTCTGCGGCTTGACCGCGAGCGCTCGTTGAATCAGCCCGACGGCCTCCTCCAGCCGCATGTCACGCTCCGCAAACGTATAGCCGAGATAGTTCAGCGCGTCGGCATGCTTGGGATCCAACCGGATGGCTTCCTGCATCTCGCTGACCAGTTCGTCGAACCGCCCCAGCTTGTCATAGGCGGTGCCCAGGTTGAAGTGGAAGTCGGCGCTGTCGGGATGCCGCTGCAGGCCTTCGCGAAAGACGGCGACCGCTTCTTCATGCCGCGAGGCCTGCAGCAGGGTCAGGCCCAGCATGAGGTAGGCGTCCGGCAGCTTGGGATTCAGGGCGATCACCTGGCGAAAATGCGGCAGCGCCTCCTCAGTTCGCTTCAGGCGATACAGCAGGTACCCGAGGTGGAGATGCGCGTCGGTGAACCGCGCATCAGCCTGGATGACCGCCCCGTATTCCGCAATGGCTTTCTCGTAGTCCTTCATCTCCTCATAGAGGTAGGCCAGGTGGTCGCGCACCCGCAGTTCGTTCGGCCGCAGCGTCAGCACGAGTTTCATCTGCTCGACCGCTTTGGGGAACTCCTTCATTTCGCCGTAAATCAGGCCGATGCGAAGCTGGGCCTCAACGTCCCCGGGAGACGCCTCGACGGCTTCACGCAACAGCACAAGCGCCGACGCATAGTCCTTCTGCGTCAACAGCATCCGGACCAGTCGGTGGCGCACTTCACGATTGCCCCGATTGATCTCCTGGAGATACTTTCGGAGCGTCGCAATGGCTTGCGGGGCATCGCCCTGGGCCTCGAGCGCCGTCGCCAATCCCAGATAGGCCGGATCAAAGCCGGGATTGCCGGCCAGGGCATCCCGATAGGACTGTATGGCCCGATCCCATGCCTTCTGCTCAACCAGCACGTGACCGAGATAGAGGTAGCCGGTCGGCGACGAGGCCGGCGCCAGCGCGATGCCTTGACGGAGTCTCCGCTCCGATTCCTCATACCGCTTCTGCCCGGCCAGGAGCATGCCCATCGAATAATAGGCCTGCGGTTCTTGCGGCCGTAGCGCCACGATCCGCTCGTAGTACCCGAGCGCGCGATCTGAATGGCCCGTGGCCACCGCGATGGCGGCCAGAATGTTCAGGGCCGGGAGGCTGGCGGTGTCTCTGGCAAGCACAGCTTCGGCGTGCGCCTGGGCTTTTCCATGCTCGCCCCGGGTGTGGTAGAGGGTCGCCAGGCGGAGGTGGAGCACCGCCGAGGTGGGATCAAGCGCAAGCGCCTTGAGGTACTCCTCCTGAGCCGTCCCGGCGTCATTCGCCACTTCGGCCTGGTACCCGCGCAGGAAATGGAAGTAGGCCTTCGGGTCCGGAACTCGCTGAACGGGGGGGGAGGCGGCACCCCGCTCCGTGGCCTGAACAACAGACGGCACACCGGCCGTCACGGCCAGAAGGCAGGAGGCCCATGCGCTCACTCGTAGTATGGCAGTGGGAATGGCCGCCTCCAGAAGCGTGACGCGAATTTCACCGGGTATGGCTCTCGGCAAATTATACGGGCGCCCTTGAGGAGAGTCAAATCTGCTCCCGAATGTAGTTCCCGAATTTGGCGTACTCCGGCAGGAACGTCAGATGCACGACGCCCGTCGGTCCGTTGCGGTGTTTGGAAATGATGATATCGGCGACATGGTCGGGCGCCACGTCCTCTTCAACTTCACCCGTCTGGTTCGCGTACATGTCTTTGCGGTAGATCATCATGACGAGATCCGCGTCCTGCTCGATGGCCCCCGACTCCCGGAGGTCGGCCAGCAACGGCCGCTTGTCCTGGCGGCTTTCCACCGCCCGGCTGAGCTGCGAGAGCGCCACGACCGGGATGTTCAATTCCTTGGCGACGGACTTGAGCGACCGGGAGATGTCGGAAATCTCCTGCTGCCGATTCTCGCTGTCGCCGGCCCCGGCCATTAATTGGAGATAATCCACCACCACCAGGTCGAGACCGGTTTCCGCCCGTTGCCGGCGGATCTTCGCCCTCATTTCCAGCGCCGTGATGCCCGGCGTGTCGTCGATGTAGATTTTGCTGTCGGTCAACGCGCTGGCGGCGCGGGTCAGGCTCGACCAGTCTTCCCGGTGCAGTTGGCCGGTCCTGATCCGGTGCATGTCGAGAGAACCGGCCGCGCTCAGCAGCCGCATGCAGAGTTGCTCCTTGGACATTTCCAGGCTGAAGATGGCCACCTTGTACGACTTCGGTTTGTGCAGCGCGGCATTCAAGGCCATGCCCAGCGCCAGGCTGGTCTTGCCGGTGCTCGGCCGACCGGCGACGATGATGAGATCGGACGGCTGGAGACCGGCGGTCTTATCATCAAGGTCTGCAAAGCCTGTCGGGATGCCCGTGATCTTTTCCTGCTGCTCGTACAACTTGTTGATGTGCTCGACCGTGCGGTTCACCACGTCCTTGATCGGGCTGAATGCCTTCTTCAGCCGGCTCTCCGCGATCCCGAAGATGCTCCGCTCGGCGTAATCCAGCAACTCGTCGACGCGCTTCGTGCCCTCATACCCCCGGGTCACGATCTCCGTCGCCACCCCGATCAGTGCGCGGTTGATCCCGGTTTCGTGGATGAGCTTGGCGTGGTGGGTCACGCTGGACGCGGTCGCGACGGACTGCGCGAGATCGGTCAGATAGGCGCTGCCCCCGATCCCTTCCAGGGTCCCGGCGTGTTGCAAATGATCCGTCAGGGTCACCAGGTCGACGACCTGATTCTGCTCCGACAACTCGATCATGGCCTCGAAGATCCGGCGGTGCGCGGGCCGGTAGAATTCATCCGGTCCGATGATTTCGAGCGCCTTGTAGAGCGCCTGGTTGTCCAGGAGAATGGCCCCGAGCACGGCTTGCTCCGCCTCGATGTTCTGCGGGGGCAGCTTGAGCGCCGCGGGATCGGCGCGAAGGGCGCGTTCGGACCGGCCACCGGGCGTCATCGGCGCGTCCCCTTCCTGCCGGCCGCCGCCGCCCGACCGGCCTGCACGGCACGAAGCTGCAGGAGCCGGTCCAGATCGAACGCGAATCCGGTTGACGGGACTTCGCGCCCGAACCGGCCGATCAAATGGTCGTATCGTCCCCCGCCCCCGACTTCCGCGCCCAGCCCGTCGGCGTAGATGTCGAAGACCAGTCCGGTGTAATACTCCATCCGCCGGATCTCTCCCATGTCCAGCAGGAGATGATCCCCTAAGCCCGCCACCGTCATCCGCTCCCACACGTCCCGCAGCCGGGCCAGCGGCCGACGGCAGTCCTCGCTCCGGGGGGCCAGCCGGCCGGCCGCCTCCAGCATCTCGTAGCCCCCGAAGAGCTCGGGGACCGCGCGGAGCGCTTTGGCGTCGCGTCCCCGTACGCCGGCTCCACGAAGCAGGACCTCCATGCGAGGGATGTCCTTCCGCGCCGCCGCTTCACGGAGGCTGCGCTGCACGGACGCCGACACGCCGGTCCGGCGCAGCAACGCATTGAAGAACGCCCCTTGCCCGATGGCGATGGTAAAGGCGGTGATCCCCAGACGCCGGAGGCATTCCGCCGCCACCATGATCGGCTCGACATCGGCCGCCGTGCCCCTGGGACCGATCAGCTCGATCCCGATCTGGAAGATCTCACGATCGCGGCCGGCGTGCTCCGGCTCGTAGCGAAAGACATTGGCGCTGTAACAGAGCCGTAGGGGAAAGGGCTGGGCCACCATGCCCATCGCCACCATCCGGGCGATCTGGGCCGTGACGTCCGGGCGCAGGACGAGGATGCGCCCCGTCGCCCGGTCCACCACCTTGTAGGACTTCTCGATAAGCTCGGCGTCCAGGCCGGGGGCCAGGACGTCCAAGTATTCAAACGTGGGAGGGATGATTTCGCGATAGCCGCGCTCCGCGAAGACCGCCAAGGCGATCTCCTCCACCGCGCGCTTCTCTTCCGCCGCAACGGGCAGAAACGTGGCGACGCCTTGCGGTATGGGAGAACGGGAGGGCTTCATCATCACGGGACCAGCCGGCGGGGCCGGCTACAGACGCACGAGTTTGACCGAAATGATGTTCTTGGCGACGGTCACGGCGCGGAGCACTTCCACGGGCAGCGGCGCGTCCACCCCGACGATGAGCAACGCCTGGCCCCCCTTTTCTTCGCGCGAGCACTGCATGCGGGCGATATTGATCTGGTGCTCGCCGAGGATCTGGCCCACCTGGCCGATCACGCCGGGGCGATCGTAGTTCAGGATGAAGAGCATGTGCCCTTCGGGCACGATCTCCACGCGGAAATTATCCAGTTGGACGATCCGGGGATCGCGCCGGCCGTAAAGCGCCCCCGCGATCCGGCTGGTCTTCTTCTCGGCCTCCACCTGGATCGTGACCAGGCTGGTAAAGTCCCCCGCGTCGCTGCTCTTCACTTCCTTGACTTCGATCCCCCGCTCGCGCGCCACCACGGGCGCGTTCACGTAGTTGATCGTTTCCTCCAGGATCGGCGTCAGGAGCCCTTTCAGGGCCGCAATGGTCAGCGGCGCCACATTGACGCCCGCGACCTCGCCTCTGTACTCGACCGTGACGCGCTCGATCCCGCCCTCGTACAGCTGGGAATGCAGCAGCCCCAGCTTCTCGGCGAGCGTGATGTACGGCTGGAGCCGCGGCAGCAACTCGGCCGGCACCGACGGGATGTTGACGGCGCCCCGCGCAATGCCGCGCGTCAGGTAGTCCACGATCTGCTCGGCGATCCCGACCGCCACGTTCTCCTGGGCTTCCGTGGTGGACCCGCCGATGTGCGGCGAGCAGATGAAATTGTCCAGCGTCAGCAGCGGATGGGCGGGCTTGACCGGCTCCTCCTCGAAGACATCGAAGGCGGCGCCCGCGACCTTCCCGCTCTTCAGCGCATCGTAAAGGTCCTGCTCATTGATGATGCCCCCGCGGGCGCAATTGATGATGCGCACGCCCTCCTTCATTGTCGCAATCGTCGTGCGGTTGATGATGTTCTGGGTCTCGGCCGTCAGAGGCGTATGGACCGTGATGATGTCGGCGCGACGGAAGAGCTCGTGCAGGCCCATGATCTCGACGCCCATCTTGCGGGCGCGCTCCTCCGCCAGGTAGGGATCGTAGGCGATCACGCTCATCGTGACCCCTTGGGCCAGCTTGGCGAGATGGCTCCCGATCTGTCCCATCCCGACGATGCCGAGGGTCTTGTTGTAGAGCTCCACGCCCATGAACTTCTCTTTTTCCCACTTGCCGGCTTTCATGGAAGCGGTGGCCTGCGGGATCTTGCGGGCCAGCGCGAAGATCATCGCGAAGGTATGCTCGGCCGTCGTGACGGTATTGCCGCCCGGCGTGTTCATCACCACGATGCCGCGTTTGGTGGCGGCGGCGGTATCTACGTTGTCCAGACCGGACCCCGCCCGTCCGATGATCCGGAGCCTGTCGGCGGCGGCAATCACCTCCGCCGTCACCTTCGTCCCGCTGCGGACGATGAGCCCCTCGTAATTCTTGATCTCGCGGAGCAGTTCCTCCTTGGGCATCTTGGTCTTGACGTCCACGGTCAGACCGGCCTTCTGGAGAAGCTCGACTCCTTGCTTGGAGAGGTTGTCGCTGACGAGGATTTTCATTTTGCGAGCAGCAGCTCCTCGGCTTTGCCGACGCCCGCGCCCAGTTTCACCGGATGCCCGAGCCCTTTCAGCACCATCTCGGTGGCGGCGAGCGCCTGGATGACGTCGAAGGTGTCCATGTAGCCCATGTGCGCGATCCGGAAGATCTTCCCCTTGAGGTGATCCTGCCCGCCGGCCGCCGTGATCCCGTACTGTTCGCGCAGATTCTTATAGACCGCCTGCCCGTCCACGCCGGTCGGCGTCGAGACGACCGTGAGGGCATCGCTGGGGCTCTGTTTCGGAAAGAGCGCCAGGCCGGCCGCCTTCATCCCCTCCCGCATCGCGTGGGCCATCCGGGCGTGGCGCGCGAAGACGTTGCCGAGGCCTTCGGCTTTCAGCATTTTCAGCACTTCCTGGAGCCCGACCATCAACGAAACACCCGCGGTGTACGCGGTCTGGTTCTTCTGCTGGGCGTCGCGTTCCTTCTTGAAGTTGAAATAGAAGGCCGTGTTCTTGGCCTTCTCGGCCAGCCGCCAGGCCTTGTCGCTCACGCTCGCGAACGCCAGGCCCGGAGGCAGCATCATCGCTTTCTGGGATCCGGCCACCACCACGTCGATCCCCCACTCGTCGGTCTTCAGGTCGAACACCCCCAGCGCCGTGATGGCGTCCACCACCAGCATCGTTTCCTCGCAGGACCGCACGATCTCGGCGATCGCCCGTGTATCGTGGGCGACTCCGGTGGACGTCTCGCTCGCCTGGATGTACACCGCCTTGATGGCGGGATCCTTCTTCAGGGCGTCGGCCACGGCCTGGGGATCGACCGCTTCTCCCCATTCGACTTTGATCTCGATCCCATTGACCCCGAACGTCTTGCAGAGCTTTCCCCAGCGTTCGCCGAACTTACCCCCATTGACGTACAAGGCTTTGTCGCCCTGGGAGAGAAAATTGGACACCGCCCCTTCCATGGCGCCGGTTCCCGACGCGACAAGCGTCAGGACGTCGTTACGGGTCTGAAAGAGCCATCGGAGGTTCTCCCGAAGTTCCGCGAACATGGCGGCAAATTCTGGAGCCCGGTGGTGGGCCATCGGCCTGGCCATGGCCAGCAGGACTTCGGGGGGAACTGGGGTCGGCCCTGGAGCCAACAGGTACCGTTTCAGCATGCCGCGCCTCTCCTTCTTCAGGGAAATTTAATGATGGCTGAATGCTCGGCCACGCTATCATACGGTCAGAAACGTGTCAAGGTGACCAAAAGGCCTAAGTGAATGGGAAATCAGCCGATTGCGGCACCGAAAATGTCCACGCAGGGCCCCGCCGCTTGCTTTCGGCAGGCTCTTCGTCTACAGTAGGTGGCTCTATGGAAGGACACGTGCCGGCGCGCATCCGGATCACCGCTCTGGGGGGGGTTCTCCTGGCCTCGGCCGCCCTCACGGCCGAAGGGTGGGTGTATGCCGCCGCGGAGCCGTTCCCGGAGGCCGATCACCGCTCCGGCATCGCCTTCACGGCGGCGCCGTCCGAAAGCCTCGCCCCCCTCGCGAGCAGCGAGGCGCCGGCCCAGCCAGCCGCACAACCGCCTGAGCTCCCGGCCGCGGCGCCTCTCGCCGTCGAGCCGACGGCCGAGACACTCGACCAGCCGGAGACCCTGGACTTCGACGTCCCGATCATCAGAACCGCGAAGGTGGACAAGCACGTGCAGTTTTTCTCGTTCCACATTCGCGACCGGTTCGAAATCTGGCTGAGCCGCCTGGAGCGTCACCGGCCGATGGCGGAGCAAATCTTTGCGGAGTTCAACCTCCCCGGCGATCTGGTCTTCCTGTCTCTGGTGGAAAGCGGGTTTAACCCACGCGCCGTCTCCCGCGCCAAGGCGGTCGGACCGTGGCAGTTCATCAAGTCAACCGCCAAGGCCTACGGCCTTCGGGTGGATAACTGGATCGACGAGCGGCGGGATCCCGTGAAGTCCACGCTTGCCGCCGCCCAATACCTTCGGGACCTGTACCAGCTTTTCGGATCATGGCCTCTGGCCATGGCGGCCTACAATGCGGGAGAGCGCAAGGTCGGACGCGCGCTCGTCCGCGCACAAGCCGACGACTTCTGGGATCTCACCGACACCAAGCTGCTGAAAAGAGAAACGAAGGAATACGTACCTCGGTTCCTGGCCGCCGCCCTGATCGCCAAAGACCCGACTCGTTTCGGGCTTGCCGTTCCTGCTCAAACGCCGGTGGAATACGACGAGGTGATCGTCACCCGCCCGATCCATTTGAGGACGGCGGCCAAGGCCGCGGGCGTGTCCTACGAGGAATTTAAGGCGCTCAACCCGGAACTCAAAAAAGACCTGACCCCGCCGGACCCGGCCTACCACCTCAAAGTCCCTGCGGGCCGCAAGGACGCCTATCTCGCCAACCTGGCGACCTACCAGGACTGGAAGCGGGTCCACGCTGTGCGGTATAAAGTCCGTCGCGGTGATACCCTGCCGCTTCTCGCGTCACGGTACGGCACCACTGTCGCGGCGATTCTCGAAGCCAATGCCATGACCAAATCCGAGAAGCCCAAGCCGGGCGACTGGCTGCTTCTCCCTCAGGCGGTCAAGCCCGCAGCCGGCACGCCGCGCGCACCCGTCAAAGCGTCCCGCTGAAATTATTTGGAAGGAGCCGCGGGAGACGCCGCAGGCGCGGCCGGCGGAGCGGAGGCTTTCCGCGCATCGAGCGTCTTGATGCGCACGGCGGCTTCAGCCGCAAACGGCGACGAGGGATGATTTTTCACGATCTCCTGGTAGCGAGCCAGCGCGCCTTCCGGACGATTCATGATCTCGTCGATTTTTCCGAGCTCGAACAAGGCCTGGTCCTTGTTGGGCGCGCCGTTGATCTGGACGACGGCCGCGAGCGTCTTTTCCGCCTCTTCGACCTTGCCCTGGGCCAGTTGGGCATAGGCCAAGCGCTGGTAGACCAAGGGAACGAGGGCGCGCTGGGTCCCGAAGCGGGCGAGAAACTCCTGGTAGGCCTTGACGGCGCCCTCCCAGTTCTTCAGATCGCTGAGCGCATTCCCTAACAGGTAGGCGGCCTGGGGCGCGACCGCGCTGCGGGGAAAATCAGCCAGAATTCTTTGGAAGACTTCGACCGCCTTTTTCAGCTCCTCTGGTTTTCGCGCCGAAGACGTCCCTCCCATGAAGGAGCGCTCGGTGACGCTGCGCGTCGCCTCGTGCAGGAGATCGGCTGCCGCGCGGTCATCCTGCTGACGCATCCAGAGAAATCCGACGACGGCGGCGCCTGCAATGACTGCCACGGCCACACCGGCGAGCAGCCATCGAAAATTCTCGCGCGCCTGCCGCGCGGTCTGCTCGACCGAATCAACCAGGTGGGCCGGATCCGTCGGGGACTCTTTGCGGGGTTTTCGTATCTTGAACATCTCACGACCGCGCACGCATCCAAACGCCGTTCCTTATACGCAAGGCCTCCGGCAAATGTCAAACGACCGGCAACGACATCCCACCAGTTTGCGCTTGCCTCTTCGCAGGCCCACGCCTAGAATCCGTGACCATCGCCGCCGGACCCATGATGCCGCAGACGAAATACGACCGCCTGGTTTCCGACCTGGAGTCCCTGGTCGGGTTGGCGAACTATCACGCCTGGATTCTGGACGAAATTCGCCCCTACCTGAGAACCCGCCTGGTTGAAATAGGCGGAGGTCTCGGGACCTTTACGAAATTGCTCGTGCGTGCCCATGTCCTGCCCCATCCCGCCGCAAGGTTGGAGGTCTTCGAGCCCGCGAACGCGCTCTGTATGCGATTGCGGGACGACCTGCAACACGCCTACCCCGACTTGATGCGAGGCGGCCGCCTTGCCGTGACCGAGCAGCGCTTCGAGCCTTCTCCCGATCAGTGCGACACCGTCATCATGATCAACGTGCTCGAGCATATCCAGGATGACCAGGAACTGGTCCGCGCCGTGTATCATTCCCTGTCTCACGGCGGTACGTTCATCGTTTACAGCCCCGCGATCCCCTGGCTGTATAGCCCGCATGACAAAATCGTCGGCCACTACCGGCGCTATGAAATGAACCAGTTGGAGCAGATCTTGCGCAAAGAAGGCTTTGCGGTGGTCAAGGCCAAGTACATGGACTCCATGGGAGTCCTCCCCTGGTATCTCTTGAACGTCATCGGAGGCTCCACATCCATCAATCCTCATCTCGCACGCTTCTACGACACGTGGTTCGTCCCGATCACGAGATGGATGGAAGGGCGGGAAGGCCGATGCATCGGGAAAAATATTCTGATGGTTGGACGGAAGGTGGTGTAGTGGACGGACCAGGTCACGGGATCGGGTACCGGACAGGGTGGCGCACGTGGCTCCCCGCAACCGCGCTCGTCAGTCTCACGCTTGCCTTCTACCACGGACTCTGGCTGCCCGGCCTCGTGCTGATCAAACGCGATGCGTTCCGGTTTCACCTTCCAATCAAGCAGTACCTGATCGAGCAGCTCTCGGCCGGCGAGTTGCCGCAGTGGTTCCCCTATGAAGCACTGGGCCGTCCGTTCATCGGGGGAACCCACACGGGCGTCTTCCACCCGTTCACCGTGCTCTATTTCCTTCTCCCCGTCCCTGATGCGTATCGCGCCTCGACGCTGATCTCCTACCTGCTGGGGGCGCTAGGCGCCTATATGCTGGGGCGTGTGCTGCACCTGTCGCGCCCAGGGGCGCTGATCGCCGGCATCGCCTTCACACTTTCAGGGTACGTCGTGTCGATGACCGACAACATTGTCTACCTGTACTCCATCTGCGCACTACCGCTCTTTTGCGCCGCGCTCGAGAAGGCCCTCCTCGACCGGCGCGCATGGGTCATCGCACCCGCGGCCGTCTGGGCCACGGTCTTTCTGAACGGCGACGTCCAAACGGGGTACTACTACATCTTTATTGCCGTGGCCTGGACCCTCGCACGCGCTCCCGGTTCCCGCCTGGAAGCAGTCCGACGACTGGCTCTAGCCGGCGTCCTGGCGGCGCTCCTTGCAGGCATCCAGCTCGGCCCGGCATGGGCGGTCTTTGCAAGCAGCGACCGCACGCAGCCCGCGCTCTTTCGAGAGCAGGCCCTGCATTGGTCCACCCATCCGCTGCGGTTGGTGACCATGCTGGCCTCACCGGTCGGCCAGTACAAGGACCTCCCTGCTATCGGACGGTTCTTCTTCGGCAACCCCCTGCGCCCTTGGAGCGTATGGGCGGAGAGCCTCTACCTGGGCGTGCCCGTCGTGGGTCTGGCGTTCCTCGGCGCGTGGCGGCGCCACGATCTGCGGGTGTTTGCCTTGCTGGGAATGCTCGCACTGGTGCTCACGCTCGGCCGGTACGGAGGGCTCTACGAACTCTTTTATCAGGTGGTGCCGCTCTGGTCGGCGTTCCGGTACCCCGAGAAGCTCATGGGCGTCGTTTCGTTCGCCGTCGCGATGCTCGCGGGCGCAGGGCTCGATGTCCTGCGGACCGGAAGTCCGCGACCGACAGCCTGGCTTGTAACGGCGGCGGTCTGCGCCGGCACCTGGATGGGCCTTCGCACCGACGCAGCCGGCGTGTGGGCGGCAGCAAGCTTCGGGGCGCCTGAGACCCTGGCCCGTTCAGTGACGGAATCGGCCGCGCATGCCTGTCTTTTCAGCTCGGCTGCGTCGCTGGGCATATGGCTGGCCGTCTTCGGCGCCCGTCATGAACGGCTCCGGGGCGCCTGGCTTGCCGTGACCATCGTGGCGATCGCGACGCTCGACCTGGCCCGGGCGAACTTCGCCGCGTACCACACAGGGCCCGCGGAAGCCGCCACGTTTACCCCACCGCTTGCCCAGGCGATTGCCGGCCGTGAAGGAACATTGGATCCCGGCCGGTTCCGCCTGATCTCGCTCCGTGATTCCCAATACATCGCGCCGGAAGACATCGGCCGTCTCTATGGCCACGATGTGCAAGCAATCGAGCGCCGGCAGGCCCTCGGCATGACACACAATGCCGAATTTCACATCGAGACAGTCTATTATTATCTCCCCGGGCTCAACGCAGCCTTGCCGCCGAACTTAGGGCTGGAGGCGGCAGCTCGGTTCAACGTAGCCTATTATATTGGTCACAGAGACCACTTCCGGAATCAGCGGTTTGACGGCGCCTTCATCGCCGAGCTCCCCGACTACGGCCTGGCACTGTTCCGAAACCCCGTGCAGGCCAAGCCGCGCGCGTATCTCTCATTGCGCCCGGAGCCCGCGACTGCGCCGGTGGATCTTCAGGGCCTACTCCTCCGGCCCGATTTCCTGAACGGCCAGGTGGACATGATCGAGACGTCGGCCGAGACCCTGCCGGGCCCCGCGACCGGCGGCACGGCCCTGATCGAACGGTATGCGCCGGAAGAAGTCCGGGTGCGCGTAGATACGCCGCAGCGGGCCGTGCTGATCCTGCTCGACGCCTTTTCTGCAGGCTGGACGGCCACACTCGACACCGGCGGCGAGGTCCCGATTCTGCGCGCCAACGTCCTGACGCGGGCTGTCGTCGTCCCGGCGGGCGCCCACACCATCACGTTTCGCTATGAGACGCCGCTGCTCAAGGCGGGCGCGTGGGCGTCTCTGACGGGCCTTCTTCTCTGCAGCGGCCTCATCGCGCACGCGCGCCGGCGGACGCGTCCTTCTGAAAGCCCCGCATGAGCCCGCCATCAGACCAAGGAGATTCAGGCGCCAGACCAGGACTCCTTTTCCGCATCACGTCTCCGACAGGGCTAGCGGGCGCCGTGCTCGTCGGCATCACGCTGGCCTTCTACAGCGAACTCTGGCGCCCCGGCCTCGTGCTCATCAAACGCGACGCCTTCCGGTTTTTCCTGCCGCTCAAACAGTATCTCATCGAACGTCTCCGGGACGGTGAACTGCCCCAGTGGTTCCCCTATGAAGGATTGGGCCGCTCGTTCATCGGGGTGACCCACACCGGCATCTTCCATCCGTTCACGGCGCTCTATTTCCTCCTCCCTGTCCCCGATGCCTATCGCGCCGCCACGCTCCTTTCGTGCCTGCTGGCCGCGCTCGGCGCCTTCGTGCTGGGACGCATACTGAACTTTTCGCGCGCGGGAGCGCTGGTCGCCGGCGTCTCATTCGCACTGTCGGGCTATGTCGTGTCGCTGACCGACAATCTCCTGTACCTGTACTCCATCTGTGTGTTGCCGCTCTTTTGTGTCGCCCTTGAACGCGCCCTCAAAAATGGCGGCGCATGGACGGTCGCGGCGGCGGTCGTGTGGGCGACCGTGTTTCTCAACGGTGACGTGCAGACGGGGTATTACTACGGCTTTGTGGCGCTGCTCTGGGTGAGCACGCGCGCGCCGGGGCTCTACCGAGAAGCCGGCGCCCGGCTGGCGCTGGTGGGCGGGCTGGCAACCTTGCTCGCCGGCATTCAACTGGGACCGGCGTGGGCGGTCTTTATGGGCAGCGAGCGCGCACACCCGGGACTCTTCCACACGCAAGCCCTGGACTGGTCAACCCATCCTCTGCGATTGGCCACCGTTCTCGCCTCACCCATAGGCGCGAATGTGGACCCGGTGGTCATGGCGCGCGTATTTTTCGGTACCCCCACGGGGGGGTTCTGGTCGGAGAGTCTGTACCTCGGCGTGCCCGTGACGGGGCTGGCCTTTCTGGGCGTGTGGCATCGCCGCGATCTGAAGGTGTTGGTCTTGCTCGGCAGCCTCGCCTTGCTTCTCGCGCTCGGACGGTTCGGCGGCCTTTTCGAGATTTTTTACCGTGTGGTGCCGCTCTGGTCGGCGTTTCGATACCCCGAGAAGCTGATGGGCATCGTGTCCTTCACGGCCGCGATGCTTGCCGGAGCGGGGTTCGACGCTCTGCAGGCAGGAAAGAGACGGTCTTTCCCTTGGTTCGTGATGGCGGCTGTGTGTACAGGAGTGTGGTTGGGGCTTCGGACGGAAACCGCAACCGCGATGGCTGCAGCACACTTCGGCGCCGCCGGGAACTTGGCTCATGGGGTGACGCAATCAGCGGCGGCGGCTTTCCTCTGGAGCGCAGCGGCAGCCGGCGGGGTGGGGATCATTGTCCTGGCTCTTCGCCGAAGCTTGCTTCATGAGGCGGTTCTCCTCGGTGCTCTTGCGGCAATTATTACACTCGACCTTTCCCGCGTGAATCTGGAGGCTTATCACACGGGGCCCGCTGAGAGCGCCTTCGTGCCCCCCGCTCTCGCCGAAGCCATCAGGGCGCGTGAAGGCACACTCGCACCAGGACGTTTTCGGGTGGTTTCCATCTATGAGGATGTCCTGGTGTGGCCCAAAGAGCTCATGCTCCCGTTGGGCTACCATGGTGCCGCCTCCGTGGCGCGCCGGCAGGCCCTGGATCACGAGCACAACGCGCAAGTGGGCCTCGAAGCCGTCTTGCCCTATCTGTCCGGCTACAGCGCCCGGTTTGCAGAGACACTGAACCCTCGTTCTGGGATCGAAGCGGCCGCACGCCTCAATGTGGCCTACTACATCGGGCGTCGGTACCATCTGAAGGATCCGCGTCTCGCGAAGGGACTCGTGGCCGAACTTGTTCCGTACGACCTCGCCCTGTTCCGCAATCCCGTCCCGGCCAAGCCGCGCGCCTATCTGTCACCGCACCCGGAGCAGGCCGTCACCCCCATCGATCCCCTGGCCCTGATCGCGCGCCAGGACTTCCTCAACGGGGACGTGGATGTCATTGAGTCAGCGGACAGGACCTTGCCGGGACCCGCACGGGGAGGACTCGCCGTGATCGAGCGGTATGCCCCCGAAGACGTGCGGGTGCGGGTGGAGACCCCGCAGCCCGCCGTCCTGGTGCTGCTCGATGCGTACGATCAGGGGTGGACGGCCACGCTCGAGAGCGGGGTGGAGATCCCCATCCTGCGGGCCAACGCGCTTGTGCGGGCCGTGGTGGTGCCGGCCGGCCGGCACATCGTCGCGTTTTCCTACCAGACCCCGCTCCTGAAGGCGGGGGCCTGGGCGTCCCTGACCGGCGTCCT
>CAYLLY010000003.1:0-73696 GCA_964384595.1 uncultured Nitrospirales bacterium
AATCGCTGTTCCGATGTGCCACAACGATGAGCGGGCTGTCCAACAGTCTGGACACTCTAATTCGTTGAAATAGCGGGGCTCTTGAGCATGACGCGCAGGGGCTGTCCATGACGAAAGACAAAACGAAAAAATCGCCGCATCGCCGACGCAAGACCAAAAAGTCGGATTGTGTTGTTTTTTCAGACAACTGGAGCGTGATCGACAAATACGTCGAAGATGGCACCTCGGTTGCAACTCCGGAGGGGCTGGACCCGACCTTTTTCAAGAAATTGCTGGGGAAATTAACTCAACAGAAGGAGGCTGGATATGAGCAGTAAATCGTTCGGTTGGAGAGATTCCGGCCGACTGGCCGATGCTCTCCAAACGATCGCGATCGCCGGCGGCTTGATCTTCTCGCCGGCGGCGTTTGCCGCGGATGAGCACGCGCAGCACGCGGCTGGGGCGTCGAGCTCGGCTTGGGCTGAAAAGCTCAAGGGCCAGACGATCATCGAAAACGCGATGGAGGGGCGTGCTGACCGGGCCGTGAAGGTGGACCTTCAGCATCAGCGCCTCATGCGCCAGATCGAGGAGCAGGCGAAAACGCAGCGGACATCGGGGGGCTTCAACACGATGTCCACGATGCATCAGTTCGCGGGTCAGGACGGGGCCAGCTTCCTGCTGGCTTCGACGCCGGGCGTCGAGCCTGTCGCAATGACCGGCGGGCGGTGCCCCAGCGGCGTGCCGGTCAAGGCGTACGATATCTCGATGATCGCCATCGAGATCACCCTGAACCGGTGGCTCGATTACTACCCGGGCTACATGTACGCGCTCACCGAGGACATCGGCAAGGTCCGGGGGGAGGAGGCTAGGAACAAGGCCGCGCGCGAGAACGAGAAGGATCCGTTCGATCCCGGCGCGGTGACCACGGGCCTGCAGGGCGACATGATCCAGCCGCTGGTCATCCGCGCCAACCAGGGCGATTGCGTCAAGATCACCTTGCGGAACCAGTTGGAGAGCGAGTCGGGCAGCCTCCACATCGGGGGTGCCAGCATGGTCGTCAGCGCCACCGGCAAGCTGGCGGCGACGACGAATCGTGACACCATTCTGGAGCCGAAGAAGACGGTGGATCTGGAGTGGTACATCCATCCGAACACCCAGGAGGGCGTGCGGCAATTCCACTCTTACAGCAACGACCGGGAGCTGACGGTGATGGGGCTCTTCGGGGCCTTCGTCGTGGAGCCGAAGGGATCCCGGTACCTGGAACCCCTCGGTGATCCCAATACCCCGGCCCCGGAAACCAAGAGCGGCTGGCAGGTGATCATTGACAACGGCTCCGGGCCGGACTTCCGCGAGCACGTGATCTTCTACCACGAGGTCGGCGACGAGGCGTTTCGCCCGGTGAACAAGAAGGGCGACTTCCTGCCGCAGCGCGACCCGATCACGGATGCCTACCGTCCGGGCGGCCGCGCGCTGAATTACCGCAGCGAGCCGTTCGGCATTGACGAGATGCACCTGCAGCACGAGTATTTCGGCTTCGAGGACGAGTCGCTTGCTTACAGCGCTTATACGTTCGGCGACGTGCCCACGACGCTTCCGCGGGCGTACCTGGGCGATCCCGTCAAGTGGCGGATCGTGCACGGCGGGTCGGAAGTGTTCCATTCCCACCATCCGCACGGCGGCTCCATCCGCTGGCCGCGCAGCCCGCGCGCGTTGGACAACGAGTTGTGGGCCACGGCCACGAATGGCCCGGTGAAGTATCCGGTCGTCCGGACCAAGACGGACCGGGTGGACGTCGAGGTGATTGGCCCGGCGGAAGCGCTCGACCTGGAGAACGAGTGCGGGTCGGGTCTCTGCCAGCAATTGGCCGGGGACTTCCTGTTCCACTGCCACGTGGCGCACCACTATGTGGCGGGAATGTGGGGCTACGGCCGCACGTACAACACGCTGCAAGTCGGCCAGTACCATACCGACACGATGCCCGATCTGCGTGAGCTGCCGGACCGCCTGGGCCGCATGAAGGTCGGCGTGACCTCCGACAAGCTCATCGGCACGACGGTGGACTGGTTCGGCAAGATCTTCAAGATCGTGGAAAAGGGCAAATCCAACTGGAAGAGCGATCCGGCGGTCGTGACCATCAAGGATTGGGTCGAGATGCAAGTGCCGACCATGGGCAAGCCGGGCCACAAGGATGACGAGAAGGGCCAGATCATGGCCTACGACGCGACCGTGTGGGACTGGAAGTGGAGCGGCAACAAGGCTCTCGGCGAGCGCGAGAGCACGGCGAAGAACCCGAAGTATCCCGCGGCGGCGAAGTGGGATGACAGCACGAGGCCGCCGATCCTGTTCGACGCGAAGACGGGCAAGGTGTCCTTCCCGTTGATCAAGCCGCACTTCGGCAAGCGCGTCATGTTCCCGCCGAACCACAACGGCGCGCCCTGGCTGGAGCAGATCCATCAGGATGCGAACGGCGAACGGACCGCCGAGCCGGCGACGCCGGGCGAGCAGGGCCGCTGGAGCCTCTGCCCGGAGAACGCCAACCGGAAGTTCTATAACATCCACTTCATCCGGACGCCGATCACCCTTGCCAAGAAGCAGGGCAAGGAGCCTCCGATCGTGGACAAGGACGGCTTGATCTACGTGCTTCACGAGGAAGAAACCGACACGCGGGCGAACGACGACAAGAAGTACCCGCTGGTCATCCGCGCGAATGTGTACGACTGCGTGGATTCGATTCTGACGAGCGAGTGGGACGACGACGACTTCACGAACTTCCAGTCGTCCAAGATCAACATCCATCCCCACTTTATGCAATTCGACAACCAAGCGTCGGACGGCGTGATCAGCGGGCTCTCGTACGAGCAATCCGTGCGGCCGTTCACGATGATGGAGAAGCCGAAGAAGGCAGGCCTGCCGGTGCCGATGAATACGGTGCTGACGGACGCGGTGAAGGCGGGCAGCAAGACCATCAAGGTCAAGAACGCGGCCCAGTACCATGTGAACACCGAGTTGCTGGTCGGGGCGGACTGCCTGATGCCGAGCAAGGATACCTCCACGGCGGTGAAGCGGGAAGCGAGCTGCTCGGAAGTGGGCCGGATCAAGACGATCAACGGCAACGAGATCACGCTCTACCAGCCGTTGAGGCATAACCACCCGGTCAAAGACATCGTGACGGTGGAGTTCGCCCGCATGCGGTGGTGGGTGGACGTGGATCTGGGCACGGTCTTCTGGCACGACCACGCCTTCGGCGCGACCACCTGGCCGCACGGGGGGTTCGGCGTGGTCCTCATCGAGCCGTACGGGTCCACCTATCATGACCCGAAGACCGGCAAGAAGCTCTGGAGCGGTCCCATCGCCGACATCCACACCACGGAACCGATCGGGTACGGCGTGAACGGCAGCTTCCGTGAGCTGATGGTCTCGATCCATGACACGGTGCCGCATACCGTGAACATGATCCAGGCGGGGAATCCGCCCGGGCAGCCGATCGAGGTCGCGCTGGAAGGCGGCAAGACGGTGTCCTTCCAGATGCCGGACAAGATCCAAATGCTGCCCAATCAATATGTGAACGGCGGCACGCATACCACCGGAAGCGGGTTCAACTTCCGGGCCGAGCCGTTCGCGCAGCGTCTGGCGAACAACCCGGATACGGCCAAGCTGTTCAGCAGCGCCGTGCACGGGGACCCTGATACGCCTCTTGTCAAGGCCTACGTGGGGGACACCCTGGTGTTCCGTCTCTTGCACCAGTTGATGAACGAGTCGCACGTGTGGACCAGCGCGGGCCATACCTGGCTAAGCGAGCGCTATGCGGGCGACGCCAATCGGAAGTACTCGCTCCATGTCGGGATCGCCGAACGGTATGATCTCGTGAGCAAAGCGGGCGGCTTCCAGGGAATGCCCGGCGACTACATTCACTTCAACGGGCGCGCCTCCCATTTCATGGAAGGCGGCTGGGGCATCATCCGTGTCCTGGACAAGGAAACGCCGGATCTGAAAAAGCTGCCGCCCGGCACGGCCAAGGCGGAAATCCCGGCGGTGCCGAAGTCGGTCTGCCCGGACGACGCGCCGGTGAAGACCTTCAACGTGGTCGCGATGGATCGGACGCTCGTCTTCAACACGAAGGCGAAAGGCGCGATCGAGGTGGACTTCGAGCGCAAGATCGAGGTCGGCAACACCGAAGGCAAGATCTTCGCGCTGGAGGACGAAGCCTCGCGCGTGGCGACGGGGGCCCAGCCGATGCCGTTGACCCTGCGCGTGAACCTGGGTGACTGCATCAAGGTCAACCTGAAGAACAAGATGGCCGCGAGCCGGGCGTCGTTCTTTGCGCCGGGCCTGGCCTTCGATCCGAGAGATTCGCACGGGATCAACGTCGGCAATAATCCGGGCGACCAGACGATCGGCCCGGGCGAAAGCCGCACGTACACGTTCTATGCCCATCCCCTCAACAAGGAGACCTCCTCCCTGGTGTGGGACGGCGCGAATATCGTGTCCAATCCGCGGAACGGGCTGTTCGGCTCGGTCATCGTCGGGCCCAAGGGTTCCAAGTATAGAGACCCTGTGACCGGCGAGGACATTTCACAGAAGAACAGCTGGCGGGCCGACGTGATCGTGGATGCGAGCCTGCCGGAGAACGCCGGCAAGAGCAACTACCGGGACGTGGCCCTCTTCTTCCAGGATGAGGACAACATCATCGGGACGAGCTTCATGCCGTACGTGCAGAACGTGGCCGGCTTGACGGGCGTGAACTACCGGAACGAGCCGTACAAGCAGCGCGAGGAGCAGGGGTGCAAGCTCGGGCATATCTTCCAACCATGCTCGGTGACGCAACCTGAAGATCCGCAAACGCCTTTGATCGAGGCGCATGCCGGCGATCCGGTGCGGATCCACGTGTTCGGCGCGTGGAGCGAGCAGAACGGCATGTTCGGTGTCGAAGGCCACGAGTGGCCGATCGAGCCGTACATGGCCGGCGCGGACATGATCAGCGTGGTCGAGTTCGCCGGTTCCGAGTTCCTGGACGTCTTCATCCGGGGCGGAGCGGGCGGACCATACCGGCAGACCGGCGACTATGTCTGGTCGAATCAGCGGCTCCCATACTCGCAGTCGGGACAGTGGGGGTACCTACGGGTCCTGCCGGCGAACGACACGCGAATCAAGTCGCTGGGCGACGCGTCTGCGGCTGGCCAGAGGGCGGAAACACAGCCTGAGGCGCCCGTTGCGACGCCGGCGGCGTTGAAAGCCGAGAAGTAAGCGGTATTGAATATCCTGCACACTGATCGGGGCGCCCGTTGCATTGACCCTTTGCTTCTCGAAGAGCAATGGGTTCCCCAGCAACGGGCACCCGGTTGAGTGCAAGCTCGGTGAAGGGGGGGCGCTGGTTCAAAGCGCCCCCCCGTTTCGTTTAAAAAGAAGCGCGTTTCAGATGTGTACTGCAGGGGAGGCCGGAATGGATTATCAGAGCAAGGTCGGTCATCAGATGGGAGGAGGCCGTGGACTGCTGCTGTGCCTGGTTTTCTCACTGGCATTCGGGGTGCCGGGGGTCTCAGCCTACCAGGAAGCGCCGGTCACGGATGGCGGGAAAATTTCCGGAACGGTCACGCTCAAGGGCGGCAAACCGGTTCCGCGGGGGTTCAACCTCGTCACGTTCCCGGACCCTTTGTACTGCGGGCGTATTTCGAACGGCGCCGGCTGGCGGCTGTTGAAGGAGTTCGCGATGGGTCAGGAGAACGGCGTCAAGGACGTGGTGGTGATGCTGAGCGGAATCGAGAAGGGCAAGCCGTTCGCGTTCCAGACGCCTCGCATCGAAGCGATCGACTGCCTGTTCAGACCGTTTGTCACCGTCGTTCGGGATCACGACAAGGTGGAAGTCGTCAACATGGACCCGGTCATGCACGACATCCAGGGTTACGAGACGTCGGAATTGGGACCGCGAGTCCTGTTCAACAGACCGATGCCGATGAATCCCCATCATCCTCGAACCGCCGGTCAGAGCGCCGAATACCATAAGCATATTCCCGGCGAGCCGATGGTTCAGGAAATCAACATGACCAAGGGACGCCACGTTTTCGTCATGCAGTGCGGATTCCACGCCTACATGGAAAGCTGGGGCCTGGCCGTGGATAATCCCTACTTTGCCTTGACGGATCAGTCCGGGGGGTTCGAGATCGGCAATATCCCGCCGGGGACGTACAAGCTCGTCGTCTGGCATCCTCAGGCCCGTCAGACCATCGAACAGGAAGTGACGATTCCGGCCAAGGGTTCTGCGATGATGAATTTTGAGATTCAGCCGCGCGAGGGCGCTCGGGCCGGCATGGATACGGTGGAGAACCCCCGGTTCGGCCTCGGCATCCTCGGAAGCGCCCAGATCAAGCCCACGCTTGAGCTGCAACAGCCGTAACCGGCGGGAGCCCTTGGCCGTCAGTAGGCCTGGATGGGCGGGGGACTTGGAGCGGGGGGGCGCCACTCGGCATATCCGAGAGGAGGCTCAAAGAAAAAGGCGGGCTGTTTCGAAAACACGACGTGTTCGTACTCGACGGACCAATCACGATCCCGGCTGACGGTCCGCAGGGGAACCCCGTGTTCGACCGACACCCATTGGTAGTACCGTTCAGCCGAAGCTCCGCTCCCCACGGTGACGTCGTACAGGCGGGACCGGTGCCCGCCGAGTTTCTCTTCGCCCACGAGGACGCGGGCGGTTTCTCCCTCCATGGTTTCCGTGAGCGGAATGAGGTGGTCCGGTCGCAGCGGCAGGGAGAGGTACTGTCTGCGCTTCGAGAGGAGCAGCCACACCGCCTGCTTGTCCAGTCGCACGATCGACACCCCGGCATAGCCCAGGTCGGTGAGCACGCCGCCCCGGTGCTCCAACCGCCACCGGTCGTCCTTCACGTATAATTGCGCCCGCGTTGTTTTCCCGTTCGAGCGGGACACATAGTCGGCCGAAAATTCCACGGCAAAGGAGCATTCGACGGAGGCGAAGAACCACAGTGCTCCCGAAGCCGCCGCTGTCAGGCGTGTGATGGTCACGGGCGCCCGCTACCGTGCGGGGGCGGGCGTGGCGTCCGCCGCGCAGCGGAATCCCGTCGAGTGGTTCCGATTCAAGGGGTCGCTCATGACACGGGTGACGGAACGCACGAGCGGCGTCTCGACTTCCCATCCGGAACTGCGCAGCACTTTGTGCGTGCCGTTCTCGGGGCCTTTCGGATTCCGCGCCGGGCTTTTCTCATAGTAGTGCGCGTCATACCAGTCGGCGACCCATTCCCAGACATTGCCGGCCATGTCGTAAACCCCAAACGGGCTCTTGCCGGCCTCATAGCTTCCCACCGGCATGAGCGTTTTCTCGCCCTGCCAGCGCTGGTTGAAGTTCAAATGCTTGTGTGTCGGTTCGACGTTGCCCCAGGGGAAACGGCGGTCGTCCGTGCCCCGCGCGGCTTTCTCCCACTCCGCTTCGGTCGGGAGGCGCCGACCGGCCCACCGGCAATACGCATTCGCATCATGCCAGTCCACGTTGACGACCGGCCGGTCGGCAATGGACTCCGGCATGGCCGCGCCCTGCCACAGGTTCCGGCCCGGATCCTTGAGATGCTGCGGGGGCCGGTGGCCGCTCGCGCGGACGAACTCCCGGTAGCGGCCGTTCGTCACCTCGAATTTGTCGATGTAGTAGGGATCGAGAAAGATCTCGTGGTTGGGATACTCGTCGCGGCCCCCGTCGCGGTCGCCCTTGGGCACGCCCATCGGGAACGGGCCGGCGGGAACGAGGACCATCGGCGCGCCGTCCTTGCCGGTGGTGGTTCCGGCCGGATCGGCGCCGACGCCGGGTTCCGGGATGAGCCAAAGGACTACGCTGAACACCATGGCCCTGAATAGAATGACTTGCATCGGGACGCTCTCTCGACGTTGTATGTTGTGATCTAACAGTCCTGGGTTGCCGTGTCAAGGCACTGTCCTTGACCTTCTTCGGGATGGCGTGCTATGCCCGCGCTACGTTATGCGAGGGACGTAAGGAAATGAGACGAGTGTTGCGGGTTGTCGGGGTTGTGGCCGGGGTGTGCTTCTTGCAAGCGGGCGCCGTGCCGGCGGCCGACACGCTCAACGAGGCGCGTGCAGCCTTCGAGAAACGCGATTACGCCAAAGCCGTGACCCTTCTGGATGCCCTGATCGGGAAAGGCCCGGGGCCTTCAGGTGCGCTTGAGCTGCGGATGCGGACCCATCTCAAACTGAACCTGCCGGAAAAAGCGGTCGGCGACTACAACCGATTGGCCGAGCATCGCGGCGCGGAGGATCGCCCGCTGCTCCGGGAGCTGGCGTTGGGCGTCATTGCCCCGGCGGTGCTCGACATGCGGGAGCAAATGCGCGGGGCGGCGGTGACGGCCTTGAAGGAGATGGCGGGCGCCGACACGCTGCCGTTGCTGGAGTCGGCGCTGGCCGATCAGTCGGCGCTGGTTCGCGCCCTGGCGGTCGAAGGGGTTGCCCTCCTGGGCCACGCCGCCCACTCGGCCCGTCTGCGCAAGCTTCTGAAGGACCCGGCCGCACTGGTCCGGGAGCGTGTGGTGCGCGCACTCGGCGAATCGGGAGACCGGCAGTTCATCCCTGAAATCGAGACCCTCTTGAAAGACGACCAGCCGCGGGTGAAAGCCGCGGCCGCGGCGGCCCTCGTGGCGTTGGGACGAGCGGAGGCGCTGACCACGGTGCTGGATGGGTTGAAACATCCCAAGCCGGACGAACGGGCCGCGGTGCTCCGGATACTCGCGCACCTGAAGGACGCCCGGGCGATTCCGGCGATCAAGGCGGCGTTGACCGACCGCGACGGCAACGTCCGCGCAGTCGCGGCGGGGATATTGGCCGAGCGCGGCGAAGCCGGGGCGGCGCCGGCCATCGCCTTGCTGATCCGGGACCCCGCGGCCATCGCCAGGGGCAAAGCGGCCGCCGGTCTGGCCAAGCTGGAGGGAGCGAGGGCCGCCCCCGTGATCGAGCCGCTGTTGCAGGAGGAAAACCTGTTCGTGCGCGCCGAGGCCGCCGTGGCGTTGCTGCCGTACAAGCCGGCGTCGGCCGAGCCGGCCTTGCGGGCCTCCATGCAGTCCCGGGATCCCGGCGTCCGCTCGGCCGTGGGCAAGGCGCTCGCGCACACCGGGAATCCCGTCGTCCTGCCGTACCTGCTCGAACTCATGCGGGACGACACCCCGCGCCCCCGCATCACGGCCATTCGCGCCCTCGGCCATCTTGGCTCCGAGAAATACCTGCCGACGCTGAAACCGCTCCTATCCGACGCTGATGTCGCGGTTCGGGTCACGGCGGCGGGGTCCATCGGTCGCCTGCTGCACGAGTCAAAATAAAGAGATTGTGCGGCCTTTCTCACTCATTTTGGCTGCGCTTCTCGTCACGCCGGCAGCCCAGGCGGCCGCAGCGGATGAGGTCGTCGACCTAGGGCGGCACCTCGCCGCCATCGCGCAGCTTGCCAGGCCGTCGCCTATGGTCCTGGTCACGGAAGGCCGGTTCCTCATGGGCACCATCCGAAAAGACGACGATCCCTATGGGATGGAGGCCCAGTTCGACGACACCGAGATACCGCAGCGCCGCATTTGGCTCGACACCTACGAGATTGACCGCGATGAGGTGAGCCTGGCCGAGTACCTTGCGTGGTTGCAGGAGCAGCGCCGCCCGCCGCCGGAGGAGTTGCAGCGTCTGATCCGGCACCTCGTCAGCGTGCACAGCCTGCCGGATTACGTCATGGCGCGCTGGCCCGCGCTGTACGTCGTCTGGCAGGAGGCGGCGGACTTCTGCCGGAGCCGGGGCAAGCGTCTGCCGACGGAGGCCGAGTGGGAGAAGGCGGCACGGGGGCCCAATGGCAACCTCTTTCCGTGGGGCAAGGCGAAGCCGGAGTGGGGGCTGGCGGTGTTCGGACAGTACCACGTTCACGAGATCCCGCTCGTGGCGGCGGTGGACAGCGGGGAGGAAGGACGCAGTCCCTTCGGCCTCCGTCACATGGCGGGCAACGTGGCGGAGTGGGCGCAGGACTGGTTTGGGACCGACTACTATGTCGTGATGCCGGAGCAGAACCCCCAGGGGCCTCCGACCGGCCGATACAGGAGCGTGCGCGGCGGCTCCTGGAAGAGCAAGCCGGGCATGCTGCGGACAGCGACCCGGGGCGGCGCCGTGCCGGACCAGCGCGCGGCGACCATCGGATTCAGATGCGCCCGACCGGTGCCGTGAAGAGGCCGTGCCCTTGCGTCAGTGCCCGGGCGAACTCTTCGGTTTCCCCTTTGCGCCGCCGCCCGGCTTGCTCTTAAGACGGTTGAGCTCGAGGACCTTGTCGGCCAGCACCTGTTTGGTCTCGGCGAGTTCCCGGCGGAGCCGATCGAGTTCCTCGCTTTGGTCCTGCCGGTTCCGGAACTCCCGTAATCTAGCTCGAAGCTCCTGGTTGGAGTCCGTCAATTCTTTGATCTGACGCTGGAGCGACTCAAGGATTTCTGAGCCTGGAGCCGGCGCCGCAAGAGGGGACGGCGTTGGAACAGCCTGAAGCGCGCCTGCCACTCCTGAGGCTCTCCCGGACGGAGGGGCGGGACTCTCGGCCTTGCGGCCGGCGTCCACGTCCGGCGCGGCGACGACCGGCGGCTCCTTGAATCGCCGCACGTTGACGGCGACCTCAGTCGGGTGCCCTCCCAGCCATCGTCGCCCGGACTCCTTTTGCTGCTGGACCACCGCATCCGCCGGCTCGTAAGAGAGATCAAACCCTTCTTCCGGCGAATCGTAACTCACCTGGCCGAGGGACCGGAATTTGGTGAGCGTCATGTAGAACAGGGGACCGCGCCAGTAGACGGCGCCGCTCGTCTCCTCCCGGCCTCCCATCCCGCCGGTCCGCGCCAACTGGAACGCCACGCGATCCCGTGGAGACGCGGCCTTGAGTCCGCTGCGGAGCGCAGTCGCGACGCGAGGCAGTTCGTCCTCGCGAAACACTGGTTCGTGCGGGGATTCGGCAAGCAACGATTGGAGAAGGCCCGTCCGCTTGTGTGCTTTGAGCCCTCTCAGGATCACGGCGAGTTGGTCGGCAGTGACGTTCCGCGCATCCGTGTCCGTGGTTGGCGCGGCGTCGCCCGCGGGGTTGGGCTCCAGGCGCACCATCAGGAAGTCATCCTGGTAGATCGGAGTCGAGACGGTCTGGAGCAAAGCGCATCCGCCCAGCGCGAGAACAAGCATTACCGTGGTCCATGCTCGTGTGCTCTGTCTCATCCCTGTTCTCCTGCGTGTGAACCTGGCGCGTCATTCTAGGGAAGCCTCTTCAGAATCACAAGTTGAAGCAGCAAGCATTTCAGAATCGCCCGTCAATTTCACGGCTCGTCGACGGGTAAGTTCGGGAAATTGTGCCTCAGCTTATGGGGCGCGCATGTCCCATATTGCGTCAGCCTCAACATCTGTATGGGGAGCCGGCAAAGCGTTTGATCCACAACATATTGAATTGAAACGCATTTTACATGATTTCAAGATGAGGCGTGATGGTATTGCTCTTGCTCCCATTTCTTAGAGGAGCTTATCGGGTATGGGCATGTTTCGCTCAAGTCTTAAGCGGACCATCATCGTGTATATCTTTTTTGTAGGTCTGATCCCTTTGGGGATCGGCGCTACGCTCGTCTATTTCTACGGAACCCGCTCGCTGCAGGATTCGATCGGGATGGGCTTTCAGGAGCTTGCGGTCGAGACTTCGCATCAGGTGGATGCGGTTCTGGAGGCGGAAATCCAGCGCATGCGCGTCATCGCCAATGTTCCGGTCATCATCAAAGGCCTGGCCTACCGGGCCAACCGACGCTATGACGGCATGCCCGAGGAAGCCGTCAGGAAATTGCTGGCCAGGCAGGAGGAGGCGTGGGGCGGCAACCAGCTCTCCGATCATGAGGTGTTGTCCAACCGCGCGGCCCGCTTCCTCGTCGAGACCAAGGAGCTGGCCGGGGACACGATCATGGGGATCCTGGTCACGGACATCCATGGAGTCGTCATCGCCGCCACCTCTCGTCCGAAGCGGTTCACGCACGCGCACGAGGCCTGGTGGAAAGGCGCGCTTGACCCGGCCGGGTCCGGTTTCTATATCAGCGATATCGTCGAGAAGGGGCAGGGCACCTTTGCTTCCCAGGGAGACACCCTCGACATCGCCATCCCGATCATGGACGCCAGCCAGGAAAAGCCGGTGGGTGTGCTCAAGGTGTGCTACCGGTTCGACAATCTGTTTGCCCTGATCAACAAGATCCGCATCGGCCAGACGGGCCACGGGATGCTGTTCGCCTCCGACGGCACCCCGCTGATTTGCCCGATCCTTCCCCGGACGGCTCATCGGATGGATGGCGGGCTGCTCCGGATGATCGTCTCCGAGAAGCCGGGTTGGGTCGTGGCGGAAGATGACGGGCATGGGGCCCGTCAGACCGTGGTCGGTTTCGCGCCCCTGCAGGGCCTCAAACATCTCAGGGGGGACAGCCTCGGCGGGAAGACCTGGCACGTGTTCATAAGGCAGCATCCGAGCGAGAGCTTCGCCCCGCTGCGGGACCTGCTCGTCAAGGTCGGAGGGGTCGGAATCGTCCTCGTGGGGTTTCTGGCCTTCCTCGGCAACTTCGTGGGAACGAAGCTTGTCCGGCCGATCCAGACTCTCCACGACGGGGTGGAGGCGATTCGGCGGGGTGACCTGTCCCATCGCGTGTCCCTCAGGACCGGCAATGAACTGGAAGCCCTGGCCGAAACGGTCAACAACATGGCGCAGCAGTTGAACGCCTCCAAGGCCGAATTGGAAAGCTGCAACCGTTCCCTCACGGAACAGGTGACCGAGCAGACGAAGGAGCTGACCCGGCAGGTCCGGCGGATGGATGCGATCCTGAACAACATGGCCGAGGGGCTCATCATCATGAACAGCACATGCGACATCGAGTTCATGAATCCGGCCGCCAGGACGCTCTACGGGATGAACATGGGGAAGCGTTGGTCAAATCTGCTCTATGGCCGGGTGAGCCCCTGCACGGAATCCGATCATGCCTGCCCGACCCCCGACTGCCCGGTTGGCGCCTTGCTTTCCGGGAGTCGCGACGTTTACCAGTACGAAACGAGGGACCAAAAGGGGCGGACCCTGCAGGTCAATATGGTTCCTACCGCCGGTGAGGAGGGAGAGGGGCTGATCGTTGTTCTCCTTCGGGACGTCAGCCGGGAGTCCAAGCTGAAGAGGCAACTCATGCTCTCCGAGAAACTGGCGACGATGGGGAAGATGGCCGGCGGGATCGCCCACGAGATCAACAACCCGTTGGGCATCGTCCTCAACCGGATCGAGTGCATCGAGCGCGAAGCGCGGGGACAGGGCGTTCCCGCCGGCTTTCTGAAGGACCTCGCCGTCATCAGGAATCACGCCAGCCGGATCGTGCGGATCACCAAGAGCCTGCTGACGTGCTCCCGCGATTCTGCCATGACGCTGAAGCCGCTTGATGTCAATACGATCGTCAAGGACGCGATGGCTCTCGCCGGAGAGCGGCTGCACAAGGCGGGAGTCAGGATCACGAGCGAGCTCGCGGAGAACCTGCCCGCCGTCATGGGAGACAAGGACAAGATCGAGACGGTCATCGGGAACCTCCTGGATAACGCCATTGACGCGGTTCCCGCCTCGGGCGGAACGGTCACGGTGCAGACGCGGAATGTGACTCTCAGCAGGAGCGGCGGTGTGGAGATCGCCGTCTCGGATAACGGACCCGGGGTCTCCCCGGAATTCTCGGAACGGGTGTTCGAGCCCTTCTACACGACGAAGCCAGCCGGCAAAGGGACGGGGCTGGGTCTGTTTCTCTGTTATGCGATCGTCAAGGAGCACAAAGGCGAAATCACCGTGGTCCCCAAGCGGGAGGGCAGAGGCAGCACCTTCCTCGTCACGCTGCCGGGGCTCGAAACTCGAGTCGGGGAGGAAGAGGAATGGACGGCAAAATTCTGATCATAGACGACGAGCCGGAGCTGCTCGAGAATTGCCGCCGCATCCTCTCAACGAGCGGCTATCGGTGTCTGACCGAAACCGATCCGGTCAAGGCCATTGGCGAGATCGAGCGGGAACACCCCGCCCTGATCCTGACGGACCTGAGGATGCCGACCATGAGCGGGATCGAAGTGGTGAAGGCGGCCAAGAAAATCGACCCGGATTCGGTGGTGATCTTGTTTACCGCCTTTGCGGCGGTGGAGACGGCCGTCGCCGCCATGAGGGAAGGGGCCTTCGACTACCTCTCGAAGCCGTTCTCGTCCGCCGATTTCGAGCTGGTCGTGCAGCGGGCCATGGAGCACTACAACATCCTCCATGAGAACAAGTATCTGCGCTCCCAGCTCCAGGAGCGTTTCTGCTTCGACAAGGTGATCGGCGTCAGCGAGGCGATGCAAGAGGTGTTCTCGCTTGTTCAGAAGGTCGCCAAAGCCCAGTCGAATGTCTTGATTTACGGGGAAAGCGGGACGGGGAAGGAACTGATCGCGCGGACGATCCACGCGAACGGTCCCCGTGCGGCCAGGCCGTTCATCCCCGTCGACTGCGGCTCCCTGGCGGAGACGCTTCTGGAGTCCGAGCTCTTCGGGCACGAGAAAGGGGCCTTCACGGGCGCCCATGCGACCAAGCAGGGCTTGTTTGAGGTGGCCGAAGGGGGCACGATCTTTCTGGACGAAATCGGGGGGATGAGTCTGAACCTCCAGTCTCGCCTGCTCCGTGTCCTCCAGGAGCGCCAGGTCAGGCGAGTCGGCGGCACGAGATTTCTTGACGTGGATGTCCGGGTTATTTCGGCCTCGAACCGGGACCTGAAGGAAGCGATCAAGAACGGGACGTTCCGCGAAGACCTGTTTTACCGTCTGAACGTGGTACAGATCACTCTGCCGCCCCTCCGTGGCAGAGCCGGGGATGTCCCGATCTTGGCGAACGCCTTTCTGCGACACTTTGCGGAAGCCAATAAGGAGACGGTCAAAACGCTTGACCCGCGCACGGTCCGCTGCCTTGAGGAATATCACTGGCCTGGCAACATCCGGGAACTGAGGAACGTGATCGAGCGCGCGGTCACCCTGGTGGATGGCCCGACGTTGTTGCCCGAGCACCTTCCCGAAGGCATCAGGTACGGGGCTCTCGAAGAATCCCGGGCCGAGGGGTCGACGATGATGGCTGCGAAACAGGCCATCATCGGCGCCTTCGAGCGCAATTACTTGGTGGACCTGCTCAAGAGACACAAGGGACACATCGGGCACTCGGCCCAAGAGGCCGGGGTGGATCGGAAGACAGTCGAGCGCATGCTCAAGAAACACGGCCTCAAAGCCAACGGGAACTGATCTTACTTCTCCTTCGCGCCACGCAGGCTCTGCAACAGCTTGAGTGCCGGCTCGTGATAGGGATTGATCTGCAGCAGTCGCTCCAGCTCCGCGATGGCCAGTTCCCTCCGGTGAGCTTTCAGGTAGACATCGGCCAGATGTAAACGGGCCTCCGTGCTGCCGGGATAGAAGGTGAGGACGTGTAGCAGCGCATCGCGCGCTTTCTCGAAGTCTCCGGCCGCGTGATAGGCCCCGGCGAGGGTCAGGTAGTATTGATAGTCCCGCTCATTCTGTGGACCCATCTCCTGCAGCAGCTCGATGGCCGGGCCTAACTCCCGGCGCTCGGCAAGAATGCCGATCAGTGCGGACCGCGCCGTCTTGTCGCTCCGGTCGCGCGTGAGGGCCTCCGCGTACATGACCCTCGCCTTCGAAAGGTCTCCCTTGAGGCCGTAGACCTGGCCCAGCACCTTGCGGGCTTCGGTCGAGTCCGGCGAATATTTCAAGGCCATGGTCGCCGAGGTCTCGGCCCCTTCGATCTGGTGCAGCTTCAAATTGATCTGCGCCAGCCGAATGTGGGCGGGACCGTTCTCCGGCGACCGCTGAATGTTGGACAGCAGGCGGTCCCGTTCCTGCCGGAGGCGGGGGCCGTCCCGTTGCAGTTTTTCATAGGCGATCCTCATCGAGTTTCGCGCGCGCTCCTGGTGGAACCGGACGTTGCCGTCCGCAGGGTCGATGACGGCGGCCTCCTCGAGTGCGGCCTCATCCCCGAAGAAGAAATACCGTTGCATGGCACGCGCGAGAACCTGCCGCTCCTCCACGAGGCGCAGATCGTCCGCGCTCGCGCCTCTCAGGTACGGTTGGATGCTCGTCTGATGCCGGTCGAAGCTCTGGGTGCTGAGGGGCGTGTTCCCGCGAACGGCATGCTTCTGACTGTAGGGCAGGTCGTCGGTGTTGGTGCGATGTTCATCACCGATGAATCGCGCGATCGCGTCCGGATCCATGACGAAAAATCCGGCCAGGCGGGCCGCGCGGTCCAATTGGTATTGTTTGAGCCGGACCGTTGCGGACGCCTGGTCGAGGCGTTTTTGAATCCGCGGCAGATCGAAGATAAAGGGGCCCGGTGTGGCGATCAGGAAGGCCTGGTCGGTCCCATAGATGTTCCAAAGCGTGGTGTTCGGGAAGACCGTGGTGAAGGTTTTGAGCAGGATGCGGAAGTTTTCGACCGAGATGTCGCTGAGCGGGATCCATTGGGCGAAGACGCCGTCCGGCGTCAGGCGATTCCTGACCGTGCGGTAGAACTCCTCCGTATACAAGATCCAACTGTCATACGCGCGGGGATGAGTCGAGTCGGAAATGATGACGCCGTACCGTTTTGAACTCCGCAGCAGGAAATTGCGGCCGTCTTCGGCGACAAAGCGGAATCGGGGATCGTGGTAGACATCACCGTTGATCTCCCGGAAAAGCTCATTGATGGAGGCCACGTCCGGATTCAAGTCCACGCACGTCAGGGATGAGACCAGCCCGGAGCCCAAGGTCGCCCCGGAGGCGATCCCCGCGCCGAACGCCACCATGAGGGCCTCCTGCGGAGCATCGGAGGGGTGCATGACGGCCGGCAGGAGACCAAGGAGCTTGAACAATTGCACGTGCCCGAAGCGCGTGGACGCCTCTTCGACGCCGTTCAGGAACATATCGCGAAATCCGAGCCACGGGAAATCCAGGACGATCGCCGTGGCGACGGCTCCTTCATGGTACAGGCGGACCGCCGGGTCGGGATCCTGCCCGCTGTAGGAGGCCAGCTTGCGCGTGTACAGGTCTTCCAGTACGTGCGGGCGATAGGCCAGTACGCCGATCGCCAAGAGCGCTGCGGCCAGCGCGACTCCCAATTTCTTCATGGGAGCCTGAAGCGCCAGCAACAGGAGCAAACCGGCCCCCAGGCACGCCACGGAGAAGACGGCCAGGACGCCTTCGATTCCCAGAAGCGGGACCAGAAAGGCGTTGGTGAGGCCGGACCCGAGCATCCCGCCGACAGTATTCACCGCGTACAGAGTGCCGGCGTTGCTCACGGAGGCCGAGGGACCGAGAGGGGACCGGAGCACGCGAATGGCCAGCGGGAGGAGGCTGCCCAGGATGCATGCCGGCACCAGGAGAACGATCACCACGAATGTGTCCGGCAAGTGTGTTACCCGGCCGAGTTCGACCTGCGAGAGGTGGAGGAGAAGAAGGGGGGGCGCCAGAACGGCCGGACCTGCCAGCATGGTGAAACCGGCCAGGGCCGGTCCGCTTCCTTGGACATGCGAGCCCAGGACCGTCGCTCCCAGCGCGCTGAGCCCCACGCCCATGAGGAAGGCGGTGACGACGAGGGTGAAGACGAGCAGCTCGTTCCCGAAATACAGGATCACGAGCCTCGTGACGAGGACTTCATATGAAAGGGCGATGAACCCGGTCACGAAGGTGCTTATGAGGACGATGTATCTCAGGGCCGGCGGGAAAACGGGGTCAGACCCCGTTTTGTCGGCGGGTTCTCCCTCTCCCCGAAGAAGGAAAACGGGGTCTGACCCCGTTTTCGCCTTCGCGAGCCCTTCGATTGCCAGCCCGCCTGAAGCCGCCAGGAGACTCAGGCCGCATGCCCATGCGAGTGTGAGGTCGGCCCCCCAGCGAGGCAGCAGGAAATAGCCCGCCACAACGGCTCCGAACGCCGCGCCCAGGGTGTTCACCCCGTAGAGATAGCCGGTGCGGGACGCGGTCAAGGGCGAGCCGACCGAGGCTGAGCCTGCCAGGATGGCTGGAAACGTCGCGCCCATCAGGAACGCCGGGACGAAGAGGCAGGCAAAGGCAAAGGCCAGCCTCACGAGCTGCATCACGGGAAGAGACGCGGAGTCGCCGGCGACTAGGAGGTAGAGCTGTGATGCCGGATCGAACAAGTAAGGAGAAGAGACCGCATAGGCGCCGACACCGACCTCCAGCCAGGCGTACACCCTCAGGGACGGCCGTCTCCGGCTGAGCATGCGGCCGCTCACATAGCTTCCGAAGGCCAGACCACCCATGAAGGCGGCCAGGATCATGCTGGTCGCCGCGAGTGTGTTGCCGAGGACCAGCACGAGCATCCGCGCCCAGGTGATCTCGCAGATCAGGCTGCTCGCCCCGGACAGGAAGAAGATCGAGTAGAGCAGGATGAGTCGGGCGCGAGAAGAATTGGGGTCAGAGTCGGATTGTTGGTTTTTTGCCAGGCCCACGGTCTTCGCACTCCTCAAAAATCGACTCTGACTCCAATTCTTCAAATTGACCCCAATTCTTCAAATTCTTCTAGGGCAATTTGTATGCCTGCTGTCTTGCATAGGCCGGTTTCGATGGGACTCCGGCGCCCCATTCCGACATTGCCTCCCTGCATCCGCATTAATCGTTTGAAAACGCGCAATCTTAGCGCGCCTTGCCCATCCCGATCCGACAAAGTTGTCTGCCCGCTGGCGCACGATACTCTCAGCCGGCGCAGCGGTGCGCGTCGAAGAGGACTCGACAATGCTCGGTAAAACAACACGTTGAGAAGGGCACAGTCGAATCGCTCCTCGATGCAGACAACAGGCAAGGATCATGCTCTAGGTGCAAGGGGCGCTCTGTTCATCTGGAGGTTATACCATGCGAAGGTGGGCACAAATAAGCGGAACGGTCTGCGGAGTTGCGGCAATTGCCGCTCTTGTGTGGGTGGCGCCGGCGCTGGCGCAAAGCACGCAGGAAGAGATCGATGCGATCAAGAAGCGGGTGGGGCAGTTGGAGGAAAAGCAGAAGAAGGCCGAATGGACCGAAAAGCTCAAGATCAGCGGGCAGCTGGGCCTACGGACGGAATTCATCACCAATGAGAATTTCAACACAGGCGATGAAGAGCGCTGGCGCGAGCGGGTCCGCATCCGGTTGCAGTTCACTTACGATGTGAACCCGCAGTTCATGGCGGGATTCCGCCTGAGCACGGGGGATCCGCGGTTCCCGAGCACCGGATGGGAGACCTTCGGGGGCGGCAGCAGTGGTTCCGGCACTAATGTTACCGCCGACGGCTTCGAGAACAGCAGCTCCAGGTTCCGCGTCGGCTTTGACCGTGCCTGGGTGACGTGGAAGCCGACCTCGGCGCTGAAGCTGAACTTCGGCAAGTTCGAGCTCCCGTTCTTCAAGCCCCAGGCGGTCTGGGGGTCTGGCATCTGGTGGGACGACGACGTGCAGCCGACGGGCGCCTCGCAGACCCTCAGCCTTCCGACCGGCGGCGCCCTCAAGTCGTTGCGGCTGACCTTCGGCGAGTTCCTCTTCCAAGAGCTTCGAGACGATTTGAACCCGGCCCGGGGCTCCGGGTGGGTCGGCGGGCAACTGAGCGGTGTGGTGGCCCCGACGCCTGACATAGATGTCTCGGCCGGGCTTGGGTTCTACTCGTTTATGAATCCCCACCGGCTGGTCCAGGGAGGCACGGGCGGGATGATCACCCTGGACAGCGGCAACTACAACAACCGGTACACCAACCGGACGACTTTTCGTGGTTTTGCTCCAAGCGCCAACTGCGGCAACAGCTTCACTACAAGCTGTGGAGACCTTGTTTCCGAGTACCAGTTGCTGAACCTCAGTTTTCAGGGAGACATCAAAACCGGACGCTATCCGATTCTGCTCACGGCGGACTACATCAACAACGTGGGGGCCAGCGCTGACCCCCTGACGAAAACCGGCCACAAGAACAACGCGTTCCTTGTGGGAGCCGCCGTCGGGTCCACGAAGGATCCCGGAAACTGGCGCTTGGGCTACTGGTATTATTACAGCCAGGCCGACTCGGCCCTCGCGATGTTCGTCGATGATGATTATCAGTTTACGAACGTGAAGAGCCACATCATTGATTTCCAGTATCGGATTTGGAAGGGTGTGCTGCTTCAGTGGGACAACTACTTCCAGAAGTTCGAGGACTCCCAGCTCGCCAACATGCAAGGGATCCCTGCAGGGACGGGGTGCACGGCGGCAGGTATTGGGGGAGCAGGAACGGGGTGTACGTTCTTTTCTGACCCGCTCAAGTGGCGGAGCCGAATCAGCGTGCTGGTGAATTTCTAGTAGACCCTGTTCGGTAATGGACAGCGAAGCCCAGATCGCCATGCCACCGGCCGATGGCGAGATCGTGTGCGCCTGCTACAACCTGAGGCGGCAAGATCTGCAGTCCATGCTCGCGGCCGATCCGGCGCTGTCCTTCGAAGCGCTGATGAACGAGACGGGGGCCGGCAAGCTCTGTACGGCCTGCATGCTCGATCTCGAGTACCATTTCGTGACGCTTCCGCGAACCGGCAGGACCGGAGGGCCCTGGCTTCGTGTTGATCCGGTCCAAGCGCCCACGTTCCGGCGGCGAGTCTGGCGTCTCCTGGATCGCCTCTCACCCCTGATGCCCGTGCCGCTGACCGAGTACATGCCCGTGCTGACCGGCGACGGGATCGAGCAGTGGGTCTGGGTGGCCAACCACTCATTGCTCTATGACGACAAGGAACGCCCTCCGGACTTCGACGTGGTCATAACGGTGAGAGACTCGGAAGGGCGGGTCAGATATCGGGAAGCGCACGGGATTGCCCAGGGCGCCGCCTTGCATCTGAACGTGTCCCAATTTCTGCCCCTGCCGGAACGGCAGCCGGGACCTCCACTGCCCGGGATCGGGTCCGTCACGATCGAGAGGCGCGCCCTCAGGCCGGGGTTCCGCGGGACAATCCGGCCGCAGATCGAGATCATCGCGCCGGCCGGCAGTTGTGCCGTACACACGCAGGCTCCCAGCGTACACCCTGCTGCGCAATGGTTCCCGAATCTCTACCGGCCGCGCGATGAACGGCTGTTCTTCAGTATCGTGAACGCCTCCCGGGGACCGCTGGAGGTCGAGTTCGCTTATCCGTTCGACGCTGCCCGAAGGGGTATTGCCCCCGTCGTCGAAACGGTGCGGGTGCCACCGGGCGGAGCGCGTCTGCATGAGATTGTCTTGCCGGAAGCCGAGGCGGTGCGGTTCGTCGATCGGCTGTACAGCATCCGATGGCGATCGTCCGGCGCAAGAAAGGTTCACGTACTGTGCGCGACTCCGGCCTTGGACCGGTTTTCAATCGATCACCTGTAGGACGCCATATGTCGTACCCGTTCATCTTCCCGTGCATCGTGCATCTGCCGGCCGGATATGACTGCACCATCCCCCTGCCGTATGAGAGTGTCGCGGATCGGCTGATCGGGGGCAATGGGACGGTCACCTACGGGGTCCAGGTTTTCTGCGCCGGCGCGAAGCGGGCCGAGTGGAGCGAGAAGCTCATCTTTGCAAACGGCGGCTTGGTCGGACCCCCGCCTGACCCATTCACCTGGCGGGACGCGGGCGAGGACTGGGGTGGCAACTCCGGCTACCTTGAATTGAGCTTGCAGGCCGCCGATGCCCGTCCGATATTTCATGCCCGGGCGCCGATCAGCTTTTACTCGATCTATACCAAGCCTGGGAAGAAGGCCTTCTTCTCCGACAACGCGTACAAGTATGGGGCCCCGCCGGTCATCGCCCAGATCGCGGCGTTCGGCCGATTTGTGGAGGGCTATCCGGTCGTTCATCTCGACCGGGAACGTGACCTCGGCCAGACGCTCGCCCTGATCAATCCCTATAAGAAGGTGGTCAGTGCCCGCATCTTCACCTGTGACGGCCGGGCGCTCGGGCCGTTGAAGGTCCAGCCGGCCAGCGTGCGCCTCATTCGGCTGACGGATTTGTTGCGGCCTGATGAGACCTCATGGGCGGGACAGCTCCAGCTCACCGCCAACAATCGGGTGGTGACCTACGTCATGATGCATTCGTTGCGGAGCCCGTGCGTCTTATCGGACCATGAGCACTTGGATGTTTTCCGCAGCGATCCGACTCATATCCCGGCCTTTCAGCTTCTCCGGCGCCGGATCGGTCAGCTCCTTAGGTCTCGGGGGTTCGTCATAAGGTGAGATGACCGGCTGGGACCGCGACTCCGCATTGGGACATTCTTTCCCGATTCGGCGAAATGACTTGAAAACACAAAGACTTGCCCCGGTTCGGCGGCGTTCGCAGCTGCTGAAGGCGTCTCATTGTACGGGGAGAAGAAGGCGCAACAGCCCTACGCAGGCATACAGGCCATCCGCCGGAATCCATCGTTTTTTCAAGTCAATAGGCCGCGCCACCCAGGAAGCTCCTTGGGGAAAGCTGATGGCATCGCCATTGCTGTATCCGAAGAAAAGGGAAAAGGGAAACCTGCAAGCCTTGGTTCGAGAAAGGGGGGATGGTGCAAGGAGGTCGGAGCAAGGAGCAGGTTCGAGAAAAGGCGTAAGACAGCCTGAAAGGGGGGAGTGAAGTGGAGAGAAAAAAGAACAAACTATGGACATTCGTCATTTTGCTGTTCGGTGTGGCGATTGTGGCGGCTATGACGATGGCGTGGACCGCCTGGGCCGGAAACAACGAGGGCAAGACCCCTCGTCCGCTCGCGGCCCTGCCGCCGGGCCCGCACCCGGGACCGGCGGACAACCCAACCACTCCGGAGAAGGCCAAGCTGGGGGAGTTGCTCTTCTTCGAGCAGCGGTTGTCGGGTGACGGGAGCACGCCCTGCTCCAAGTGCCATGATCCGAAGCAGGGATGGGGAACGACGGACGATCTCTCGATCGGCTATCCGGGGACGCAGCACTTCCGCAACTCGCACACAGTCCTCAACACCGGTCACCTGAAGAAGTATTTCTGGGAGGGCCGGGCCACGAGTCTTGAGGCCCAGGCCGGCGGCGCGGCGGGCGGGCAATCGGCCGGCAATCTCCAGTTCGACATAGGGGAGGCCCGGATGCGCCAGGTGCCGGAGTACCGGGAGATGTTCATGAAGGTCTTCGGCGAACTGCCGACCTGGGACAACGCGGCGCGGGCGATCGCGGCCTTCCAGCGGACGTTGAACTCGGATCCAAAGGTAGTCCCGTTCGACCGTTACATGAACGGCGACAAGAGCGCCATGACCCCGCAGCAGGTCAAGGGCATGGAGCTCTTCAAAGGCAAGGCCAACTGCATCGCCTGCCACGATGGGATGATGTTCACCGACGAGGACCATCACAATCTCGGCCTGCCGCGCAACCCGGCCTTCGACGACGATCCGCTCAGGCAGATCGAGTTGCGGTTCCGCATGAAGTCGAACGGCATCCAGAACTACAACGAAGTGGACGAGGATTTGGGACTCTACATGGCGACCCACCGGACGCAGGACATCGGGCGGTTTCGCACCGAGAAGCTGCGTGAGTCGAAGCACACGGCGCCGTACATGCACAACGGCGTCTTTTCCACGCTGGAGGAAGTCGTCGAGTTCTACGACAAGGGCGGCGAGGAGCCGGGCAAGTTCAAGGGCGTCAAGGACCCGCTCATGAAACCGCTGGAGCTGACGGCCGACGAGAAGAAGGCATTGGTGGCGTTCCTCGAGGCGCTCAGCAGCCCTGAGACTCCGTTCAAGGACATCAACCCGGTCCTGCCGAAGGACGGGATCGTCACGGTGGACAAAAAAGTCGTGCCGCTGCCGGCCGGCAAGTAGGTAGGAGGTACAACGACGATGGACGAGAAGGAAACCAAAGACAGCAAACTGAAGATGCTCAAGGAATTGGGCGAGGATGTGGGATGCATGACGCGCCGCAAGCTGCTCTTCCTGGGCGGCTTGGCCACGGCCACGACGCTGCTCCCGCCGGCCGTTGCGGACACGCTTGCCGCGGCGCCGAAGGCCAAGCCCAAGGAGGCGTCGAAGAAACCGACGCCGGTGGCGATGCAGAGCACGCATTACCCGAGAAAGAAAGTCGGCAAATTGAGCGCGTTGAAACAGGACGAGCCGGTGAAGATCTCCTATCCGGCCGAGCATCCGAATCACAAGGCGCTGCTCATCAAACTGGGCGTGCCGGCGCTCGGCGGCGTGGGTCCGCAGAAGGACGTGGTGGCGTTCAGCGCGCTGTGCGTCCACCAGGGCGGACCGCTCGAAGACCGGTACAACGCGAAGGAAAAGATCATGGGGCCGTGCGAATTCCATCTCTCAATGTACGATCTCACGAAGCACGGGATAATCACGAGCGCGTCGGCGACCCAGAACCTCCCGCAAGTTGTGCTGGAGGTGGAAGGGGACGACATTTACGCGGTAGGGATGCAGGGGCTCATCTACGGGTTCCCGGACAACCTGCTGCCCGTCTAGACGTAAGGGGGTGAAGACATGAGTAAGGCAGGAATCAACGTATCATTCGCCACCGTCGTTCCGGAGGACAAGGTCCCGCTGCCTCCGCCCGACGCGAAGATCTATCCCACGGCCTGTGACTATTGCGTCGTGGGGTGCGCGTACCGGGCGATCGTCTGGCCGGTCGGCAAGGAGGGCGGCCCGAAAGCCAATCAGAACGCCTACGGCGTGGATTTCCCGATCACCGAGGCGCAGGCCGGGAACTGGGCCACGCCGGAGCAGCACACGATCGTGCTGAAAGACGGGGAGCCGCACCACTGCATCGTAATTCCGGCGATCAGCGAGCGGGTGAACCGCTCGGGCAACCACAGCATCCGGGGCGGGAACATCGCCCAGAAGTGTTACAGCCCGGTGAAGCCGACGTCGGACCGGCTCCAGACGCCGCTGATGCGGGTCCGGAATGTGCTGGTACCCATCTCCTGGGAGGACGCGACCACCATCACGGCCGAGGTGGGGAAGTATGTGCTCGACAAGTACGACGAGCTGGCCTACGGGGCCCAGACCTTCTCGTACCAGTTCTGGGAGAACACCTACGCGATTACCAAGCTCCTGCTGCAATCCATCGAGACGCCATGCTGGGCGCACCACGACAAGCCGTCGGCCCAGGGCGACGCGGTCGGAATGGAGGATGCGGGGATCGACACGTTCGGCTCGGCCTATGAGGACTTCAAGCTGGCCGAGGTGATCTATATCTCAGGGGCCGACCCCTACGAGAACCAGACCATCATGTTTACCGAGTGGATCATGGACGGGGGCGCCAAGTTGATCAATGCGCTGCCCCGCAAGTCCACGGGGGCCGCGTACGGCGAGAAGAACGGCGGCCTGTTCCTCCAGGTCATTCCGGGCACGGACCCTGTGCTGAACAACGCGATGTGCCGGGTCATCATCGAGAACGGCTGGGAGGACAAGGAGTTCATCGCCAAGTGGTGCGCCGACGACGAGGAGATTGACTGGGGCATGGGTCGCGGCGTCCGCAACACGCCCTGGCAGTGGCGGACGACGCGGTGGGGCGTGTCCTTCGCGAAGTGGAAGGACTGGCTCCTGAAGGACGAGTTCACGACGCTGGAATATGCGGAGAAGACGACGGGGGTTCCGCGCGCCAAGATCGTGAAGGCGGCGGAGATGCTGACCGGCGGCGGGAAGGGCCCGCGCCCGAAGGCGTCCTTCCTCCATGAGAAAGGCAACTACTGGTCCAATAACTACCTGAGCTCGACCTCGTTCTGCAACCTGGGGCTCATCTGCGGCGCCGGAACGAAACCCGGGCAGCGGATCAGCCGGTGCGGCGGTCACCAGCGCGGTGGGATGGGCGCGGCGCCGTATCCCATCACGAAGACGCCGCAGCGGTTCGGGCGGATCGGCCGGCTGGCGATGGATGTGGACCGGTGGATCTTGAGCAACAACCTTCGGTTCCTGTGGGTGATCGGGGCCCAGAAGCTCGAGAACTCCTGCGCGAATGGCGCGCTGCACGACTATTTCCGGCAGCATGTGACCCTGTCGCCTCATCAGATTGACAGTACGGATCCGAAGCGGGCGATCGAAGTGCTCAAAGCGCGGGTGGACAACCAGGATATCGTGTGCGTCAACTCGGAAATCTATCTGCGGACGTTCGGCAACCAGTACGCGGACATCGTGATGCCGGCGGCGACCTGGGGCGAAGAGGACTTCACTCGCGCGCAAGGCGAGCGGGTGATGCGGATCTATTCCAAGTTCTACGACCCGCCGGGCGACGCGAAGCCCGATTGGTGGATCATCTCCCAGGTGGCGAAGAAAATGGGGTTCGAGGGGTACAACTGGAAGTCCTCCCAAGATGTCTTCAAGGAGGCGGCGCGCTTCTCGCGCGGCGGGATTCTGGAGTACGCGCCGTTGTTGCCCTACGCCAAGCTCAAAGGGAAGGAGCCCTATGAGTTGCTGCGGGAGCGGGGCGCCATGGGGTACCAGACGCCGCTGCGGCTGCACGACGGCGAGCTGATCGAGACCAAGCGGACCAACGACGAAACGGCGGCGCCCATGATCGAGACCCCGCAGGGGATCTCGACCATGCAGAAGCGGCTCTCGGGATTTACCCGGCCGTCCGGCAAGGCGCTCCTGCACAAGGTGGACTGGAAGCTCTACAAGGACTTCCACGAGGCCATCAGCCCCAAGAAGGAGAAGGGCGAGCTGTGGGTTACCAACGGGCGGGTCAACGAGATCTGGCAGTCGGTCTTCGACGACATGCGGAAACCGTACATCATGCAGCGGTATCCGATGAACTTCGTCGAGATCCACCCGGAGGACGCGAAGGCGCGGGGGATCGAGAACGGCGACATCGTGTCCATGGAGAATGACGAGGTCTTTGTCCAGACCGGCGGCTTCTACTTCCTGCGGGATTCGGACGCGCTGTTCACGAGCCTGATGAAGAACGGCCACATCAAGACGACCAAGGGGTCGGCGACGGCCATGGCGATCGTGACGGATGCCGTGCAGCCGGGGCTGGCATACCAGTACTTCCTGTGGCCGGGCGCGAGCGGCAACGCGCTGGCGCACAATGTGCCGGATCCGATCACCAATGCCCCGCGCTACAAGACGGGGAAGGCGGTGATCAAGAAGATCGGCACGCTGCCGGATCGCCTGAAGGCGCGCATCACGTGGGCGAACAAGAACGCGGTATAGGGGGAACGAATCTGGGGGACAGATTTGAAATCTGTCCCCCATCAAATCAGGGAGGATTAGAGCGATGGGCAAGTATAGGTTTGTAATGGCGGCCGTGGCGGCGATGGGGCTCGTGGCGGCGCCGGCGGCATTCGGATATGAGGAAGCGGCTGTGAGCGACGGGGGCGCCGTCACCGGCAAGATCAGCTTCAAGGGGAAGGTCCCTGAGCCACAGCATTTCCTGGTGCAGAAGAACCCTGACGTCTGCGGGAAGGAGCGCGATTTTCCGTTCGTGCGGGTGAAAGACGGAGCGCTCCAGAACGTGGTGGTGGTCATCGAAGGCATTGAAAAGGGGAAACCCTTCACGCACGCGCCGACCGAGTTTATCGGGAAGGAATGCGCGTTTCTTCCGTATGTGTCGTTCGTGACCAAGAAGGGCGTGGACGGGTGGCCGGTGTTCAAGATCGAGAACACGGACACCGTCATTCACAATCCCCACACCTATGCGATCGCGGGGGCGACGCGGGTGACGTTATTTAACGTCGCATTGCCGGAGAAAGGCTCCAAGCTGGAGAAGGAGCTGAAGAACAGGAAAGGCAACGTCATCAAGCTGGAGTGCGACCAGCACGACTTCATGCACAGTTGGACGCGGGTGGTGGAGCATCCCTACTTCGCGGTGGTGGACGACGGGGGCGCCTTCAAGATCGACGGCGTGCCGGCAGGCAAGTACAAGCTCGTGGCGTGGCATCCGATCCTGGGCGAGCAGACGGCGGAAGTAACCGTCGCGGCCAAGGGATCGGCGAAGGCGGATTTCACGTTCGCGGGAAAGTAAAGAAAGGGGTGAAAGACAATGAGTAGGCGAGGGAAAAATCTGATGGGGTTGGCGGCCTTCGTGGTCGTGTCGGGGCTTGCCTTGGTCGTGGCGCCGAGCGTCAATGCGGCCGAGACGGATCTGGGCCCTCTGCCGGCCTTGAAGGTGGATGAGAAGAAGGCGGAGCTGGGCAAGCTGCTGTTCTTCGACAAGCGAATGTCGGGCGATGCGGCGAGGTCTTGCAATGAGTGCCACAATCCCAAGAAAGGGTACGGAGACGATAGGGCGCTCTCGGAAGGGTATCCGGGGACCCTGCATTGGCGGAATGCCCAGACGCTGCTGAACGCGGCGCACCAGAAGGACCTCCACTGGCCGGGCTCGCAGGGCGACCTGGATACGTCCATCCGGACCCATGTGACCGGATGGATCCTCCTGAACGACGACGGGCGCGCCCTGGAAGAGCGCATGATCCTGGTTCCGGAGTATCGGAACCGGTTCACGGAAGTGTACAAGATCAAACGGCATCCGATGTTCGGGCAGATCATGGGGGCGCTCTCGGAGTTCGTGAAGACGCTGGTGTCGGACCCGAAGAAAGTGCCGTTCGACCGGTACCTGGGCGGGGACCAATCGGCCTTGACGCCTCAACAAGTGAAAGGCCTGGAGCTGTTCAAGGGCAAGGCCAATTGCGCCGCCTGTCACAACGGCCCGCTGCTGAGCGACAAGGGCTACCACAACACGGGCGTTCCGACGAGCCCGGAGTTGTTGACGAATCCGCAGGTGCAGATCGCCGCTCGGCTCGAGAACATGACGATCGGCGTGTCGGGCTACGACACGATGATCGAGGACCTCGGCCGGTACATGTACACGAAGAACAAGAAGGACATCCGTAAGTTCCGGACACCGTCCTTGCGGGAGGCGAAGTACACGGCCCCGTACATGCATAACGGGACGCTCGCGACTCTGGCGGACGTGGTCGAGTTCTACAATGCGGGCGGCGGAAATGATGCGAATAAGGATGCGGCTCTCAAGCCGCTGGGGCTGACCGCGGAAGAGAAGGCGGCCCTGGTTGCCTTCCTGCAGAGCCTCAGCAGCGACACGTCGCCGTACGCGGATGCCCAGCCGGCGAAGTACGGCGAAGAGGGGTATCCGTATCAGGCGTTGAAGATCAATGAAGGCAAGCCCTGGACGAAGAAGGACCCGCGGGACTAAGGGGTGGTTTGATTCGAACCGAGAGGGAGAGCGATGAGGCGACGGGCGGTCTGTGCGAGCGTAGCGATGGTAGGGCTGGTTCTGGGTGCGGCGATCGCTTACGGGGATGAGCCCCTCCCTCCGGTGCCGCCGGAATACAACAACCATAGCATGCCGAAAGGCTGGTGGACGGACCCGAAAGTGATCGCGGCCGGCAAGAAGATCTACACGGAAGGAATGCCCGACGAGGAGGGGAAGATCCAGAAGTGCGCCAAGTGCCATGGAGAAGATGGGAACCCCAAGCTGCGCGGCGCCAGGGACTTCCGGGCCGAGACGAAGATCAACCGGTATTCGGACAGTTACTTCTTCTGGCGGGTGTCCGAAGGCGTTCCCAAGACCAAGATGAAGGGGTGGAAAGAGCGGCTGACGGATGAACAACGCTGGCAGGTGATCGCGTATGTCCATACCTTTTCGCACGGCGGAAAGCCGGAAGAGCACAAACACAAGGAGGTCGGGAAGTGAGGATGACCGGGAGGCGGGCCCCGGCGGGCTGAGCGAGTTGGCCGCTGCCGGCTCCGGAATACTGTGGACAGCGTATGCCGAACGGCGGTCGTTTGGCGAGGGTGGCATTCATGCTCGTGAGTCTCATGATTACGATCCTGACCGGGGTGGCCGTTCCGGCTGAAATCCATGAGGTGACCTTGCTGGACCGGGCGCCGTTCTACAGTTCCGGTCAGACGGTCAAGGTGACCGTCGGCGACACGGTCAGGTGGAAGAACCCGATGACGAAGGACGGCGCGACGCATACGGTGACGCAGATGGGATGCCTGACGGGCGATGCGTGCGAGTTCGATTCAGGGGTGTTGGCGCCGGGCCAGACATTCACCCACACGTTCACTGTGGCGGGCACGTTCACGTACCGCTGTCGCCTGCATGCGCTGATGGAGGGGGTCATCGTCGTCAATGGTCAATGAGAGGGAGTTGCCCGAGGAAAGGGGAGAGTTCGAGATGAAGCGTACGTGGCTCAAGCGACCGAGGAAAGCGCTGGTGCTCGGACTGGCGGCGGCTCTTCTGGGCGGTCTGGTTGTGACGGCCGCCGCCCAGGTCTCAAGCATGACAGGGCAGGTGATGGATTTCGACAAGTCGGCGGGAACGCTGGAGGTCGAGCTCCAACGGGGGGACTTCGCCACGCTTTACCTGGAGAAGAATTCGCACTGGATCTTCCAGAAGGTGGATATCGGGGATCGGGTCCATGCGACGGTGGAGAAGCAGAACAACCGGTTGCTGGTCAAGGAGATCACCTTGCAGATCGGTCCCGGCGTGCAGATCGACTCGGTCCAGGGGGTCGTGACCAAAGTGAACCGCCGGGCCCATTCGCTCGAGGTCAAGACGGCGGCGGACAAGGAAGAGGTGCTCTACCTCGACCTGGACGCGCTGTCGGTGCTCGGGAAAGTGGCCGTGGGCGATCGGATCGAGGCCCGCGTGGAGACCGTGATCGAGGCGGGTGGTCCCAAAAAAGTGATTCGGGTCATCGTTGTGGGGAGCGGACCGTGACGGGAGGTGGCGCGATGAAAGAGTTGACCCATCCGTCGCAGAGCGTGGTGGTGGCGGTCGTCGAGGATCTGCAACGGATCGCGCGGAGACTGATGACGATCTCCGAGGACGGGGTGGCCAGGGGAATGACCCATACCAACGGCGTCGACTGCCTGATCGGGTTGGTTGATCGGATGGATTTTGCCTGCGCGTTGGCCGAGACCAAGAGCGGCGGTCAAACCGAGCCCGCAGAGACGGCCGGCGACCCCACGGTGGGTGACCTGCCCGGACTCTGCCAAGACGTGCGCTGCAAGGCCGCCGACCTCGACCGGTTGAATCGGGACGGCGTGGGCGTGGCCTCTGAGATCGGAGAACTTGCGGCCGAGTTGATGCGCATCGAAGGTGAGCTTCGACGGGGGCTGGCTTCCGCAAGCGAGCCGCCGGCCGCCTGATCGTGAGAATCGGCGGGTGTCTGTTGAACTTGGGTCCGCGGGAACCACACGGACTGGCCTCCGGTTGCCCTGCGGATCTGCTGGTAGGGCCGGGCTTCACCCTCGCTGAAGGAGCGAGTACGCCCGGCTCCTACCGGCCATATTCTGAACGGCAGGCGATGCCGTCGGAGAGGAGCCAGAAGGGGAGAAGGGGAATGGATGATCGCGTGAGAGCCGGAACGAGGAACTTCCTCCCAATCGTGTGGATGTCGGCGCTCTTGCTCGGCGCCGTGATCGCGCTGTGGCCGCCGGGGGCGGCGCTGGCCCAGGAGACTCCGGCGGGACCAGGCGTGGAGTATCGGGACATCCCGTTCATGGGGAGCCGGAACCTCATCTGGATCGTCGCGCAGCTCCATCTCCTGTTGGCAGGGTTCGTGCTGGGCGTGCCGATCTTCGCGTGGGTGTGCGAGATCGTGGGGGTCAGAACGAAGGACCCGCGCTACGACAAGCTGGCCAAGGAGTTCACCAAGCTGCTCACCTCGTCCTACGCCACGACCGCGCTGTTCGGCGGCATCTTGTTGTTCCTGCTGATCGGCTCCTACCCGAAGCTGATGTCCTATCTCGCGGACGTCTTCTATCCGTCGTTCCTCGTCTATTGCGCGCTGTTCCTGCTGGAGACCGCGACCCTCTACCTCTACTGGTACGGCTGGGATTCGATGCAGGGGAGCAAGAAAGGCATGCATCTGTTCCTCGGGTTCCTCCTCAACGTCTTCGCGTTCTTCATCATGATCGTGCCGAACTCCTGGGCGACCTTCCAGGCCAGCCCTGTCGTGATCGCGGAAGGCGATATGTGGGCGAAGGCCTGGGCGGCGACGTGGAACCCGACCTGGTGGCCGGTGAACATCCACCGCCTGATCGCGAACGTGGTGCTGGGCGGCTTCATCTGCGGGGCCTACGCCGGGCTCAAATACCTGATGGCTCAGAGCCCGGAAGAACGGGTGCACTACGACTGGATGGGGTACGTCGGGAATTTCATCGGCGTGTTCGGGATGCTGCCCCTCCCGTTCGCGGGCTACTGGCTGATGCGGGAGATCTACCAGTACAACCAGCAGATGGGCATCACCCTCATGGGCGGCTTCCTCTCCTGGCTGTTCATCCTGCAGGCCATGTTGATCGGCATCCTGTTCCTGGGGGCGAACTATTATTTCTGGCTCGGCATCATGTATCGCATTCCGGGTTCCGAAGCCAAGTACCGCAAGCCGATCCTGACGATGCTGGTCATCCTGCTCGTGTGCCTGGGGGTCTGGATGACCCCGCACTCCCTGGTCGCCAGCCTGGAAGAGGCCCGCAAGATGGGCGGGACTCATCACCCCTTGCTGGGCGTCTTGGGCGTGATGTCCGCGAAGATGACCGTGGCGAATCTCATGATCCTGGTGACGTTCATGAGCTTCGTCATGTACTGGCGGGCCGGCAAACAGGAGACCGCGCGTTGGGCAAAGGCCGCCAAGGTGGGCCAGTGGGCCATCCTGGGGATCGCGGTGATCGTGGTGCTGGTGCTGGGGGTGTGGGGCTACTTCGTGCCGGCCATCACGCGGATCAACTACTTTTCCACGACGCAGGTGCTGGTGGTGCTGTTTGTCTTGTTGACGATCACGCCCCTGACCGGGCTCTTACTCAAGAGCGCGAAGACGACCACGGAGATGATCTGGGGCGTCATGCCGGCGCGGGCGGGCTACGCGCTCGTCTTGAACGCCATCATGGTCATCCTCCTCATGACTCTGATGGGATACGCGCGCTCGTCGTCCAGGGTTCACTGGCATGTCTATGGGGTCATACAGGATACGTCCCAGTACGCCTATTCCCCGGCGCTGGGCTACGCGGCCGCGTTGATGTCGCTATGCACGTTCCTCTTTTGCCTGCTGGTGGCGTTCATCTTCTGGGTGGCCTCGCTGGGTGGGGAGAAGAAAGGCCCTGTGACGGTGATGGCGGCTGAGAGAGAGAAGGAAGTGGTGACGCCGCCGGCCGGCGCGGCGCCGGTTACAGCGGTTCGGGAATAGAAACGGAGATTCTTGTTATGACGGAGACTCAGATCCTGCAAGCCCTCGGGTTGAGCATCATAGGATTGGGGGGCGCCGTGTTCCTGTTCGTGAATGCCCGTTTTCTCCGCGTGACGGCGTTCGTCGCCATCGTGCTGGGCACGTTTTCCCTCGTGGCGCTGGGCGTGCCGCAGATGGCCTCCATGCCCCCCGTCGTGGAGAAGTTCGACCTGGCCGCGATCAAGGACAAGAGAGAGTTGGCGGGGATCGGGCAGAAAATCTTCTTCGGCGCGGGGCAGTGCGCGCTGTGCCACACCATCGGGAGCAGTGAGGGCCGATGTCCGGACTTGAAAGGCGTCGGCGCCAAGCTCACGCGCGAGTTCATTTTTGAGAGCCTCACACAACCGCAAGCGTTCACCTACATGGATTACGAGCATGTGGGACCAGCCAAGGGGTTTCCGGCTAAGATGCCCTACATTAATAAAAAACCGATCGGCCTGAACAAGAACGAGATACTGGCCGTGATCGCGTTTCTCCAGAACATGTCCGGTGAGGAGGTCACGGTGGATCTGGCCGAGCTCGAGGCCCCGAAGGATGTGGCGGCGGGACCAGGTGATAAGGCGAAGCCCTTGTGATGGGAAACCGAGGAGAGACGGTATGAAGCGTTCAGCATTGGCGTTAAAAGGCCTCATCCTGCTGGCGGCCGTTTTTGCGTTCCTGCAATACGGCCTGCCGTTCTTCACCGCGCCCCTGCCCATGAGCCTGATCTGGCTCTATTTGTTCACGACCGCCGTGGGGGTCATCGTGTTTGGGACGCTCAGCGGGGAATCCACGGAAGCCTTCTTAGGGCCGATCTTTCGATTTTTGAGCGGAGAGGGCATGAACGGAGTGGCCAAGCATGCGCGGCTCTTGATCCTCGTGCTCCTGCCCCTTTTGGTGGGCTGGCAGACGTACAGCGGGCTGGTCCCGAGCACGGAGCCGCCCGCCGAGAACCGCACGATCCATCCGGCGCCGCCCGGGGAGTTCGTCGGATTGGCCAATCCCGTGCCGAATACGCCGGAGAACGTGATGATGGGGAAGGGCTTGTACGCCGCCTTTTGTGCGCCGTGCCATGGGGCCAAATTCAACGGCAACGGCCCCGCCGCCGACGGCTTCAACCCGCCACCGGCCAATTTCGCCGATCCCGGCACCATCGCCATGCTCCAGGAGTCGTACCTCTTCTGGCGTATCAAGAAGGGTGGGGTGGGGCTGTCGGTCGAGGGCCATCCGTGGAAATCGGCCATGCCGCGCTGGGAAGTGGAGCTGCCGGACGATTGGATATGGAAGATCATCATGGCGGAATACGAAGGGGCCGGGCAAAAGCCCCGGACGTGGGAGTAAGCGATGGCTGTGTGGTTCCGATATCTGGTTGCCGGATGTACGATTGCGGCGGTGGGGTTTCTGAGCGCGCCGCCGGCGCACTCCCAGGAGAGCGTGGTGGTCCGCGTGAAGCTGGTCCAGGGAGAGGTGCCGACCGACCCCCTGGCGCTGGTCTGGGGCACGGTTCCGGCGGCGGAGTTTCCGCTGTCTCCGCAGGTCCACTGGCAGAAACGCATCGGGTCGGTGACGGCCAAGTCCGTCAAGGTCCGGGGGGTTCACAACAACAAGCAGATTGCGTTCATGGTGGAGTACGCCGATCCGGCCCAGGACCCCGCCGACGCCGCCGCGCTGGAGTTCATGGTGGGGGACAAGAAGGCTCATTTCGCGCACGGGCAGCCCATGGTTCAGGTGGAAGGCGGGCCGGTCAACATCTGGTACTGGCGGAACGACGTCCCGGGAGCCGCGGACATGTCCGCGCAGGGCTTCGGGACGCTGGCAAAGCAGGCCCAGCAGGACGTCCGGGCGAAGGGCGTCTGGAAGGACGAGAAGACCAAGATCACGTTCAAGGAGCGCAAGCAGAGCCTGCGGAAAGACCCCCAGGGGGAATTGGTGAAAGACCCCAAAACCGGGGACCCCGTGGTCGATGAAGAGACAAAGGTGGTCGAGCAGGACGTGAGCGGCGTGTGGCGCGTCGTTTTCACCCGCGCGCTGACCACGACCGACAAGGAGGACGTCCAGATCCAGACGGGGACGTTCCCCAACGTCGCCTTCGCAGTGTGGGACGGCAAGAAGCTGGAGAGCGGCGATCTGAAGGAGTCCGGCTCGCAAAAGGCCATCAGTTCCTGGTGGTTCTTCAACGCGGAGCCGCCGCCCGACTATTCGATCTATCTGTACGGCTTGGTGGCGGTGGTGCTCGCGGGTGGTGTCGAATTCATCATCATCCGCAAGACCAGAAAGGGGCAGCAGACATGAGGGCACAGCACGTTGTGGGAATCGCCGCCGCCGCGGCCGTGGCGGCCACAGTCGGACTCGCGGGCTGCGCGCTGTTCGAGAGCGAGCAGGTCGCCACGGGGCGCAAGCTCTTCGAGTACTATTGCCTGCACTGTCACGGCGAAAAAGGAATGGGGAACGGGTTCAACGCGAAGCATCTCGACCCCAAACCGCGGGATCTCACGGACAAAGATGAAGAGTTCATGGTGAAGATGTCCAACGAGGAGATCTATGAGGTGATTTCCCGCGATATGATGTCCCAGGAGGAGTTCGACGAGAAATACGGCGAAGACACGGACAAGCTGTTCACGCCGCCGAACATGCCCTCGTTCAAGCACACCCTCTCCGATGCGGAGCGCTGGTCGCTGGTCGCGTTCGTGCGGACGTTGCACAAGAACGCCGCGCCCAGGGTGGAGATTCCGGCCCAGGCCGCCAAGGAGCGGCCCAAGTTCCCGCCCGCGCCCAAGCCGACGCTTGCCTCCGCGCCCGCGGACCTGGAGAAGCTGGCCGCGAAGGGAAAGACCCTCTATGAGGATAAATACGGGTGCCATGCCTGCCACGCGATCGGCGCGAAGGGGGGGATCGTCGGCCCCGAACTCGACCGGGCGGGGTTCCGCTTGAACGCCGCGTGGGTGTACCGGTGGATCAAGTATCCGCAGGCCATGAAGCCGCACACCAAGATGCCGAACCTGGGCGTGTCGGACGACGACGCGCTGGCGATCACGGCCCATCTCGGGACCCTGAAGGCGGAGCCTCCGGCCGAGCCGTCCGCCGCGCCCACGAAACAGGCCTCGGCGCAGTGACCGGAGAGGAGCGCGGCATGAAAAGGAGAGTCCTGGTCATTTCTAGGAACGAGGAGGTCGGGGAGTGGTTCAGGGGAGTTCTCGGCGGCCGTAAATCGGGGCAGACGGTCACCGTGGTGGGCGATCTGCAACCGGCTATCCGGATGCTGAAGCGAACTTCCCCCCACGTGGTGATTTTCGTCGAAGAGGGGCCTGAGAGGGACGACGACAGGCTGATGTTGCTGCGGGCGCTGCTCCTTATCGAGGAGCAGTGCCACCGGAACACGCTGGCGATCCTGTACGACCTCGCCGAAAACCGTATGACGATGTACCACAACGTTCACTTCCCGCAGGTGAATCGGCTGGACGTGGCGATGGCGGCACAGGAGGGCGCGCGTTGCCCGCTCTTCGGCGATGCGGAGGAGGCGGATGTGGCAGCTCAGGCGTATCCTGCAGATTGCCCCTACCTCCCCATCGGGACCGCCGGGATGGGCGCCGGCTGCGGGACGGCGGTGAGAGAGAATGAGTCGGTCGAACGGAAAGAATAACCATCGGCCGATATCCGGCTGATGTTGATAAGGGGGACGTCATGGGCATACAGAGCATGGTGATCAGGATGAGATCTGCGCCGATCTTCGCGGTGGTCGGCCTCGCGACCCTGCTGGCCGGAGCAGCGGAGGCCCAATCCCCGGAGGTGGACGCTCCGAAGCAGCCGATCCCGGTGTTCAAGAACGTGCAGGTCAACCCCTATTCCATGCCGGACCTCACGAGCCAGCAGAATCTCTCCGTGAAGGCGACGGGCAAGGTGGTGGAGTATACCCTCACGATCGAGGCGATCCGGTGGAAGATCACGGGGAATGTCTACATGAATCAGTGGGCCTTCAACGGGCAAGTGCCGGGTCCGCTCATGGAGGCCACAGAGGGGGACTTGGTCCGGGTTTCGGTGAAGAACAATACCACGGTCAACCATACCATTCACCACCACGGGATATGGACCCCGACCGTGATGGACGGTGTGCCGGACATGACGCAGAAACCCATCGAGCCCGGCGAGACCTTCGTGTACGAATTCATCGCCAAGCCGGCGGGTTTTCACTGGTATCACTGTCATGTCAACGCGGCGGAGCATCTGGAGATGGGATTGTACGGCGGGTTCATCGTCCATCCGGCGCCCGAGACCGGACTGGGCACGACCAAGGAGCAGGTGGCCGATCCCGCGCTCAAGATTGATCGGGAGTACATCTTCGTCGTGGACGAGATGGACACGCGAATCGAGGAGGGCAAGGCGGGCGGCCTCGGCCTCGGCCACCCACGGATGATCAGCAACTTCAATTACTTCACGATCAACGGGAAGGCGTTCCCCGAGACCCCGATGATTTACGTGCGCGAGGGGGAGACGGTTCGGATCCGGCTGCTGAACGTGGGCTCCGTGGTGCACTCGTTCCACCTGCACGGACACACCTTCGCCACGAGCAGCGCCGAATGTGATCGGTGTCCGCGGACCTGGGAATACCGCGACGTCATCAACATCAGCCCGGCGCAGCGGCTGGACGTCGTCTTCAAAGCGAACAATCCCGGGCGCTGGATGTTCCACTGTCACATCCCTCCCCACGTGACGAACGATGGCGTGTACCCGGGCGGCATGATGTCCATGGTGGAGTACGAGAACAATCCCTATCTCAAGTTCCTGCCGCCGATGGACGGGCACGGGAAGCACAAATGACCCGCCATGCCCGGGAGGGAGGAGATCAAGCGGACGAGACGCGGCCCCAGGACCGTTCGGAACAACAGCTTGATGAGTTGATCCGGCACGAGACGGAGGCCTTTTTTCGGCAACGGCCCGGCTGGAGCCTGACGACCGGCCCCAAGGACATCGAGCTGGTGGCCCATGCCCTGCGCGTGGTCCTGCATCTGGGGCCGGAGGCGGTGGCCTCCCACGCCGATGACTTCATGGCGCTGGTGGATATCCAGCGGCCCGACGGCGGCTGGGGGAATACGGAGGACGCGGGCGGCCGGGTGTGGGCGTCCGCGTTCGCCGCTCTCATGGTGGTGAGGGGCAATGAACTTCTGGGCGATGCGCGTTTGACCCGCGCGGTCACGCGCGCCACGGACTACTTCCTGGACAGCCAGCTAAGCGACGGGCGATGGGTTGACCCACCGACCTGGACCGACCTCGACGCCACCAGCCACCCGGTGAGCTTCTTCAACGTGGTCCGCGCCTTCGGCGAGACCTATCGGTTCGAGGAAGTCAACCGGGCGTGGGAGAAGGGGCTGAAGTTTCTGCTCGACCGCCAGGGCGAGGACGGTGGGTGGTACGCCCTCGACTTCAAGTCCCCCAGCGAGGTGGTCGCCTCCGGCAGCCCCATCGAGATGACCGCGCACCTCGTGCAGGATGCGCTCGTGGCGGATCTTCTGCTGGAGAACCGCTTGGATGTCCGCGAGGCGTGCGCCCGCGCGGTCGCGCGGCTGGCGGCCTGGCAGGGAACGGATGGGTCCTGGGACAGGGGCAATACCGATCATACGATGGACAGCGCGCGGTCCTTGATGCTGGTCTCCAAGGTCCTGGACGATCAATCCGTGTTTTCAGTGATTCACCGGGCAGTGGCATGGATCGTGGCGGTGAAGAACGAGGTGGGCTGGGGGAACTTCCCGGGAGATGCCACCAACCTGGAGCGGCTGTGCGACGGCCTGGACACGTTGCTCAAGTACCGGGCGTTTCTCAAACAGGACACCACGGAACTCATCAGGCTCTGGGGCTATCTCCCGAGCCGCGTGAGCTTGTAAGACTTGAGAAGGAGGGATACACGACGGGGAATGGAAATGCAGCCTAGCGGCGAATCATGATGGCCGGAAGAGAACTGAACGTTCCGACCCTCGTGTTGTTCGTGGCCGTGAGCCTCACGGCCGTCGTCGGGGTGCCCGTTTTCGGGTATGTCTATGGCTATACCTGGCTGGACTGGACGGTATTCGGTGTTCTCTATGTGGTCACTGCATTGGGCATCACGGTCGGGTACCACCGGCTGATCTCCCATCGCAGCTTCCAATGCCCCGACTGGGTGAAGGCCGCGCTCCTGGTCGCGGGCGGGTGGGCGTTTGAAAACTCGGCGCTGAAATGGGGCGCCGATCATGGGCGGCACCATGCGCGCGTGGACGAGGAGGAGGACCCGTACGATGCGACAAAAGGGTTCTGGTACAGCCACTGCGGCTGGGTCCTTCTGAAAGATCCCCACTACACCGAGAAATTCACGCCCTGGTTGCGGGAGGATCGCGTGGTGATGTGGCAACACCGCTGGTACGTTCCCATCGTCCTGTCCGGCCTCGCGCTGCCGTTCGCCGTGGGCTATGCCTACGGCGGATGGATGAGCGGCATAGGCTGCTTCATGCTGGCCGGCGTCGGACGGATGTTTTTGGTGCTGAACTCCACGTTCTGCATCAATTCCGTGTGTCACCTGTGGGGAAGCCAGCCGTACAGTCAGTCCAACACCAGCCGGGACAGTTGGCTGGTGTCGCTGATCACCATGGGCGAGGGCTACCACAATTACCACCATGCGTTCCAACGGGACTACCGAAATGGTCCCCTGTGGTACAACTTCGACCCGTCCAAATGGCTCATCTACAATTTGTCGGTTCTTGGGTTGGCCGGCGACCTCGTCCGTTCAGGTCCGAGATGAGCGCGTCGTCCCAATAACACGTCCTGTGGACGGAGCGGCCTTACGAGTTTCGCGGGGGTGGGCACCGCGGAATACAGGGAGGAGGGCCTATGGAAGCGAAATTTTGCGCCGTCTGTGCCTGGAGGGGAAACTGCCAGATCAAATTTGCGCGGCTTGACGGCATCGCCAGCCAGTGCCTCCACTTTACCCGCGATGTCGAGCTGGAGCGCCGCGCGGCGGTGCGCGAGAGCGCCGACGTCGTGATCGCCGGGGCCGGCATCGGCGGGTTGTCGTTGGGTTTGTTCCTCGCCGAAAAAGGCCACCGCATCATCATCCTGGAGCGCGGGGAAGAGCTCGTGCCGGTCCAGAAGCCGGAAGTGCTGCAGCCAGAAGCGCTGGAGATCCTGGAGCGACTCGGCGCCCTGGACGGGCTTCTCGCCATGGGGCCTGCCCGGTGCGAGTGTTATCATTTCTATCAACCGGGCGGGCGGCCCCTCGTCAACGTGCGTTGCTGTCCTCCGGCGTGGCGTCCTGTTCACGGTCTGATCACGCTGCCCCATTGGACCAGGCAGGCCCTTCTTGGCAGGCTGCAGGCCTATCCCCGCGCGCGCCTCTTCTGGGGCGCCGACCTGACGGACCTGACGCGCGCGGGCGGCGCCGTCACCGGCGTGCGGGCGAGGGTCAAGGGAAGAGATTGGAGCTTCTCCGCTCCGGTGGTGGTGGGCGCGGACGGCGCGGCCTCGCGTGTGCGCGCCGCCTTGAAGGTCGCCGGCGAGGTCCACCGGTATCCGGACGCCTTTGTCTCGGTGCTCGTGGATCGTTCCGCCGGCATCGGAAGCGATGTCCACTACTATGTGGGTCGCCGTTCGTTTCTCGGCGTCTTCCCGATCTCCTCGGACGCGCTGTGCCTGCTGCTCTCGGTTGACGCCGAACAGGCGCATCCCTTCACGTCCCTGTTGGGTCCTTCGCTGGCGGAACGGGTGGCTGCCATGGCGCCCGCCGTGGCGGAGGCTGTGCGGACGAGCGCCGACTGGGAGCATGCGACCCTGTTGCCCTGCGTGTGTGCCTGCGTTGCCCGGTGGGTCGCCGACGGAGCGGCGCTCATGGGCGACAGCGCCCATGCGTGCCATCCCTACATGGGGCTCGGCAGCGCGCTGGCGATGGAGGATGCGCGGGTTCTGGCCCAGGTGCTGGAGGGATGTTTTCAGCGAGGGGATTTCTCCGCCGAGGCCCTCACGGCCTATGAGGCGGCTCGCCGGCCGGTGGTGGAAAGGCTGCAGCGTCTCGCCGAACAGCGGGTCATGTTGTGGAACACGGCCAATCCCTTCCTGGCCTGGGCCCGGAGCGGGATGTTCCGGGCTGTGGCGAGGCATCCCCGGCTCCTCTCGAAGGAGTTCATCGCGAATGCGGTAGGGGTGGCGCAATAAGAGGGTCCTCATGAGTGAGCGCGACTTTCTGACTGAGGGAGGCGTGACCAGACGGGCCGTCCTTGCGAAGGCGGGAGGAATCGGCGCCATGCTTGCCTTGGGCGGCGTGACCGCCCCCCTTCGCCGGATTGCCGGTGAGGCGTATGCCGCAGACCAGCCGGTCATTCAGGGAAAGGACCGGTTGATCGTCAGATCGGGTCGGCCGCTCAATCTCGAGATGCCGATCGGGCTCGTGGATTCCTGGATCACGCCGACGCCCCTTCACTTTGTGCGCAACCATTACGAAGTCCCGGTCGTGGACCCGAACGAATTGCGCCTGCGCGTTGAAGGAGCGGTGGAGCGCCCGCTTGCGCTCGCGCTCGACGACCTGAAGCGTCTGCCGGTGATCGAGGAAGTCGTCACACTGGAATGCGCCGGGAACGGGCGTTCGTTTTTCGATCCGAAGGTGCCGGGCGCCCAGTGGCAGCGCGGGGCCGTCGGCACGGCTCGTTACAAGGGGGCTCGGCTGGCCGATGTGCTCCAGCGTGCCGGGATCAGCCCGGCGGGCAGGCACGTCTTGCTCGATGGCGCCGACCAGCCACCGGTCCCGACGGCGCCCGATTTCGTCCGGAGCATTCCGGTCGAGAAGGCGATGGCCCCGGAGACCCTGCTGGCCTACGAGATGAACGGGGAGCCGTTGCCTGCCGTGCACGGGTTCCCGCTCCGGGCGATCGTGCCCGGCTGGATCGGCTCGGCGAACGTCAAGTGGCTCGTCCGGGTTGCGGTGCTGGAGCAGCCGCATGACGGGCATTTTATGGTCAAGGGGTATCGGTTTCCGCGCTCGCCTGTGGCCCCCGGCGAGAAGGTGGACCCCAAAGACATGGAGGTGGTCACCGAACTGGACGTGAAATCCGTGATCGCGCAGCCGGGTGACGGGGCTCGGATCGCGACGGGCTCCGTGAAGGTCACCGGGGCGGCCTGGGCCGGTGAGGCGGAGATCGCCCGCGTGGACGTGTCCACCGATTTCGGCCGGACATGGCAGCCGGCGCGTCTCGGGGCCGATCGCGCCCGGTACGCGTGGCGGCTCTGGGAGCTCGACTGGATGGTCCGGGAGCGGGGAGCCTACCTTCTGATGTCGCGCGCCACGGACTCGCGTGGGCGGACTCAGCCGATCGCGCCGTTCTGGAACCCGAACGGCTATCTGTGGAACGTCGTTGATCAGGTCCAGGTCCGCGTGAGCTGATTATACATAACGACATAAGTCCTGTCCTCTTCGTCATTCCGGGCTTGACCCGGAATCCAGGTTTTTCCTGGATTCCCGCTTTCGCGGGAATGACAGATTGTGCGGTGATTAATGTCTCTGTGTATAGAGAGAAGATCGCTGGTGAAGGGCGGGTATGTTTTGGTCCAGACCTCCAAACAAACCCGGCTCAGCTAAAGGAGACCCTTCACCAGCCCTTTTCTTTCGCTCGTTCCGGGAGGGATGCGGATGTCGGAGGTCAAACAGTTCCTTGACGTGCTGTCCGCGCCCGGCGCCGTCGTTTTTGATGGGAACCGGTCGAGCCTCCGTCTGCTGTCCGACCGGGCGACGGATCTGATCGGGACGGAGCGGACGGAGGATTCGGGGACGACGACGGTCTGGCACTTTCCTGACGCGTCCCCGGAGGCGGGGGCTTGTATCCGGGTGCTCCCGTCCGGTCACATGGTCGCATACGGGCGCCAGGGGCGCCGCATCCTGTGCGCCGATCCGGGCGGCACACCGCTCCATGAATGCGAATGGACCCGCGCGGGGTCCGGCGTGGCCAGGATGACGCGTGCGCGCATCCAACTGGACTGCGGGCAGTGGGTAGGAATCCGGCCGGAAGCGACGGAACAGGTCACCACGCTGCCGATCCCGCCGCATGGGGGGCCGTGCGTCCCGACGTTCGACGACCTGCGCCGGATGGCTGCGCAGTCGTGGAACGTGCCGCTGGACGACGTGCGTTACTTTTACCCCGACGGGAGCTTTGCGCGTGATGCAAGTGGACACATCACCATCCGTCTGAAGAAAGACGGCCTCTATTTCCTGGAAGACGGGAGCTTCGCGCATCCGCGATTCGTCAGCTACATGGGCGCGATTCCCTGGGCTCGGATTGATGTGCTCAACGTGGTGGAGCTGTACCAGTCCACGCTTGCCGGCACCGGCGGAGCGGCCTTTGACCTGATCTGGGGCCTTTGCGACGATCAGCTTCGGGAGGAAGGCGCGATCCCGTTGCGGTACCGGGGCCTGCCGACCTTCCCGTCCGACCAGGCCTACGGGCTGTTCTGCGCCTTTTTCCGGCCCGAGACCCCGGCCGGAGAGGATCCCTACAAGCTCTTCATGGACACCCGACGGAGCTATGAGATCGCGTGGCGGCTCCGCCCGGATCCTCCGTGGCGGTACTTCGACCAGCGGCGGCGGCTCTGCATTACGGCGCAGAACGGCGTGGTTCAGAAGGTCACGCCCATCCATGATGCCGCCGCGGTCCCCTACGTCAATATCGGGATGCGCGGTTTTGCCTCCTGCGGCCGGACGGTGAGCGCCGCCGGGACCGTCTTGCAGTTGCGCGATGGCCATCGGGTGACCGACATCCCGCTCGACCCCGTCTGGAACGTCGCCCCTCCGAAGGAGCCCCCGGGGCCGCCGCCGAGCTATCCATTCGAATGGCGCTCCATGTTCGGCGGAGGGCTGCCGACGCTCGATCCGGCCAGGGTCTGGACCACGGCGCACTTTTTTCCCGCGGACGGCTCGCAGGTGGGCGAAGAGGCGACTCAGCTCTTCGTGTTGGAGCAGATCTTTAATTGCCTCAACACGATCCCGGACCTGCCGTCCAGGCTTAAGAAGACCCACCGGGTCCTTATCCACAATTTTGATCCGGTCTGCGCCGGTTTCGTTGACCCGGACTATGCGCAGCGCCGCTACACGGTGCTCTACAACCGTCCTGAGTGGGCGATCAGGAATGCCCAGTCGGTCTGGGATCGCGCGGCACGGGAGGGTCGTCTTGAGGCAGTGCAAAAGGTGGACTTCCTGCCGGAGCGGGAGTTGCGGGCCTGGACCTACGGAGGCCGGTACGAGTTGATCTACGAGTGGATCCCGTTCGCGGACTACGGCGATCCACGGGAGTGCGAGGCGGTCGTCAAGGATGTCGCGCGCGCGCTCACACCGCGCGGCCTGGTGTTCGTCGTGGGGCCCCCGTGCGTCGCATCCATGATTCCCGCGCACGGGCTTCGTCTGCTGTGCAAGGAAGGGCCTGAGGATATGCGCGGGTTGCCCGTCATGATCGAGCATTTGCGGATTCATCCTGACACGCGGGTGAACCCCGACTTGACCGTTGTGATGGGCGAGAAAGGCGATTAGACCGGTCGAACACGTGCAGAGGGGGCGTTGTGCTGTCCGGAGCCGCATGGCGTGTCGTGGCTGTTCTGTTGAGCGCGGTCGGTTTGGCGGGCGCGGAGGTCCGCTCGCCCGTCGATGGCGGGTATTCCCCGACGCCGGCGCTTCCGGAAGGCAGGGGAGTCGAGAAGGTGAGTCAGCGCTGCGGGACCTGTCATGGGATTGAGATCGTGGCCCAGCAGCGGTTGGGTCGGACCGAATGGAGCCGTGTGGTGGACCAGATGATCGAGTTCGGAGCGGCGTTGACGCCTGACGACCGGCGCGACATCGTGGACTATCTGTCGTCGTATCTCGGCCCGGATAAACGCGGCGGCTGAGCGAGAGGATACCGTGGCGAACGGCTGGAACAGTCTTCCCGGCGACCGGTATGTCGGGCTGGCGCCGTGGGCGTGGGTGGAGTTCGAGTGCGCGGACCCGCCGGGCCCTTTTCCTTTCCTCGGCGGCGTCGATCCGCAGGTCGTGGCAGGCCTCCATGAGGTGCACCGGCATCTGTCGGGCGCGATCGACATCGCGATCAGCGATGTGTTCGCCGGCCGCGCCTCCATCCACGATCCGGCGTTCCGGAAGCGCTTGGAGAACGCGTATGCCGAGGTGGTCAACTCGCGGCCCCGCCTGCGCGAGCGCATCCGATGCGGGCGGCTGCCGGACGGAACGTTCCAATGGGAGTTCCCTCTCGATCCGGACAAATCCGCCGTACTCCGGTACTTGGGACTGCGGGTGTGCAACACCGTGGCGCGGCAGGCCATCCCGCTCGGCATGGAACCGCAGATGGCCCCGGCGGTGGGTCGTTTCCTCGGTTGTCTGGATGGGACGCAGCGTGTCGTGGATATTCGGGAGGAGGTCCGGAGAATGGGGGCGGCCTTCAGTTACACCTTCGCCAAATACCTGTGCGAATTGCTGGATCTGCTCTGCGAGCACGACTGTCTGGCCGTGACCGATCGCTCGGCCGTTCGCGAGCATTGGCTCGGCGCGACCCGCGATCGCGACGTGGTGCATCTCGGGCACGCCGCCCTGATGTATCGGCGGGGCACGGACTTCCTGTTCTTCGATCCCTGGCTGATCCCCTGGTTCGCCGAGGCGCCGGTGCCCTCACTCTGGACCTCGCTGCTCCCGAAACCGGCCGCGATCTTTCTCACCCACGACCATGACGACCATGTGGACCCCCGGACGCTGTTGGCATTTCCGAAGGAGACCCCGGTGATCGTCCCCAGCCGAGCCAACCGGCGGGCGCTGTATTACGATTACAAGGCGCTGCTGGGCGGGCTGGGATTCACACGGGTGATTGAGTTGGCCCACGGCGAGAGCTGGACGTTCGACGGCGGCGGTGTGGTCTCGGTGCCGTTCTACGGCGAATGCTCGTGCGAGCTGGGCCTGCCCCGCAACTGCTATCTGATCGCGGACCGCGGCCGGAACATCTTCATCCCGGTGGACAGCGGCCCGACCAACAACGGGGATAACGCGGTTAAGGACGGCGTGATCGACGAACTGGTCCGGAATTACGGACCCATTGACACGGTGTTTGCCCAGCCGGGTCAGCTCCTGGAGCTGCGCACGTTCGCGGCCTACGCGTGCCTCTCGCACCCCGGACGGTGGCTGGAGGTCGGTGAGAACTGCTGCGTGACGAGCGATTACCTGGCCCGGCTCGCGGCGGCGGCCAAGGCACGCCTGTTCGTCGCGTACGCGAACGGCGGAGCGGACTGGTTGCCGGACCATCCGGTCTTTACGTTCAGCGGTCGGAACCAGGCGCTCCGCGAGATGATCACCGCGCACTGGTGGCCGCTGGAGGAACTGCGGGAGAAGCTGGCGGCCATGGGGTGCCGGAGCCACAGCAGCCGGGCCATGGACATCTTTCGCGAGAGCGCCGGCGGCGGCACGGAACCGATGCCGGCCGCAGCGCCGACACCGCTCACGCTCTACCGGCTGGATCACGGCGAGCCGCCCTTTATGCAGAAGCAAGGCGCGTGACGCACGACTGTGGATAGGAATACAGGGAGGAGCAGACGATGGTGAGAAGGCCCACTGTGTGCCTGTTGGTCTTGTTGGGGGCGGCGTTCGTATGGACTCTCGCGACGGCTCAAGCCGGTGCGGCGTCCGGAGGCCCTCTCGCCGAGCAACTCTATGAGGGTTCGGCCGAGCAGAAAGCCTACTCGGAGTTCAACCACCGCCTCAGTGGAGCGGTGCTGTTGATGATCGGCGGATTATTCGTGCTGAAAGAACGGGGGTCCGTGACGCGTCGGTGGCTGGCGCTGTGGCCGTTCGGCCTACTGTATCTGGCCGGCTATCTGGTGGTCTGGAGCGATCATGATGCGTGGCCGGTCGGATCGCAGAGTTTTGCCCAAACTTTCTTCAGCGGCGATCTCGAAACCGTACAGCACAAGCTCTATGCCGTGGTGCTCTTCGCGTTGGGCGCTCTGGAGTGGGCGCGTCTGGAGGGTCGGGCGCCACAGTGGGGCGACCTCCTGTTTTTCGGGATCGTCGCGTTTGCCGGCCTGTTGATGTTGCACCATAGCCATCTTATGGCGCACAATCATCACTCCCCGGCGCTGCTGTCCGACCATGTGCTGCTGGGGGCCTTGACGATCGGGTCGGCCGGCGTCAAGTTGGCGTGGGAGCGGCGTTGGATGACATGGCGCCACGGCGGTCTGCTGTGGCCGGGAAGCGTCTTGCTGATAGGAGCGCTGCTTGTCTTCTATACGGAATGATCCAGGAGCGGCTGAGGCATGAAGGACCTGGTGACCTCACTGACGGCAGCCGCCGATGGCGCCATGATTGTGGATCGGGACGGGGCGGTCGTGTTCTGGAATCGCGCCGCCGAACGTCTGCTGGGCTACCGGGCTGAAGAAGTGAAGGGGCGTAAGTGTCACGAAATCTTTCGCGGAGAGACGCTGGGGGGGCATGCGCTGTGCTCGCCCTCCTGCCCGATTGCCAGCCGAATCGCGTGTGGGCGCGGCGTGCGCAATTTCGACATGCTGACCACGACAAAGGCCGGCCGGGCGATCTGGTTGAACGTGAGCTCGTTCCCGGTCTCCTTCGGGAAGAAACGAGACTTTGTGGCGGCGCACCTCTTCCGGGACATCACCAAGCAGTTCAAGGTCCGTCGGATGGTGGAGGACTTGCACGCCGAGCTGTGTGGTGGTGCCGTCAAGTCCGATGATCCGCCCAGAGGTCACGATCCGCCGGAGACGCCGGCCACACTCCCGCTGACCGAGCGGGAGCGCGAGATTCTCTCGTGGACTGCAGCCGGCAGGAGCAACAAGGAGATCGCAGAGCGGTTGTCCGTCTCCGTGGACACGGTGAAATCCCACCTGCATCACATCTATCGCAAGCTCGGCGTCAGCGGTCGGGTCGAGGCGATCCTCCTCTTCTATGTGAGCGCAAAATAAGCAAAAACGCTGGTTGCTGCCTCCGAGCCTCACCCCAAAGGCGGAGGCGAAAAATCCACCATTCGAGTAGTTGTTTGGCTCTGTGCTGTGGCACATCCTGGTGTCATGCGCACGACGGAGGCAGTGCGCTTCTCACGAGAGGAGGATGAGCGATGAAACAGAGAGTGAACCATAGGTTTCTGCCGGCATTCTTTGCGGGAGGATTGACGTTGATCCTGATGTTGCCCACCGTGGCGGTCAGCGCTCAGCTTTCCAATCCGGAAGGATGGATTGATAAGCTGACCGCCTTCGTGCTGTTCCAGAAGGCGAATGAAAAGGAAGGGGCCTTTGATCCCTATCTCGAGCAGATCAAGGCGATGCAGACAGCCTTGAGAGAGGAATGGACACAGGGTGAGCTGCAGCGTACATACGCGGCGATGAATCGCCTGATGGACATGCTGCTGGCTCGCGAGGGCGGCATTCGACCGGAGGCAGCCAAAGCGATCTGGGAATTCTGCTACCAGGTGACGCCGGTCGCATTGCATGATGGCCATCGGTATCCCAGGACGCTGGACATAGGAGATCTGGCAAACCCGAAGCGGATGTAGCCGGGATCACCGTTGCGCTTGCTTGCCCTGTCCCGTGGTGGCACGAAGTATGCTTGTGTAGTATGAGAACATCGGAGGCCGCCTATGACGGGGAGGACACACGATGTCACGATGTAAAGGCGCGGTCGTCGTTCTCGGAGTGCTGCTGGCGACGCCGGTTTCAGCCTTTGAATTTTCCGCCGAGCGGATGGTGAAGCAAGGAGGCAAGCTGACGGCGTCGAGCGTGAAGGCCGATGGACAACGCTGGCGGTTCGAATACAGGGAGCCTCAGGCCGGTGCGCAAGTGTGCATCGTCCGTCAGGATCGTCGTTTCGCGTGGCTGATTCTCTCGTCGCTGTGGGCCTTCGTTGAAATCCCGATTGCGGGAGACCACATGCTTCTCGTGGACGAAAGGATGGGCGGGGAGGTCGCGCGGGAACAGTTCGGAACCGAGGTGGTCAACGGCTATCGGACGGAGGTGTTCCAGGTTACCGTGGACAGAGAGGGCGAGCGGCTCCTGTTCTATCAGTGGGTGACCGTTGCGGAACGGTTTGCGATCAGAACCGTGAGCAAGAACGGAGACTGGCTGCTCGAGTACTCGAAGGTCAAGTTCGCGCCTCAGTATTGGCGGTACTTCGAGCCGCCCCGAGGGTATGCCCCCAAAGCCTTCAACCCGCATTCCTCAGGGTACGGTCCGGAACGCAAGCGCAGTTGACCGTTCCGCCGTCTCGGCGCCGGTGGACGGCGAGCCCAGAGGCCCGCGTCGTTCCGGTTGAGGCATGCGTGTCCCAACCTGGACCCTGAAGTCCCATCCCGAAAATGGCTTTCTTTTCTTTTGAGACAGTTGGAAGGGCTTTTCCCTCCAGTTTACCTTCCAACGGCGGGCACGGCCTTTGCGTGAACAATTTGGTCGGAAGCAGGGGACGAGTATGCTCGCCATCCGACGTGATGGCGTTCGTGCTGGAGTGATCGAGAACCCGGATGTCACCGAATAAAAAAGGAGGTTGTGCCGATGAGCATAATAAGGGTGCCGGTTATCGCGATGGCGCTGTTTTTCGGACTCTGTGGAGTGAGCTTTGGAGCCGACGATCCGAGCATCAAGGGGAAAACGCGGGAAGGGATTCAGTCGGCCATGAAACGCCACATTGACGGGAACATCGTAGACGGCAAGTACGTGATTTACGATGCCGTTGACGGCAAACTGAGGAAGTTGAAGTTCGACAAGGTGCACGAGGGTATTGTGAAGAAAGCCGATTTCTACATCAGTTGCGCCGACTTTGTTGATGGCGGCGGGAACAAGTACGACCTCGACCTGTTGGTGGTCGAACGGAACGGTGATTTTCGCGTGCTTGAAACGGTGGTGCACTCAATCAACGGCGAGAAGCGCAAATACCATCTCGAGGACTAGTCAGAGCGGGGAGCGCAAGCGACGTCGGTTGCATGGCTGGCCGAGCAGGGAATTCATGCGCTTGTCGGTGGTGACATGACCGCTCAAGAGGCCCGCGCCTACCTGCATCATCTGATGACGCTGTACCTCCGCAAGGAGGAGGCCTTCGCGCCCCTGGCGCTGAAGTTCGTGAAGGAGCACGACCTGGCTCGCCTCGACCTGCAACCGGAAGAGCAGGTGAACCTGCTGCTCGCCATGGCTGAAGCCTACGGGGATGAGCCGAAGCGGTACCCCCAAAAGCTCGAATGCCTGCAGAAGGCGGTGACCCTCATGTCGAACGGACGATGGCCGGAGCCCGGGATCGCCGGGGAGATCCGGCATGAGATCGCGAAACTGGAAACCGAGCGGGAGATTTACAATGACGCGTGCCGGGCTCAGCGCGACTTTACGGGCGGAAAGCAGCGGCTCGTCATCGAGACGGATCTGCCGGACTACTTCCTCACAATCGCCCAGAAGCGGGCCGCGAGTTACTATCAGCGGAAGTTCAAGCTTACCGAGGACACCGAGCGGGCACAGCAGTTCACTCAGCCGTCCGCGCACCGGAAATTCGAGCCCGAGAATCCGACGGTGCACAAGGGGTTCCCGGGCTCATGCCCGCCGTTCAAGAACGCCAGGGCCGGCGCATTCCACGTGATGCTGCCGTTCGATCTGAAAATCAGCCGGAAGCCGGATGATCCGTTGTCGGCGGGCGCCAGGATCTGGTACATGAAGCACGGGTATTCGTTCCCGCTGCGCGCCGAATGGGGCAAGCTCTGCAGTTGGTACGATAACCAGGCGCTTGACCTGGCAACGGACGATCCGCATCTCGTGTACATCTCGGTCTCCGAGATTAAGGAAAAAGAACTCGGCAGGGTCGAAAGAGACGTTCCTCCCGATGCCACGCCGGAAACGGGACTGCCGCTGACCTTCCTGTACGCGACGGCCGCAGTCGGCACGTTCATCCAGATCCCCTGCAACATCAAAGTGTGGTTTGACGCGAGCCAGGTTGCGCTGCTGCTGCAAGGCGCTCCCGATCTGCCCGATTACGGCCTTCACGGAGCGTCGGGTCTCATCACCCGCACGTACGGCATGGAGAAGGTGGGTGCCTACGTCGAATCGTTCAGCAAGCCGTGGCAGGAGGGGTTGAGCTTCAATTTCATCAACATCCACGTGCAGTTGCTGCCGGGCGTCGAGACGGCGTTCGTGCCGTACAACACACCGATCTTCTCCGTATTCCCCGTGCTCAGCCGCCAGAGCTACGAGATTGTTGATCGGCAGAATGTCGACGCGGCCTCGCGGGCCGCGTCGCCGTCGCGCTGATAGTCTCGCCTGTGAACACCACCGATGCCTCACACGTCGGCGATCGGCTGGAGTTCCTTTCGCAAACCGCGAACACGGCCGTCCTCATCGTCGGTCTGCTGGTGCTGGCCGGCTGGATCTTCGACATTCCCGCGTTGCAGGCGGTGGTTCCCGGTCTGGCCACGATGAAACCCAACACGGCGGTGGCGTTCTTCCTCTCCGGCATGGCGCTGTGGCTGTTCCAGGACGAGCAGATCAGGCGATGGAAGCGCCGCATGGCGTTGGGATGCGCGCTCTCCGTCGCCCTGATCGGCTTTCTCACACTCATGGAGTATCTCTGGAGGTGGGATTCCGGGATTGACCAGCTCCTGTTCAGGGATGTTTCCCGGGACGCGGATGCCGCCGCTCCAGGGCGGATGTCTTTCACGACCGCTCTGAGTTTTTACATGGTCGGTTTGGCCTTGATGCTTGTGAAGGCGGGCAACGGCCGGAACCGTTTGTTTGTGCAGTTCCTCATACTGGCAACCTTCGCGGTCTCTCTACTGGCTCTGGTCGGCTATGCTTACGGCGTCGAGTCTTTGTACCGGGTCGCGCCGTACGGGTCCATGGCGTTGCATACGGTGGTCACGTTTCTCGTGCTTTGCCTCGGCATTCTCTGTGCCTGCCCCCGTTGCTGGCTCACGGCTACACTTTTCCGGTCGGATGCCGGAGGTGTGAGGGCGTGGCTATGGATGGTGACTTCGATCGGGATTCCATTCTTGATCGGGTGGTTGGGCTTGGCGGGTCTGAGGGCGGGTTTCTACGATTCGGTGTTCGGGGTAGCCCTTGTGACCGTCGGAACTATGGTCGCTCTCGCCGTCACGCTGTTATGGTCGAACAGCTCCCGATAGGTATGGTTTTTGCTTAGATTTTATTGCAGCTGAGGCGACGAAGGCTGAGCACTGCCTACGCAAGCCAGGGAAAAGAGCCAGCAAGCAGGAAGGAGGATCCTTATGAGGCGAACCGAATACATGGCCAAAGCCTGCGATCCAAAGACGTTGACCGTGCGGCACATCATGGAAGACGCGGTGATCACCTGCACCCCGGTGACATTGGGAGTCGCTGTGGCGCAGTTGCTGACCGACAGGAACTTCGGGAGCGTACCCGTGGTGGACGAGAATAAGACACTTCGTGGCCTGATCAGCGAATTCGATCTGCTCAAGGCCATGACCAACGGGAAGGACTTGCGGAGGGTCATGGCCGGGGAAATCATGACTCTCGAAGAAGATCTTGTGACTGTGGCGGAAGACATGCCGATCATGGACCTCGCGAAGATCCTCGAGGAGAGCCATTTGATCCGAGTGCCGGTTGTGACGGGCAAGACACTCATCGGGATCGTGGCGAGACGGGATGTTGTCTACGGGTATCTCAGGGCCGTCGCCCATTACTGGCCGTGACAGTCGAAACAGTCTGGTGCGCTGTAGCGAAACGCCCCCTGAGTTCATCAGCAGTGTTGACGTCTGGCGGAGATAGGTCGGAAGGCATGGGACAACATCGTCCCAAGAGGGTGCTGCTGTCCAAATTCTGAAAAGCGTTTATCCTTCAATGAGTTGCGCACTTTTGATGTCCTGAGTCCTTCGATATTTCCCGTGGTTCGAGACAGATCAATTCTCAAAACTTCGGCTTGAATCACTTTATGCGGTGAATTCCCGCTGTTTCCCTGGCGAATTTGGGATTCCGGTGCCAGTCAGGCCAAAAATTCCCATGGCATAGGGCTTGCTCACTCTCCTTGGTTCTAAAGCGGTTGCGCATGGTTTCTGAGGAGTCCGGCGCAGAACCAGGGAGGGAGAGATGCCTACTACCGAGCGCTCGCGGGCCAAACGGACGTACCTGCCTCATCTCATTGCCTGGGAGGTGACCCGGAGTTGCAACCTGAACTGCAAACATTGCCGGGCCGCCGCGCGATTCGGTCCCTACCCCGGCGAGCTCAGCACGGAGGAGTGCCGCCGGTTCCTGGATGATGTGGCCTCGTTCAGCAGCCCCATCATGATCCTCACGGGGGGCGAACCCATGCTGCGTGACGATATCTATGACATCGCCGCGTACGGGACCTCGCTGGGTCTGCGAATGGTCATGTCGCCCTGCGGACTCCTGATGACGGAGGAAAATACCCGCCGCATGTTGGAGGTCGGGATCAAGCGGATCAGCCTCAGCGTTGATGGAGCCGACGCCGCCACGCACGACGGGTTTCGTGGGATGCCGGGTGCGTTCGACGGTGTCATGCATGCGGTAGAGCTGGCCAGGCGCGTCGGGATGGAGTTCCAGATCAACACCACCATCTCTCGGCACAACCTGCATCAGCTTCCGGAGATCCTGGATCTGTCGCTCCAGCTCGGCGCCGTGACATGGTACCCGTTCCTCCTGGTCCCGACCGGAAGAGGGTCCGCCCTGGTCGAATGGGAGCTGTCGCCCGTGGAATACGAAAAGACGATCGGCTGGATCTATGAGCAGCAGGAACGCCTGGCCATCGGCATCAAGCCGACGTGCGCTGCTCACTATCAGCGGGTGTTCCGGCAGAAGGCGTGGGAGAGCGGCCACAAGGCGACCTGCTTCACTCACGGCCAGGCCGCATCGGGCGGGATGCATGCGATGACCAAGGGGTGCATGGGAGGGTCCTCGTTTGCGTTCGTGTCGCATGTGGGGAAGGTCCAGATCTGCGGGTTTCTCGAGGTCGAGTGCGGGGACATCCGCCGGGAGCCGTTCAGCCGGATATGGGAGACGTCGCCGGTCTTCCTCGAAATGCGCAACGAAGACGGCTACGGGGGCCGATGCGGGGTGTGCGAGTTTCGGAAAGTCTGCGGCGGCTGCCGGGCGAGGGCCTTTGCGATGACGGGCGATTATCTCGCGGAAGAGCCCTATTGCACCTACGAGCCCAAGCTGGCCAGGGCTTCCGCGGGAGGCCGTCTGCAGGCGGGGGAATAGAGAAATGATGAGCGGCGAGGCCCAACCAAGGAGGTGCTGCGATGGTCGGTGAGAGCTTCGTGCTGGGAGTGGTGACATTGGTGGGGGTGGTGGCGTTCGTGTACGGGATTCTGTCCGTTTCTTCGCAGGGACAGATTCTTCATGGGGTCCGCAAGCGGTTCTTCTGCGATGGAAAGCAGCAAGTGGTGGATGTGGATTTTGTGGAGGTGAACCGCAACAAGTATGACGTGGCGTCCTGCACGGCGTTCGTGGAGGACCAAAACATCTCCTGCGACAAGCACTGTGTGAAAATCCTGGAGGAAGACGTGTCGCAGGCCGACGGGAAGGGAAAAGTGCTGAATCAGGTTCGGGCGCCGCAGCCGGCCTTTCCGGGCGACGGACGATAAGACCACGCCGATCGCGGCGAGGTGAGGAGGTACGACCATGGATTGGATTTTGGGTCTGGGGACGACGGTGGCGCTTCTTCTGGCGATCGGCTATGGGATCAACTCGCTTCTGCAAAGCAGGAAGGTGACGGTGTTTCCTCTCCTGCGCGTCAAAGAAGGCGGGGTCTCCCGGGATGTGCTTCATATGACGCAGGGGCAGGGGTCAAACACAGGAGAAAAGAGAGGTGAGGACATGATCTCGGTAGAGCAAGTCATCTCAAAGAAGGGAGTGCTGAAGATCAGCCTCCGGGACTCCGCTCAAAAAGCGGCGGCCGTCATGGCGGAGCATAGTGTGGGCAGCCTGTTTGTGGAGGAAGACGGCAGGGTCCAGGGTATCGTCACCGAAACGGATATCGTGCGGAAAGTGGTCGCCGCCAACCGTCCATTGTCCGTCACGGCGGTGGGTGAGATCATGAGCGCTCCGTTGATCACGATCGACCGCGCGCGGTCTGTGGCGGAGGCGGACGAGCTGATGAGCCGTCACCATATCCGGCACTTGGCCGTGACCGACGAGGGGCGTGTCGTCGGAGTCCTGTCGGTTCGCGATCTCCTGCGTCCGATCGAGACGGCCGAGCCTGCGGCGCAGGGTGCCTGAACAACGCGCCGATTCGCCTGTTTGATGGGAGTGCGGAACGGTGAGAGGCCGGATGTCCTGATCGTCGGGGCGGGGATTGGCGGGCTCACCCTGGGTCTCTTGCTGGGGGAGCGGGGCCATCGCGTCACGGTTCTGGATGATCGGGAGTACGTTGAACCGCTTTACCGGCCGGAGTTGCTCCAGCCGGCCGGCCTTGAGGTGCTGGACGCGCTGGGTGTCCTGGACAAGCTCGCGTCCCGTGGAGCGGTCCGATGCGAGATCTTCGACTTCCTGTCCACGGCCGGCCGGCGCCTCTGCCGGGTGGATTATCGCAGGTTGGATCACCGGTTTCCCCATACCCTGATCGCCTTTCCCCACCTGACCCAGGCCGCCCTGCTCGAGAGGTTGTCGAGGTACCCGACGGTCCGGGTCCGGCGTGGATGCTCGCTCTACTGGCTTGTTCGATCCCGTGACGGCCTTTCCCATGTGACGCTTTGGGAGCACGGCGAACTCAAACGCCTCTCGGCCGGGGTCGTCATCGGGGCGGACGGCAGACATTCCCGGGTCCGCAGGGCTGCCGGCATCCGGACGGTCCGGACTTCCTACCGTGACGCGTTTCTCACCTTGATGGTGAAACGCCCCCCGGGCTTTGGAGACGCGATCCGGTACTACGTGGGTCGGCGGCAGATTCTCGGCATGTTCCCGGCCTCGCCCGACGGCCTGTGTCTCCTCTACATGGTTCCGGCTGAGGGGTTCAGCGCGGTGAAGGCCCGCGGACTCCCTGCGCTGAAGGACGAGATCGCGGCCATGGATGGAGACGCGGCGGGCGTGCTCTCGGAGGTGGTCGCATGGGACCGGATCTCCTACCTGGACTGCCAGACCACGCAGGCCGGCTCATGGGTGGCGGATGGGGTGGCGCTCCTGGGTGATGCCGCGCATACGTGTCATCCCCACGTCGCTCAGGGCGGCACTCAAGCCATGCTGGACGCGACGGCCTTGGCTCCGGTGTTGACTCGATGCCTGGAAGACGGAGACTGCTCGGCGGAACGGCTTTCGGCTTATGAAGAAGCCCGCCGTCCGGTCGTGGAGAAGCTCCAGCGGATTGCCCACGAATACGCCTGGCTCTGGAACACCGGCAATCCTTTTCTCGCATGGCTGCGTGATCGCATGTTCAGCGAAATCGGACGGCGGCCCCGGCTCCTTTCGAAAGTGATGGAGACCGAGGCCGGGCTGCGCGTGGCGCCGCTCACTGTCGCTGAACGGCTCCAAGCGCTGGGGGTGTTTTCATGAGATCCGGCTGCGCGCGACACACGAATACATCCTGCCTTCGCGCACAGGCCATCCTTGCCAAGTGCGAGACAGGCGACCCTCTCGATCTTGAGGATGTTGCGCATCTCTTAAAACAGGAGAATCACTACGTTCGGGAAAGGGTTGCTCTCGCTGCCGGGCATCTGAAGGAGCGCCATTTCGGGAGGCGCATCGTTCTCTTTGCTCCGCTGTACCTTTCCAATGAGTGTGTGAACAACTGTCTCTACTGCGGCTTTCGTCGCGACAATGCGACTGTTCCCAGAAGGACGCTGACCGTGCCTGAGGCGGTGCGGGAAGCCGAGGTCCTGGCCGACCGGGGTTTTCGCCGTGTCTTGCTGGTCACGGCCGAACACCCCGGCCACGCGTCCATCGGATATTTGTGCCGTGTCGTGGAGGCGATTCTCCGTGAGACCCGCATCAGGGAGATCGGCGTCAATGCCGCGCCGATGCCGACCGAGGACTTCCGCGCCTTGAGGGAATCCGGGGCGACGGCCTATCAGTGTTTTCAGGAAACCTACCAGCCGCGAGTCTACGGTCTGGTCCACCCGTCGGGGAAGAAACGGGACTACATGTGGCGCGTTGACGCGCTGGACCGCGCTTTGACGGCCGGCTTCAGGCAGGTCGGCTTGGGTGTGCTGCTGGGGCTGTGGGACTTTCGCGGCGATGTGCTGGCGATGGTCGCCCATGCCCGGCAACTCCTGTATCGATTCGGGAGCCTCCGAGTGATTGTGTCGTTGCCGCGATTCAGGACGGCGGCGGGCGCTGCGCTGGCGCATCCCCCGTTTCCGGTCACTGATTCGCAGTTTCTGCAGTCCGTCGCCGTCTGCCGCCTGGCCTTGCCGACGGCTGAGATCGCGATCTCGACCCGCGAGCGACAAGGGTTCCGCGAGGTTCTGATGAAGTGCGGCGCCTCGATGATGAGCGCGGGGTCGGTGACGTGGCCGGGCGGGTACTCGGGAGTCTCGGGATCAGGTGCGACCGGGCAGTTCACCATTGAGGATTGCAGGTCGGTTGGACAGGTGTGTGCCGCACTCAGCTCGCGGGGACTGAGCCCGGCTTTTTAACAGGGCGAGGGGGGGGTAAGGAGTCAAGGCGTGTACAAGACCATCTACGTGCCGGTGGACAACTCGGACTGCTCCAACTGCGCCGTTGATCTGGCTGTGATGCTGGGCAAGCGCCTTGGCGCTCGGGTCATCGGGAGCCACGTCTATGCGGCGCGCATGCATGAGCGACGGTTCAAGCAGATGGAGGCCGGGCTCCCGGAGGAATACCACGAGGAGACCGTCCTGGAGCGGCAACGGAAAATCCATGACTCGTTGATTTTCCGGGGCTTGCAAATCATCACGGATTCCTATCTCGACCGTGTCGAGCGCACGTGCTCCGACGCGAACCTCCCGTTCGAACGGCGCACATTGGAAGGCAAGAACTATAAGGCTCTTGTCGAGGATATCGACACGCACCGGTACGATCTCGTCGTGATGGGCGCATTCGGGCTCGGAGCCGTGAGCGAGAGCGATATCGGAAGCGTCTGCGAGCGCGTCGTCCGGCGGGTCAGGTCGTCGGACATCCTCGTGACCAAGGATACGCGGCCGATGAACGGCGGCAACATCATGGTCGCGCTCGACGGCAGTCCCCACGCCTTCGGCGGGCTCAGGACGGCCGTGGCCTTGGGTCAGGCCCTCGGCGTCCCGGTGGACGTGGTCGCGGCCTTCGACCCATATTTTCACTATGCGGCCTTTCACAGCATCGGAGCGGTCCTGTCAGAGGAAGCCGGGCGGGTCTTCCGGTTCCGGGAGCAGGAGAAGCTTCACGAAGAAATCATCGACAGCGGTCTGGCGAAGATCTACCACTCCCAGCTCGACATCGCGCGGGACATCGCGCGGAGCATGGGCTCCGACATCACCACGTCACTGTTGGACGGCAAACCCCTGCAGAAGCTGCTGCAACGCGTCAAGCAGAGTCGGCCTTGGCTTCTGATCATGGGCCGCGTCGGCATTCATAGTGACCAAGATCTGGATATCGGGAGCATCACGGAACGACTCCTGCGGGAGGCGTCTTGCCATGTGCTGATCTCAAACCAAACGTCTACGCCTCCCCTCCAGACCGCGGCGCAGCACACCGTCGTCTGGTCCGAAGAGGCGGCCCGGCGGATGGCGCGGATGGGGATGCCGGCATGCGCGCGGGTCGGCATCATGCAGTACGCGATCGAGCAAGGACATTCCGTCATCACGACCTCCGTGATGGACACGGCCATCGCTCGTCTGATGCCGGGAAGCCACGGCGTTGCGACCGAGAGGCCGGCGGCGGCGACGCGACTCATCTATCGGTGTGGGAATTGCGGACATGTGGCGAAAGACGAGCAGCCTCATGCCTGTCCCGTCTGCGGCGCGGTTCGCGCGCGGTTCACCACGGAAAACGTGGCGGCGCTCCAGTCGGGACGGTCGACCGAAGGGCCGTTGACATGCGAGGCGGCTTTTGACGGGACGAGCCTTGAGTGGACCCGGGAAGCGCGCGAGCTGTTGCAAGGAGCGGCGACCGAGATTGAACGCCGCAGACTCCGGGCGGAAGTCGAAAAGAGCGCGCGTCGGCTGGGGCTGACCACGATCACGAAAGCGCTCTGCCTGCCCTTCGTCGAGCCATGAGCCGGTGAGGAACTGAATGCAGTACGTCTATGGACCCGTGCTTTCGCGAAGGCTGGGCCAGTCGCTGGGGGTCGATCCGGTTCCGCTCAAGACCTGCAACCTGAACTGCGTCTACTGTCAACTCGGTCCGACACCCGTCGGCAGTTGGACGGAAGCGGTTTATCCGCCGCTCTCGGTGATCCTCATGGAAGTCGGTGAGGCCTTGGCATCGGCACAGGACCTCGACTACGTGACCATCTCCGGATCCGGTGAACCGATGCTGTATGGAGACATCGCGGCGTTAATCAGAGCTATCAAGGACATGACAGAGGTGCCGGTGGCTGTCGTCACCAATGGGACGCTGCTTACTTTCCAGACCGTGCGGGAAGCGCTGTATCAGGCCGATGTCGTGCTCCCCTCCCTGGATGCGGCCGATAACCGGACCTACAACCGTATCGTTCGCCCTCCGGGCGGGTTGAGTGTCGAGCAGGTCATTGCCGGGCTCGCCACGTTCCGTCGGCATTTTGCCGGGCAGATCTGGCTGGAGATCATGCTGGTCCGCGGGCTGAACGACACCCCGGAGCAACTTGAACGGCTGAAGATCATGATGGACTTCATCCTGCCGGACCGCATCCATCTCAACACCGTGGTCAGGCCGCCGGCGGTGAAATCGGCGCTGCCGGTCGCTCCGGAGCGCATGGCCGCGATCGCCGCGTACTTTGGGCCCGCTTGTGAAGTGATCGCCGAGCATCCGGACGCCGCGCCACTACCGCCCGTCGAGGCGCTGGCTGAGCGGCTCGTCGAGATCGTCACGCGCCACCCCGCGACGCTCAGCGAGCTCGCCGAGACGCTGGGGACATTACCGTCCCTGGTGGCTGGGCGCTTGGTGGAACTCGCAGCGGAAGGCGTGATCGAGACGCGGTTCCATCACGGCCGTCTGTATTACGTCGCAAATCGCGCGAATGACGGATTGGTCGGGCTCAAGCCATGATGGCCGGGATGTTTTCGGCGGTGGTTTCGAGCGAGGTGGTGCCTCGATGGGGATCCGTGTGGGTTCGAGTGCGTGACGGCCTGGCATCACTCCGGCTTGCCATTATTCTGTTCATCACGATCGCGATCGTGGCCACGATCGGCACCGTCATCCCGCAAGGCGAGCCGGGCGAACGATACGTCGGCGCATACGGGGAGGTCGTCGCGCGGTGGCTCCGGACGCTGGGCCTCACCGACCTCTATCATGCCTGGTGGTTTGCCGGGCTACTCGTCCTGCTCTGCGTCAATTCTCTCACCTGTTTTTTCAAGCGCTTTCCGGCGATCTGGCGCTCGGTCCGCCAGGACAGGACCGGCGTCACGCCGCAGTTCATTTCGAGCCTCGATCACAACCTCCGTCTGGACGCGGCGGCTGAGAAAGAATCGCTGGCCTGCGAGATCGCCGCGACGCTGGCCGGGAAAGGGTATCGCGTCCTCGTCGAGCGGGGCGCGGGAGAATTGACGTTGTTCGCGTCCAAGGGCGTCATGGGTCGAGTCGGGGCCCACGTCGCCCACCTGAGCGTTCCCGTGATCCTCCTTGGGGGGCTCATCGGAGTCCTGTTCGGGTTCAAGGATTTCGGGGCCGGTGTGGAAGGCGAGACATACTACATTGCTCAGGGCGGCTTTCATCTCAGGGTGGATCGGTTCTGGATGGATTACTACGACACGGGGGCGGTGAAATCCTACAACAGCACCCTCACGGTGGTCGACCAAGGCAAGGACATCCTTACGAAAACGATCCGAGTCAACGACCCCTTGGAGTACAAGGGCATCAGGTTCTACCAATCGAGCTATGGGGACGTGTGGGATCGTGTCGAGAAGGTACGGGTCCTTGTCTCGGACCGGGAGACAGGCCGGATGCTGCAGGACGTATTGTTGGAGTGGCGGAAAGAGACCGTGCTGGAGGACCTCGGGCTCACCTTGGCCGCGACCGAGTTCGTGGCGGACTTCGGATTCGATCCGCACAAGAAGGCGGTGTTTTCCAAGTCGATCGAGCACCGCAACCCCGCCGTGAAAATCACGGTCGCCGAAGGGGACCGCCTCAGAGCCTCTCCGTGGCTGCTGTACGAGTTCCCCGATCTTGTCCAGGTGCAGGGCTCGAAGTATGACTTTGAGCTTGTCGGCTATATGCCCCGAAAATTCACGGGGCTCCAGATCGCCAAGGACCCCGGCGCGTGGCTGGTCTGGGTCGGCTCCACGGCGCTGGTGGTGGGATTGACGCTCTCGGCCTTCATCTATCACCGACGACTGTGGGTGAAGGTTCACCGCGGCAATCAGGGAAGCGTTGTGTATGTAGGAGGTTCCACCCACAAGAGCGAGATGGACTTCAGCCGCGAGTTTGCCAGCCTCGCCGAAGAGATTCGACGGTTAGGGAGCGGAGTGCAAAGCCGCCAATAGCAGGGAGTTGGCGGGTGTCCCCATCGTCTAGTCGGCCAAGGACGCGGGCCTTTCGGGCCGGAAACACGGGTTCAAATCCCGTTGGGGACTCCACATAAGAGAGCACAACCACATGGTACGACGTCTGGTGCCCATCGTCCTCGCGGCAGTCGTCCTGCTCCTCCAGCCGTGGCTGCTTGGGGTGTCCCCGGCTGCCGGACAGACGACCGCCGAAGGGGTCGAGGCGCTTAAGCAACTGAAGGAACGGATGGAACAGATGGAGCGCCGGCATCAGGCGGAGCGCGAGGAGATGCTGCGCCGCTTTGAGCAATTGGAGCGGGCTCTGCAAGGCGCCGGGAAGGACGCGGCCCAGGCGCCTCAAGGGCTCGGGGACAAGGCAGAAACGGGGAACCGGACGCCGACAGAGCCGCTGGAGCAAGGAGAGCGGGCGGACACCCAACGGCGGCTCGAGCAGTTGGAGCGAGCGGTCGCCGCGTCGCCTCCGCCTCCCGACCCCGAGACTTCGCTCCGCGTGAATATCCGCAAACCGAGCCGGTACACGGCCTGTCCCGGCTTCATCGGCTGCGCTCCCGAGCCGCACCTCGAACTGGAGATGCCGGCTCCGGCGAAGGGGCCGGGCTGGGAACTGGATCTCCTGGGCTACACCCGCTGGCGGTTCAATGCCCGGCATGCGTTCGGGGATACGGTGAATACCGTGGCCGGGGACGCTGGCCATATCGCCGGCGTGACCACGAAGAACAGCTCCGGCGCCTCGTTCGGCGGAAACGTGCTGGGGACCGACACCAACAGGCAGCTCAGTTTTCTCCGCTATACGGATATCCGCGGCTATGTGACCACGGCCCTGAAAAAGGCCCCCTTCATGCTGGTGTACGGGCTCGACTTCGCCGGGGACGAATTCAACGACGGCGTCCTCCTGGGAAATGACTTGGGTCCCCTCGCGGCGGCGGGGCAACGCCAGTTCCAGGTCAACACCCAGCTTTTCTACCTTCAGTACGACGGCTGGGCCACCGTGCGGGCCGGGCGGATGCCGGGCCACCTCGGCAATGGCATCATAGGCCATATCGTGCGGGACTCCGTCACCGCCATCAAGCCCTGGACGCCGGAGTTGAGCACGCAACTGACCTGGGTCCATGGCTCGACTGGCCGTTCGATCGACAACCAGGCCGGCGTGAGCTTCCTTCCGTTCACGGGCAATGCCGTCAGCCAGAACAGCGAGACCGCGCAGCAGAAGGTAGGGGACGTGACCGGCAAGGAGGAGAACCTGGAGGGCATCTTGCTCCTGGCCAATTACAAGATCACGCCGAGCCATCGGACCCAGGGATTCCTCTGGCGGATGTGGGATACGACCGCCGTCGGGCGCAACAAACAGAACCAGTACGTCGACCTCAACGGGTCCGGCCTCTTCGAGTCCCGCCTGTCGGGGTCGCTGAACTATTGGTGGGAACTGGCTCACTTGCGCGGCACCTCGCCGGTGAACTCGGGTGCCGCCGGCGGCGTTGCCGGAAGGAGGGAAAGGCATCGGGCGTACCTAGCCTACTTGGACATGCAGTACACGCCTCCAGAGGCGTTCCAGCCGGTCTGGCAACGGTTCCTGTCGCCGGGGATCACGTTCGGATACGGCAGTGGAGACAACAGGCCCAACGACGAGACCAACACGAACTTCGACCAGTTGTTCGTTGACGAGGCGAGTTTCAAGTACAACTTCATTTTCTCGGACGACGTGCATGGGTACAACGGTCGGGGGTTCGACACGCGGCGGGGCGGGGGGTTCTCGAACGTCACGTTCGCCCAGCCGTATCTCATCGTCAGGCCGACGCCCAAGCTCGAAACGCGACTGTCGTGGACCTACCTCACGGCCACCGTGTCTCAGCCGGCGGGGACGGGCGTGCTGGGGCCGCGTCCCGTGCTGAGTTCGTCGCTGGCTTACAGCACGACATCCGTTCCCGGCGATGCGACGAGGGACATCGGGCAGGAGGTGAATGTGCTCACGGATTATTACGTGACGCCTACCGCGCGTCTGTTCGCCTACTGGGGCGAGTTTTTCCCGGGCCGCCTCTACGCCCCGCATCGCGAGAATGCCATCAAGTTCGAGAGCGGTCTGGAATGGCGCTTCTGATGACCTGCTTCGCCGAAGCGCACGACAATCCGGCCGCTCTCACGTGGCCGCCGCTCTTTCGCGATCGGCACGTGCATGTGGGGTGTCTGGTGAACATGATCGGAGAAGTGACGCGGGAAACGGAGACGCAATTGAAGGAGGCGGGGATCGAGGTGTCGCTGAGCGCCGGACCTTGGGGCGGCTTTAATTTTCTGGTCGGGCCTGACGGCTACACGAGGATGCCGATCGGTCGGTTGACGGTCGTGATCGGGGCCTCCGCCGAGACGCCGCTGGAGGAGGACGGCGGGCCCGTGTTTCAGGCCTTTCTGCCTCGATACATCCGGCGGCTTAGGGAGGCCGGATGGCAGGCGCCGGACGAATGGGTGTTCCGGTATCCCAAGCGGACCCTCGCCGGGAGGCTGCTGGAGCTCTCGTGCCTCCATTATTTCCCCGGTCACAGTTACGACACCCGGACCTTCCTGAAGGTGCGGCTGAGCCGTGAATGGGCGGACTATGAGGAGATCCTACTTCGGGATTTTCTGATCGTTCTGGAACGGCTTCACCTCACCACGGACTGGGCCCTGTACAAGGAGGAAACCAGGCTCGTGGACGTGCGGTTCGACCTTCAGGATTTTCTCTCGCTCAATTACGTCCTGGGACCGGTCTATGAACGGACTTCCGCTGAGGGGGCACTGCTGCGCGAAATCACGGATGCCTACCTGGCGCATATGAGAGACGCTCCGACGTTGTACCGCTTTCTCGATCGGGCGGTGTCATCGAGATGGGTCGAGCATGTCGTGTGGGCGGTGGCCCGCGCCGCATACGGCATCAGGCCGTATCAGCGCCCGTTCAGCTTCAGCCGGGACCTTCTTGCCGGACCCCTACCGGCGGGCTTGTTGGTCCCGGTCAAAATCCACTTGCGGGAGTATCACGAGAATGTCGGCCGGCTCAGGCCTGCTGGCTGGAATGCATGAGAATGGGCGTTCTGCTACAGAGCTTCTTTTCTTAACTGTTGCAGATCTCCACAGAAGTCCCTTCCCGCCTTGCCTTCACGTTTTTCTCGTACCTTCATCGCATTGATTCTGCATGAAAACTTTCGGCACGCACGAAAGGGCTGAATAGGCATTCTCCTTGCTCATTCCCGTTGTGGTATGCCTGAAACGCCGGAACAGCAGTCTCCCGCGATCCTCAAGGAAATTCAGTCGGCCGAGCGGGCTGTGGAGCGCATGGTCGGCTCGGCCGCAGAGGAGGCTACGGCCATGCTCGAGCAAGCTCGGGCCAGGGCGGAAACTCTGCTGGCCGGGCGGCGCCGTGCCGGCGGGGAGCGGAAGGCGGCCTTGATCGCCGCAGGGGTGGAGGAAGCAAGGCGCGACGCCGAGCGGCTGGCGTCGGAGGCGCAGGACAGAGCCGTCGCCATGAAAGCGAAGGCCATGAGCAGGTTGGATGAGGCGGCAGAGATCGTTCTGCGTCGCGTGCTCCCGTCATTGTCCCGGAGCGGCGCATCATGATCGAACCGATGGCCAAACTCCGGTTGGCCTGCCCTTGCAGTCTTGCGGATCGGGTGACGGCGATTCTGCAAGAGGCGGGCGTATTCCATATCGAGTCCGCTACGGTCGAAGCTCTGCGGACTCCTTTGCGCCGGCAGGTGTTGGATGAGGCCGCCCGCCGGCGGAAGACCGAGATGGAACATGTGCGTGAGGAACTCCGTCGACTTCTCCTGCTGTTGCCCGAGTCGCCGTCCAGAGGATCGGCCGACCGGAGCGAGATCGCCCCGGCCGACCTCACCGATCAGGACACGAAACGACTGGCCCGCCTTGTTCGTCATGTGGGGAGCCGCGTGGACTACCTGACGTGTCAAATCAAGGAGTGCGAAGACGAGCTGGCCCTGTTGTCGAAATACGAAAAGGCGCTCGAAGCCCTGGCTCCGTTTCTCAGCCTTATTCAGGAGAGCGAGGAACTGGACTACGTCGGTGTCACGATTGAGGAGGGCCAGTCGGGGGACGGCGCCTTGCTGCCCCTCCTTCGGGAGATGATGGCCAGGGTCACGGAGGGGCGGTTTGAGCTGTTTCACGCGCGCCTGGACGAGAGGTCGCTGGCGATCCTGCTCGTGTATCCGAGGTCCTATGCCGCGCGGATTCGGGGACTCCTCTGGGAGGAAGGGATCAGTGAGCTCCGCCTTCCGGCCTCGGTGTCGGACAAGCCTTTGGGACAAGCGCTCCGCATCATCCTCAAGAAGAAAGTCGATCTTCCGTTACAGGCGAAGCGCCTGCGGGACAAGCTGGCGGACCTTGCCCGCGCCTGGCGTCGGGAGGTGGCGCAATATCAGGAAGCCGTCTGCCGACGGCTGGAGCAGATGGAGGCGGCCGCGTTTTTTTACCGGACCGACCTTGCCACGATCATATTCGGCTGGACCACCAGGCGGGCGCTTCCGGTCCTGACCGAGCGGCTCACGCGTGAATTCGGCGGGAAGGTCGTCCTGGAGGAAACACCCATCAGCAGAGCCGACTGGACGGAGGTCCCGGTTGTGCTGCGCAATCCCGGTCTGCTGAAACCCTTCGAGGCATTGACGCGGCTGATTGCGTTGCCGCGGTACGGCAGCATCGATCCGACTCCCTTTCTGGCCGTGTTCTTCCCCCTGTTTTACGGCATGATCCTGGGGGATGTCGGGTACGGCGTGCTCATCTTCGGGATCGCGCTTGTCGCCCAGCGCCGCTACGGCCGGCACGCGCTCGTGCGCGACCTCGCGGCGGTCTACTTCTGGGCCGCGGGAGCCGCGATCCTGTTCGGCGTTCTGTTCGGAGAGGTGTTCGGCGAGCTGGGCGAACGGGTCGGGCTCCATCCTCTCCTGAACCGGATGGAAGCGTTCCTCCCTCTGCTCTATCTTTCCATAGGCCTGGGTACCGCGCACGTCGCTTTGGGGATCGTGCTGGGAGCGGTCTGGGCCTGGCGGCGGGAAGCGCGGCATGAATTTCTGGCCAAACTGGGAGGGCTGCTGCTGGTCTTCGCCTTCATCGGCCTCATCGCGAGCATGGCCGGGCTGCTGCCGCGTCATTGGCTCCCTTACGCCCTGGCCGGTTTCCTGGCGTCTCTGGCCGTCATCTTCGGCTTCGGCGGCGCGCACGGCGCAATGGAGATTCACAATCTCGTCAACGTTTTGTCGTACCTGCGGATCATGGGAATCGGCGTGGCGTCGGCGGCGCTGGCTTTTGCGGCCAACAAGCTCGGCGGCATGGTAGGGAATCTGCTTCTGGCGGTTGCCGTCGGAGGAACCCTCCATGTCGTGAACCTTGCGTTCGGCACGCTCTCCCCCGCCATACAGTCCCTGAGGCTCCATTACGTGGAGTTCTTCGAAAATTTCTTTGCGCCCGGCGGAAGGCCTTATAAACCGTTCAGGCGAGCGACATGATGGACACGCAACAAAGGAGGGATAATCATGACTGACCTTGGGCTCTTGGCGATCGGGGCCGGCCTGGCCATCGGGCTGGCGGCATTGGGGACGGGACTGGCGCAAGCGAAGATCGGCGCAGCCGCCATCGGGGCGATTCTCGAAAAGCCGGAATCGCTGGGGACCATGTTGATTCTGCTGGTGATACCGGAAACGCTGGTGATCTTCGGCTTCACGATCGCGATTCTGGTCCTGTTCGCGCTGAAATGAGGAGCGGGCGCGATACGCCGCCCTCGGACCGTGTCGCGTTCGCCATGTAGCGCGCATCCGTTGCGATGGCGTACGAAACTCTCATAGCGGCTCTGCTGCAAGAGGGAGAGGCGAAGTCAAAAGCCGTCCTCTCCAAGGCCCGCACCGACGCGGACCGTCTGGTCGCCGAGGCCGAGGCGGCCGCCGAGGCCTCGGACCGTGAGGCGGAGTTACAGGCGGGGGAGGAAATCGCCCGGCATCGCACCGCCATTCTGGGACGGGCTTCGATTGCGGCCCGGCGCAGTCTGTTGGAAGCCAAGCGCGAGGTGCTTGAGGCCGTCTGGCGACGGGTGACCGAAAAGACCATGGCCCTTCAAGCGCATGAGCGGGCGAAGATCATGGAAGCCCTTTTGGACGAAGTTCTCGCCAAGGTGCCGCCGGGGCCGCTCCAGGCGGTGATCGACGGCCGGGAGTGCGCCCATTTGGAAGAGCGATTGGCGGAGCGAAACATTCCGTTCCAGGTGCAGAACCGGGACGACCTTTTGCTGGGGCTGGAACTGGAGGCCGACGGCGAGGTCCTTAGAAACAGTCTGGCCACCCGCCTGGCGAAGGCAAAACCGGAACTGGCCATCGAACTCAACCGACTGCTGTTCGCTGAGCAGCAGGCTGGGGGCAAGTCGCCTGGAGCGAGAGAGGCAGCCGATAACGATGGATGACTACGCGTACATCAATGCCCGAGTCCGGGCCATGGAGGGGAAGTTATTGGACCGGTTCCGGTACCAGACCCTCGTCGCTCAACAGTCCGTGGAAGGAATCGAGGAGTGGTTGAAAAGTTCGCCGTATGCCGCATGCCTGGAATGGACGATGGGTAAGGCGGGTTCACGTTCCGGCCACGACATCGGCGCCCGCATGGACGAGGCATTCCGACGGGATATGGTCCGGACCCTCGCGAAGCTTCGGCGGATGACGGCGCACCGGGCGCGCGAATTGATGGAGGCCCTCCTTATGCGGTGGGACGCGTACAATCTTAAGGTGATCCTGCGCGGCAAGCGCGCGCATGCGCCGATAGAAGAGATGTTGGCCTTGACCATACCCGTCGGAACCCTGGGCGAGGTCGCCTTGGCCGAACTGGCGAGAGCGCCTACGTTACGGGCGGTGGCGGACACATTGGAGACGTGGCGGTCGCCCCTCGCGCGTCCGCTGCGTGACGGGCTGAAAACGCTCGGGGATTCCGACGTACTCCAGCCCCTTGAGTTCGCGCTCGACCGGTTCGCCTTGCGCGCGGCATTGCGAGTGACCGCCGACGGCAATGACGATGATCTGGTGGTGAAGGACTACCTGCGGCTTCTCGTGGACAAGACGAATCTGCTGACGGCGTTTCGCTACCTGGAGGAGCGCAGCGCCTTGTCGGGGGTCTCCGGCGCCCAGCAGGTTGCGCTGGGTCATGAAGCGGGCCGCTACTACCTTAACGCGGGCGGGCGGGTCACCCCGTCGCTCTTTCGAGCGGTCGTGGGAGCCGGAAATCTTCGCCATGGGCTGTCGCTGCTGGCCGAGACTCCCTATCGGTGGCTTGCAGGCAGGTTTGCGGAAACCGACCCTGTCTCTGTCCCGCGGATGGAAGGGTGGCTCGATCGCTGGCTGCTTCATGAGGCCATCGGCCTCGCGCGTCGCGATCCGCTGGGTATCGGCGTCGCGACGGCCTATATCGAACGGAAGGTGAGCGAGGTGCGGAATCTCCGTCTGATCGTGCGCGGGAAGGTCTCAGGCATGGGGCCCGACCACCTCATGGCGTGGTTGGTCATATAGGTTGGGAGGAGAGGCGATGGGCTTTAGTCCCACACCTTCTGTTTGACTATGGCCGGCCTGATGGTCGTCACCGATCCCGATACGGCCCTTGGGTTCCGGCTGGCTGGCGTCGAGGTGACGGAGGTCGCCGGGTCGGACGAGGCGGCCGAAAGGCTTCTCACCCTGCTCAAGGGCAAGGAACCCGGAGTCGTCCTCTACAACGAGGAGTACCGGTCGGCGCTTTCCGAAAAGAGCCGGACGGCAATGGAGGAGAGCATCGTTCCAGTCTTCTTTGCCATGCCGGTGGCGCGCGCGGGGAGGACGCAGGAAACGCGCGAGGTCTACCTCGCCCGTCTTCTGCGCCGGGCGATCGGGTACCAGTTGAAGATCAAGCGATGAACGGCATCATCATCAAAGTCTCCGGCCCGACGGTGGTGGCGAGGGGCATGGCCCATACCCGGATGTTCAACCGTGTCTCGGTGGGGAATCTGGGCCTCCTGGGTGAGGTCATCCGACTCCACGGCGATGAGGCTACGATTCAGGTGTACGAGGACACCACCGGTCTGACGCTCGGCGAGGAAGTGGCGGATGCGGGAGAGCCGCTCCTAGTGGAGCTGGGCCCCGGTCTTCTCGGCGCGATCTTCGACGGCGTGCAGCGTCCTCTCACCGTGATTGCGGCCCGGCACGGGGACTGGATCGCGCGAGGGGTGACTCTGCCGGCCTTGTCTCGGGAGCGCCGATGGGCGTTCAGTCCTGTCGTGCAGCCAGGGACGCCGGTGTCGGGCGGGGATTGTCTCGGCGTCGTCCAGGAAACCGAGAAGATCCAGCATCGCATCCTCGTGCCGCCGGGAGTGAGCGGGACGCTGCGGGAAATCCGTGATGGAAGCTTTCCCGTCACCGAGCCGATCGCTTTGCTCGACGGCGACCGTCCGGTCACGATGATGCAGCGATGGCCGGTGCGCACGCCCCGGCCGGTCGCGGAGCGCTTCCCGCCGGTGGTGCCGTTCGTCACGGGACAGCGGGTCTTCGACATGCTGTTTCCGGTCGCGTCCGGGGGGACGGTGATCGTTCCCGGCGGGTTCGGGACCGGCAAGACCGTGGTGGAGCAAACCCTGGCGAAACACGCGCGGGCCGATATCATCATCTACATCGGGTGCGGAGAGCGCGGAAATGAAATGACAGAGGTGCTCGTTGAATTCCCGCGCTTGACGGATCCGACGAGCGGGATGCCGCTCATGAAGCGCACGGTCCTGGTCATCAACACGTCGAACATGCCGGTGGCGGCCCGCGAGACCTCGATCTATACCGGGATCACGCTGGCCGAGTACTACCGGGATATGGGCTATGCCGTCGCCCTCATGGCCGACAGCACCTCGCGCTGGGCCGAAGCGACCCGCGAAATTTCGGCCCGGCTCGAAGAAATGCCGGGTGAGGAAGGCTATCCCACGTACCTGGCCACGAAGCTGGCCGGCTTTTACGAACGCGGTGGGCGCGCTCGGTGTTTGGGCCGGGAGCACCGCGAAGGGTCCGTGACCATCGTGTCCGCCATTTCCCCTCCGGGCGGAGACTTCTCGGAGCCGGTGACGCAAAGTTCGGTGCAGGTCGCGGGGGGTCTGTGGGCGCTGGACTCCGACTTGGCCCACCGGCGCCACTTTCCGGCCATCAACTGGAAACGCAGTTTCTCCCTCTATACCGCGTCCCTCGATCCGTGGTTCGTGTCTAACGTCGCCGGTGACTGGCCGAAGCTCAGGGCCGACCTGGCCGCGCTTCTTCAGAAGGAGGAGGAATTGCAGGAGATCGTGCAACTGGTCGGGATCGATGCGCTGCAGGATCCGGAGCGGATCGCGCTGGAGGTGAGCCGCCTCATCCGCGAGGAATACTTGCGGCAGAGCGCCTTCTCGGAGACCGACGCCGCCTGCCCGTTGGAGAAGCAGTACTGGATGCTGAAGGCCCTGCTGCAGTTCCTGCGTTATTGCCGCGAGCTACACAGGAAAGGCCGGCCGATCGAGCAGATTCTGGCGTCGCCGTTTCGGGTGGAACTCGAGCGCATGAAGGAGACGGAGCCTGACCGTTGCGTGCCGCAGGCCCTGGCGATGATCGAGAAGATGGAACAGGATATGGGGGCAAGGGGAGCGACACCGTGAGTGACTTGATTGCGCGCGAATACCGGACCGTCACCGGCATCTCCGGTCCGCTCCTCTTTGTCGAGCGGGTCAGGAAAGCGTCACTAGGTGAAATGGTGGAGATTCTTCTCCCGAGCGGCGAGTCCCGGCGCGGTCAGGTGATCGAGGTGTCGGAGCGGCACGCCGTCGTCCAGGTATTGGAAGAGACCTCCGGGCTGGGGATCTCCGGGACCCGCATCCGGTTGACGGAGTCCGCCGCCATGATGGACCTTTCGCCGGACATGCTGGGACGGCGGTTCAACGGCGCCGGGGCGCCGATTGATGGACTGCCGCCGGTCGTGCCGGACGCCCGCATGGAGATCATCGGGCGGCCGATCAATCCGGTGACCAGGGAAAAGCCGTCCCATTTCATCCAGACCGGCATTTCGACGATCGACGGACTCAATACGCTGGTGCGAGGCCAGAAGCTGCCGATCTTTTCCGGAGCCGGCCTCCCGGCCAAGGAACTGGCGGCCCAGATCCTTCGCCAGGCCAAAGTGCGCGAATCCGATGTGGCCCCTCCAGCCGCAGCCAGCGGCGAAGGGGCGTTTGCGGTCGTCTTCGCGGCCATGGGCATCACGTTTCGCGAGGCGTCCTTCTTTTTAAGCGAGTTCGAACGCGGCGGCGTGATGGAACATGCCGTCGTCTTCTTGAACCTAGCGGACGATCCCACCATCGAGCGGCTGCTCACTCCGCGCTACGCCCTGACCGCGGCCGAGTACCTGGCCTTCACGCAGGGTCTCCACGTCCTGGTCATCCTGACCGACATGGCCGCGTACTGCGAGGCGTTGCGCCAGATCGCCACCGCTCGCGAAGAGATTCCCGGCCGGCGGGGATATCCGGGGTACATGTACTCCGACCTGGCCTCGCTCTACGAGCGGGCCGGACGGATCAAAGGCAAAGCCGGCTCGATCACCCAGCTTCCGATCCTGACCATGCCGGACGACGACATCACGCATCCGATACCGGACTTGACCGGGTACATCACCGAGGGCCAAATCGTGCTTTCCCGCGACCTGCACCGCAAGGGGGTCTTCCCCCCGATCGACGTGCTGCCCTGCCTCTCGCGTCTGATGAATCTGGGGATCGGGCCGGGCAAGAGCCGCGAAGACCACCGGGCGGTTGCCGATCAGCTTTACGCGCTCTATGCGCAGGGGCGGGATGTCCGCCGCCTTGCCGCGATCGTCGGCGAGGAGGGGCTCACCGAATCGGACCGCAGCTTTCTGAAGCTCGCGCAGGACTTCGAGCAGGAGTTTGTGAACCAGGGCGATCGGGACCGCGACATCACGGAGACCCTGGACCTCGGCTGGAAATTCCTGCGGTACCTGCCGAAGGACCGGCTGACGCGAGTCAAGCCGGAACTGATCGAGCGGTATTACGGATAGCGCGTCATGGAGAGCATCGGCCGGACCCGGATGAATCTCCTGCTGCTCAAACGCCAGATCCAGGTGGCGGAGCGGGGGTTGGAGTTGTTGCGGAGCAAGCGGGAAGCCGTCGTCCGCGAGTTTTTCGCCGTGATGGGGCATGTCATTGAGAGCCGGGAGCGGATGGAAGCCGCCATGGACCAGGCCCTGTCTTCCTTGACACTGGCCCTGGCGATGGACGGAGTGGCCCCGCTCAAATCGGCGGGGTATGCCGCGCAACGCACTCTGCCGATCGAGATCACCGAACGCAATGTCTGGGGGGTGCGGTTCCCGGACCTCCAATATCCCCTTGTGATCCGATCGCTGGATGCCCGCGGATACGCGCCTTCCGGCGTGTCGTCCTACATTGACGACTCGGCGCGCCGGTTTGAGACGGTGCTGGAGGTGATCCTCCGAAGCGTGTCTGTGGAAATGCGGCTGAAGAAACTCGGAAGCGAAATCAAGAGGGTGACCCGCAGGATCAACGCGCTCAATGAGGTGATGATTCCCTCTTTGGTCACGGAAGTCAGGAAGATCCGCCTGGTGTTGGAGGAGCGAGAGCGCGAGGACTTATTCCGGATGAAGCGCTTCAAGGAGGGATCCGGTCTCAGGGCGGCGTCGAGCGGGTCCCAGCCCGCCCCACAGCTTCTTTTTGCGTCTAAGACGCTGGACACTGAATCTTATTGATTTTGGGGCGCTGAGACGCAATCGTCCTTTCACTGTCCAACAATTCAGACAGTTAACATTCATAGTAATCCCCGCCTGTCTTCCATCTTCGTGATCGCACTCTATTGATTTTACGAGAGATGAGAGGCGTGCCTGCGGGCCGAGCCGCGATGGCACCCATGTTGCTGTCCGTTCTGGTTTGTCTGGCGGAGGGTGCGGGTTACTAAGGACTGGCCTCCGACCAACCCCAATCCGCATAGGGCGGATCCTC
>CAYLLY010000004.1:0-63772 GCA_964384595.1 uncultured Nitrospirales bacterium
CTCTTCACGCGCAACTGGCCCTATGCCTGGTCCTTGTTTGAACAGGAGGGGTCGCCGGTTCGCGGGAAGGTCGGGGTGGGCCCGCTGCCCAGTTTCGGCGGTGGACCGGCGGTTTCGACCCTTGGCGGGTGGCACCTGGGAATTGCGCATGACAGTCGTCATCCGGAGGCGGCCTGGCAGTTCATCGAGTTTCTCACGTCCCCTGAAGCCCAGAAGGTGATGGCCCGCAAGGTAGGAATCGCGCCCACCCGAAGAAGCGTGTATCACGATCCCAAGGTGGTTGCCTCGCAGCCGATTCTCTCCACCTTGCAGCCGATCCTCGAACGCGCCCGGCCGCGTCCGGTCACCCCTTTCTACCCGATGGTCTCTCAGATCCTGCAGTCGGAATTCAGCGCGGTCCTTGCCGGCCTGCGCCCCCCCCGCACGGCCCTCGTCGCGGCGGAACGGGAACTCCTCCACACCCTTTTGCTCGAACGGCTATGAACCGGCAGTCAGAGGCCCGCACCGGCTACCTTCTGCTCTTTCCCGCCCTGTTCACCCTCACGCTGCTGGCGCTCTGCCCGATCCTCATCCTGTTCTGGCTCAGCACGCGATACCGGGTCTTGCCGTTCGGCATCGACGCCTTCGCGGGGATCTACCACTACGTGGTTCTCCTCCAGGCGCCTCGCTTCTGGAACAGCCTGGGTGTGACCCTCTACTTTGCGGCGCTCTCTGTGACGCTGGAACTGCTGCTGGGGCTCGCCATTGCCCTCCTGCTAAGCCGTCAATTCCGCGGAGCGGGCTGGGTCCGAGCCCTGATCCTGCTGCCATGGGCCGTCCCGACCGTGGTGACGGCCAAACTGTGGGACTGGATCTACCATCCCGATCTCGGCGTCTTGAATTATCTTCTCCAGCACCTCGGAATCACGACGGCGCCGGTGAATTGGCTCGGCATGCCCTCTTTGGCGATTCATGCCGCCATCATCGCTGATGTCTGGAAAACCACCCCGTTCGTGGTCATTCTTCTGCTCGCGGGCCTCGCCCTTGTCCCGCCGGATCTCTATCGAGCGGCCGCCTTGGACGGCGCCTCTTCCTTGCAGACCTTCGTCCATGTCACTCTGCCGCTGCTCCGCCCGATCCTGCTGGTCGCGGCGCTTTTTCGCACAATTGACGCCCTTCGGGCTTTCGACCTGCTGTATGTTCTGACGGGAGGAGGGCCCGCCGACGCCACGGAAACCCTGTCGATTTACGCGTACAAGATTCTCTTCCAGACGATGCAGTTCGGCTACGGTTCGGCGATCGGAGTCATGATGTTTGCGGTGGTGGCCATGCTCAGTCTGCTACAGCTCTGGCTCGGGCGACATGACATGCGCAGACTGGTAGGGAGGCTCCCATGACGGCTCGACCTGGTCGCGACATCGTGTCGCGGCTCCTGCTGGTCCTGGTGTTGGTCTGGACCCTGTCGCCGCTTCTCTGGCAGGGCATCACTTCGCTGAAGCCTGATAGCGAGCTGATGCAACTGTCCCCTTTGCTGCCCTCGCATCCCACCCTGGCGCACTACCGGGCGCTGTTCGAGCACCAGCCCTTTCACCGGATCATGCTGAACAGCTTCGGCATTGCGGCGCTCACAGCCATGACGGCTCTGGTCGTAGGGGCTCTCGCCGCGTTCCCGCTGGCGCGGTTGCCGGTGCGGGGCAAGCTCCTCATGCTGGGTTTCGTTCTGGGAGCGACCATGTTTCCGGCCATTCTGACGGTGGGGCCGCTGTTCATGTTCATGCGCGTCTTGGGTCTTCGCGACACATGGTGGGCCGTGCTCGTCAGCCATACGACGTTCGCCCTGCCGCTGACGATCTGGATGCTCGCCAACTTTTTTCGGGAGCTCCCGGAAGACCTCTACCGGGCCGCGCGAGTTGACGGGTGTTCACCCTGGCAGGCCTTCACGCGGATTCTGCTGCCGCTGTCCCGCCCCGGGCTGACGGCGGCCGGAGTCCTCGCGTTCATCTTCTCCTGGACCGAGTTTCTTTACGCCTTCACGTTCACGGCCACGGAAGCGTCCCGCACCGTGCCGGTCGCCATCGTGCTGTTCCCGGGCCTCCACGAAATCAGGTGGGGGGAGATCGCCGCCGCGTCGGTCGTGGTGACGGTGCCCGTCATTGTCTTGGTCTTGGTCTTTCACCGGCATATCGTGCAGGGCCTGACGGCCGGCGCGCTCAAAGGGTAAGGGGCATGCCCGAGGTCCGATTCGATCGCGTGGAGAAACGATACGGGCATCGGCCGGTCATCCGGGACTTCTCGCTGACGATCCGCGAAGGGGAATTCTTTACTCTGGTGGGGCCAAGCGGCTGCGGGAAGTCCACGGTGCTGAATCTGGTCGCGGGCCTTGAACCGGTGACCTCCGGGGAGATCTACTTCGGCGATCGGCCCGTCACGTACCTGTCGCCTAAAGAGCGCGATATCGCCATGGTGTTCCAATCCTATGCGCTCTATCCGCATAAGACGGTGTTCGAGAACCTGGCCTTCCCGCTCCGGCTCCGCAGGGTGCCACAGGGCGCGTTACAGGGCGAGGTTCAGCAGGTCGCAAGCCTCCTTGGCCTCGCAGGGCTTCTGGCCAAGAAACCGGCAGAGCTCAGCGGCGGGGAACGCCAACGGGTGGCGTTGGGTCGGGCCTTGATTCGCGAGCCGCAAGTCTTTTTGATGGATGAGCCGCTCTCCAATCTTGACGCCCAACTCCGAGTCCAGACCCGGGCGGAAATCAAGCGGCTGCATGCCCGACTGAAGACCACGACCCTCTACGTTACCCACGACCAGGAAGAGGCCCTGAGCCTGTCCGATCGCATCGCGGTACTGAACAAAGGGGCCATCCAGCAGATCGGAACCCCGATGGACATCTACCGTTGTCCGTCCAACACCTTCGTGGCAAAGTTTATCGGCAGCCCGCAGATCAATCTTGTTCCCGGCCGGCTCCATCCCGGCCCCCCTGCCCATCTGGACGTCGGGCCTGTTCAAGTTGCGCTCGTGCGGGACCCCGCCCTCCAAGCAGATTCCCCAACGCCGGCGAACTCTCTGGATGTGCTCGTCGGCATCCGGGCGGAAGATGTCTTGATCCAGGGGACACCTGAGAGCTTGCCGGGACACTCGGCCAGCGTGGTCGACAGGGAACCGGCCGGCGCCCGGTCATGGGTGACCCTGCGATGGGGTTCGGCTGAAATCAGAGCGGAAGCATCGAGCGACTTTCTCATGCCCCAGAATCATTCCGTGGGGGTCGCCATCAACACCGAGCGGTTGCACGTTTTCGACGCCGCATCCGGCGCCCGCTTGCCATGGATCGCCCTTCCTCCCAAACGGCAACATGGTTATAAATGAGTCTACGCCCTCCCTTGTCAGAGAGCTTCACTCCAGGGAGGGCTGACGGCGAAGGCGGCGTTGATCAGTCCCACATGGGAGTAGGCCTGGGGAAAATTCCCGCATTGAGTACTGGTCGTCGGCAGGAAGTGTTCCGAGAAAAGCCCTAGGCTGTTCGCTGCGATCAAGACCCCAGCCAGAATCTCTTTCGCTTCTGCGGTGCGCCCGAGCCGAGCCAAGGCCTGGGCGATCCAAAAAGAACAAATCACAAAGCCGGATTCCGGCTTTCCGAAATCGTCGTCGCGGACATAGCGGTAAAAGAGGCCGGTCGCCGCAGTCCCGTTCCGGATTCCAAGCTGGCTGACAATCTGGGAGGTTGTGGCTTCGCAGAGTTGCCGGTTGGGGTATCCGAGGATCGTGAGTTGCGACAGTGCGGCGTCATAGCTATCATCCGTCGGGCCGTTATGTACGCCAACCTTTTTTGCGGCGCGGAGCAAGGCCTCCGCCGCGCGGATCCGCGCTCCTGGCAGGTCAAGCGATAATGAGGCGAGATGCCCGGCCTGCCGGATGCGTTCGAGACGTTCCAGCCCGGCCCAGCACATGAGGTTGGTGAACGAGTGCTCCTGCCAGCCGCTTCGGCTTTCCCAGAGCCCGGCGTCGGGCTGGCCGATGCTGCGTGCGCACAGATGGGCCAAATGTGCGAGCAACGCTTCGTGCTCATTGGTGCGAAGGTCGAAAAACCGCTCGTCGAAAAAAATGGGTGCAAAGGTCAGGATCATTTCACCATACACGTCGTTCTGCACCTGCTCCGCAGCTTGGTTATTGCTCCGGACGGGCGTGCTTTCCCGGAAGCCTTTCCAATTTGCATGCTCGGTTTCCGGCAGCGGCAGGCCCTGGCTCAACGTGTACACGGGCCGCAGGCGGTCTCGGGAGTGTTCGTGCGCGTGGGCGATGTTCAACAGGAATTTGAGGAAGGCTTCCATTTCCTCAAAGTGGCCGAGGTTGTTGAACGCGGTCAACGCGTAATAGGCATCCCGCAGCCAACAATAGCGATAGTCCCAGTTCCGCCCGCCGCCGGGCTGTTCTGGCAGGCTTGTCGTCAAGGCGGCCAGAATCGCACCCGTATCTTCAAAGCAATGGAGCTTGAGCGCCAGCGCGGATCGGATGACTTGTTGCTGGTGCAGGACCGGGACCGAGCAGTTCTTCACCCACGTGCGCCAGTAGCGCGTCGTCTGGCCGAGGAACTCCTGCGTTACTTTCACCAGGTCGTCCTCGATGCCCAACCCCCAGGTGAGCCCGAAGTAGAGTTTCTGCGTCAGCGCGACCGGAGTCTCTTCGCACAGATACGTCAGCGGCATATTGGTGAGCAGACGGAGCACGTCGCCACGAACTTCGAAGCGGATGTGGCTGCTCCCGCGAATCGAGCGGACCGGCTCCTTTTCCCATCCGGATACAGGCCGGCAGCTCACGACGACCGACGGATGCCCGGAGACGGCCTCCACGATGCGGAACAAGGCCGCCGGGCGGTACATGCGGCCGTATTGCTCGAACCGCGGGCAAAAGTCCGTGATTTGGAACGAGTCCCCGTTGGCGAGCGAGACGATCGTCACTAGAATGTTGGTGTTGGGCAAATACTGCTGGGATGTCTTGAGATGTTCCGGAGCCGCAGGGCTGGAGATCGCGAATCGCCCGCCGTCGGGGTCCAGGATTCCGCCGAACACCGGTGGGCTGTCGGGTCTCGGCAGGCACATCCAGTCGACGGACCCTCTGTCGCTGATCAACGCGGAGACCTGGCAATTGCCCACGAGCCCGTAGCGGTACATGAGGTCACAATATTTGATTTCGGGGGTGGTTGTAAACTAAGTTGTTCGGTATGCGGTTGTCTCTCCGGTTCCTGCTCCCCCTGGCCGTCGTCCTGGCGGGGATTGCGTACGCCGTCATCCCGCTAGTCGACACCCTGACCTTGAAGTGGTTTGTCCGGGACCTGGAGATCCGGTCGAAGCTGGTCGCGAGCACGATCGAGGCGCCGCTGGCCGAGCTGGTAACGTCGGAATCGAAACGCAAGATCCTCGCGTACTTTCAGCGCATCGTCCAGGACGAGCGGCTCTATGCCCTGGGGTTCTGCGATTCCCAAAACCGCTTGCTCTATAAGACCCCGACCTACCCCGACGAGATTTCGTGTGAAGGGGCGGCCAGCCTCGCGCCCGGTTCCGCCGAGGTGTTCAAGCTGAGCCATGGGCTCGTGCATGTGGCGGCTGCCTCCATCGAAGCCGAAGGACGCACGGTCGGCCGCCTCATGCTCGTGCACGACATGAGTTTCGTCCAGCGGCGCAGCGCCGATACGAAGTGGTACGTCTTTTACCTCTTCGTGGCGCTGGGCGCTGCGATCTCCCTGGTGACGGTCTTGGTGGCGCACTTGAGTTGGAAGGGATGGGTGGCCGGCGTCCGCGCCATGCTCACAGGGGAAGGCCTGCTCACACTGCTCAGCCAAGACCACGCGCCGGAGCTGCAGCCGGTCGCGAAAGATCTCAGGGCGCTGATCCGCGACCTTGAAGCCGACCGTCGCATGCGCGACGAGAGCCACATCACGTGGACCCCCTCGAGCCTTCGGACGATTCTGCGCGAGCAACTGGCGGGGGACGAAATCCTGATCGTGTCCAACCGCCAACCCTACCTCCATAACCGGCGGGACCGGCAGATCGAAGTCCAGGTGCCGGCCAGCGGGCTGGTCTCGGCGCTGGAACCGGTCATGCGTGCCTGCTCCGGCATCTGGATCGCCCACGGCAATGGATCGGCCGATCGGGAGGTAGTGGACTCGCGCGACCATGTCCGTGTACCGCCGGACAACCCGGCGTATGAGATTCGCCGTATCTGGCTGACGAAGGACGAGGAAGCAGGCTACTACTATGGCTTTGCGAACGAGGGCCTGTGGCCCCTCTGTCACATCGCCCACATTCGGCCCACGTTCCGCTCGTCGGACTGGAACCAGTACGTGGCGGTCAATGAACGGTTCGCGCGGGCCGTATGCGAAGAAGCCAAGTCCGACGACCCCGTCGTGCTGGTTCAGGACTATCACTTCGCCTTGCTCCCCAAAATGATCCGGGAGCGGCTGCCGAACGCGACCATCATCGCGTTCTGGCACATTCCGTGGCCCAATGCCGAGCGGTACGGCATCTGTCCGTGGCGCCAGCAGATTCTGGAAGGGCTCCTGGGGAGCAGCATTGTGGGGTTCCACACGCGGGTGCACTGCAACAACTTCATCGACAGCGTCGATCGGCTGCTGGAGGCCCGGATCGATCGGGACCACTCGACCATTTCCTACGGCGGCAAACTGACCGCCGTCAATCACTACCCGATCTCCATCGAGTGGCCTGTGCGATGGGTCCAAGACCAACGGCCGGTTGAGGAGTGCCGGGCGCGAATCCGGGCGCTCCACGGGATGGCGTCAGACCGCCTCGTCGGCGTTGGAGTAGACCGGCTCGATTACACCAAGGGCATCATCGAGCGGTTCCTCGCCGTGGAACGGCTCCTGGAATTGCAACCGGAGTGGATCGGCAGGTTCTCGTTCGTCCAGATCGCCGCGCCCAGCCGCACTCTGATTGACCAATACCAGCACTTCGCCGGACAGGTTCATGCTCTGGCGGAGCAGATCAACAAGCGGTTCGGACGCGACGGCTATGCCCCCATCTGCTTGAAGGAGCAGCACCATGAGCCGGCGCGGGTGTTCGAGTATTACCGGGGCGCCGATGTCTGCGTGGTCAGCAGCCTTCACGACGGCATGAACCTCGTCGCCAAGGAGTTCGTGGCGGCGCGCGATGACGAACTGGGAGTCTTGATCTTGAGTCAGTTCACGGGGGCGTCCCGGGAGCTCCCGGAAGCCCTGGCCGTCAATCCATACGACATTGATCAATTCGCGGCGGCGCTCCACGTGGCGCTGACCATGCCGCCGGCCGAGCAGCGGGCCCGGATGCGGAGCATGCGCGGGTTGATCCAGGAGTTTAACGTCTACCGCTGGGCCGGGCGGATGTTGATGGATGCAGCCCGCATGCGTCAGCGCAATCGGGTCATGCGGCGGGTGGAGCAGTCGAACCCACCGGCATAGGCGGATCGGGAACGATGCACTACCTTCTGTCGGCAAGCGGTAGACGACAGCTGGATCGTTTGGCTGGCTCGCCCTCCCTCTACGCCTTCGATTTCGACGGCACGCTGGCCAGAATCGTCCGGAACCACCAAAATGCGCAGCTCGCGCGGCCGATCCGGGAGGGGCTGGTCGAACTCGGCAAGCGGGCCTTTACGGCCGTCCTCTCGGGACGATCGGTTGAGGACCTCCAATCCCGACTCGCCGGCGCCGTACCCCATCTAATCGGCAACCATGGTCTGGAAGGGCTTCACGCAGCGCCGCAGATCCTGCGGCGAGCCCAGGAAACATGCGAAACCTGGAAGCGGCAGATAGGGAACAGCTTCGGCGTCGAACTGGCGCGCGTCGGCGCGACGGTCGAGGATAAGACCTATTCCCTCGCGCTCCATTACCGCGAGGCCGCGCGAAAGCGGGAGGCCCGTGAAGCGGTGTTCATGGCACTGGCGAAGCTCCAGCCCACGCCTCGGACCCTGCTCGGAAAGGATATCGTCAACGTCATTCCGTGCGGTGCGCCCCACAAGGGCGTCGCGTTGCTGGAGATGATGCGACAGATGAACCTCGGGACGGCCTTATACGTCGGCGACGACGAGACGGACGAAGACGTGTTTTCGCTTCCCGACGCACGTATCGTCACCGTCCGTATTGGAAAGAAGAAAACCTCGGCGGCCAGGTTCTACCTCGAGCGGCAGTCAGAGATCACAGAACTACTGCGGTATCTCATCAAAGCTCACGATAAACCCAGGGGGGGCCGATCGGGATCATAATTCAAGTTCGAGCTTAGCCAGCGTTCGATGGCGCGAAGATCCATCTGCTTGCGCCGGGCATAGTCCGCGACCTGGTCGCGGCCGAGCTTGCCGACGGCGAAATACTTTGCATCGGGGTGAGCGAAATACAGCCCGCTGACGGAGCTGGCCGGGAGCATCGCAAAGGTTTCGGTCAGGCTGATGCCGGCGTTCTTCTCCGCCTGCAAGAGATCGAACACGATGCGCTTCTCGGTGTGGTCCGGGCAGGCCGGATAGCCGGGGGCTGGCCGGATGCCACGATAGCGCTCCCGGATCAGGTCCTCGTGGCTCAGCCCCTCCCCTTTCCCGTACCCCCACTCCTCACGGGCCTGCTTGTGCAACAGCTCGGCGAACGCCTCCGCCAACCGGTCGGTTAGCGCCTTGGCCATAATCGAGTTGTAGTCGTCGTGCTCCTTCTCGAATTTTTGGCAGATCGCCTCCAGGCCGATGCCGCTGGTGACCGCAAACGTGCCGATGTAATCCGGGAGGCCGGTCGCCTTCGGCGCGATGAAATCGGCCAGCGCCTGATTGAACTGCCCCTCCGGCTTCGGCCCCTGCTGGCGCAGCGTATGGAACGTCGCCAGCACCTTCGATCGTGACTCGTCCTTGTATAGCTCGATGTCGTCCCCTACGCTGTTGGCCGGGAAGAAGCCGTACACCCCGCGCGCTGTGAGCAGCTTCTTGCCGACGATCTCCTTGAGCAACTTCTGCGCGTCGTTGAACAGTTCCTTGGCTTTCGGACCGACAGTCGGGTCCTCAAAGATTTTCGGATAGCGCCCGCGCAGTTCCCAGGTGTGGAAGAACGGCGACCAGTCGATGAACGACACGATCCGGTCAAGCGGAAATGCATCCAGGATCCGGATGCCGGTGAAAGCCGGCTCCGGGATATCGGCAGCCTTCCAGTCGATCGCTGTTCTTCGCTCGCGTGCCTCGGCCAACGCGAGTAAAGTTTTCTCCCCACGTTCCTGGTGCGCAAGCCGCACCTGTTCCTGAGCCAGCCGGTTCTTTTCCGCGAAGGCGGCCTTCTGCTCGGCGTTCATCAGCGCGCCCACGACGCCCACCGCCCGCGATGCATCCAGCACGTGTACCACCTCGCGCGCGTACGCAGGCGCGATCTTCACCGCCGTATGCGCCTTGCTGGTCGTGGCGCCCCCGATCAGGAGCGGCACCGCAAAACCCTCGCGGGCCATCTCACGCGCCACGTGCACCATCTCGTCCAACGACGGCGTGATCAGGCCGCTAAGTCCGATGATGTTCACGTTGCGCTCGCGCGCGGTCTTGAGGATCTTGTCGCAGGGTACCATCACGCCGAGGTCGATCACTTCGTAGTTGTTGCAGCCGAGGACGATGCCCACGATGTTCTTGCCGATGTCGTGCACGTCCCCCTTCACAGTCGCCATCAGAACTTTGCCCTGTGCCCTGGTGTCGCCGGACGCGCGCTTTTCCGCTTCCATGAAGGGCAAGAGGTACGCGACCGCTTTTTTCATCACGCGCGCGCTCTTCACGACCTGCGGCAGAAACATCTTGCCGGCACCGAAGAGATCCCCGACGACGCTCATTCCCGCCATCAACGGGCCTTCGATCACCTCCAGCGGCTTCGCGTACTTCTGTCGCGCCTCTTCGACGTCCGCTTCGATGTACTCAACGATCCCCTTGACCAACGCGTGTGAAAGCCGATCCTCGACCGACCCCTGCCGCCAGGCGTCCTCCTGGACCGCCGCCTTGCCCCTCTGCTTCACGGTCTCGGCGAAGGCGACCAGGCGCTCGGTCGCATCCGGCCGGCGGTTCAGCAGCACATCCTCCACCAGCTCCAGCAGATTCTTGGGGATCTCTTCGTACACTGCGAGCTGCCCGGCGTTGACGATGCCCATATCGAGCCCCGCGCGGATTGCGTGGTAGAGGAAGGCCGAGTGCATCGCCTCGCGCACTGCGTTGTTGCCGCGAAACGAAAACGAGATGTTGCTCACGCCGCCGCTCACCTTGCAGCCCGGCAAGGTGGCCTTGATCCGTCGCGTCGCCTCAATGAAATCCACCGCGTAATTGTTGTGCTCCTCGATGCCGGTCGCGACGGTCAGGATATTCGGGTCGAAGATGATGTCCTGCGGCGGCAAGCCGATCTCCTGCGTGAGGATGCGATAGGCGCGCGTGCAAATCTCCACCTTGCGGTCGAGCCTGTCGGCCTGGCCGACCTCGTCGAACGCCATCACGACCACCGCCGCCCCGTACCGCTTGACCAGCCGCGCGTGATGCTTGAACGCCTCCTCTCCTTCCTTCAGGCTGATCGAGTTGACGATGCCCTTGCCCTGGACACACTTGAGCCCTTCCTCGATCACCTCCCACTTCGAACTGTCCACCATGAGCGGGACTCGGGCAATGTCGGGCTCGCTGGCGATCAGCTTCAGGAACGTGGCCATGGCCTGCTTCGAGTCCAGCATGGCCTCGTCCATGTTCACGTCCACGATCTGCGCGCCGCCCTCCACCTGCTGTCGCGCGACCGTCAGCGCGCCTTCGTAGTCGCCGCTCAGGATCAACTTGGAGAATGCCGGCGATCCGGTGATGTTGGTGCGCTCGCCGATGTTGACGAAGTTCGTGTCAGGACGGATCGTGAGCGGCTCCAGCCCGCTCAGGCGCGTGTACGGTTCAGGCACAACCCGCCGGTGTGGCGCGAGTCCCTGCACAGCGCCCGCGATCGCCTTGATATGCGCCGGCGTGCTGCCACAGCAACCGCCGACGATGTTCAGCCATCCCTGCGCGGCAAAGTCCCGCAGGTCCGCCGACATGATGACCGGCGTCTCATCGAACCCGCCGAACGCGTTTGGAAGGCCGGCGTTGGGATAGCAACTGATGTAGACCGGTGCAAGACCGGCGAGTTCTTCAATATACGGCCTCATCTGTTTCGCGCCGAGGGCGCAGTTGATCCCCACGCTCAAGAGCGGCATGTGGGCGATCGAGTTCCAGAACGCCTCTCCAGTCTGCCCGGACAGCGTGCGGCCGCTTCGGTCGGTGATCGTGACCGAGACCATCACCGGCACGCGCCTGCCGTGTTCCTCAAAATACTGATCGATGGCGAACAGCGCCGCCTTCAGGTTCAGAGTGTCGAACACGGTCTCGCACAACAAGACGTCCACGCCGCCATCTATCAGCCCGCGGACTTGTTCGGTGTACGCCTCAACCAATAGCTCGAAGCTGACGGCCCTGAACGCCGGGTTGTTGACGTCGGGCGACATTGACGCGGTGCGGTTCGTGGGTCCGATCGCCCCGGCGACGAAGCGGGGGCGCGTCGAGTCGGCGGCCAACACCTTCTCCACGGCCCGGCGCGCGACACGGGCGCCCGCAACGTTCAGGTCGTACACGACGTGCTCCAGCTTGTAATCCGCCATCGAGATGGACGTGGAGTTAAACGTGTTCGTTTCGATGATGTCGGCGCCCGCCTCGAGGTATTGGCGGTGGATGGCCTCAATGAGGTCCGGTCGCGTGAGGCACAGCAGATCGTTGCAACCCTTGAGATCGCGGGGATGGCGCACGAACTGCTCCCCCCGGAACCCCGATTCATCAAGCTGGTGCGCCTGAATCATGGTCCCCATCGCGCCATCGAGAATGGCGATGCGGTTCTGCAAGAGCTGCTCTATGCGCATATTAGGGGACTATACTGGATAGCGCACGCCTTCGCAAGACGACCGTCTTGACAATCCAGGAACCGGCCCCGTAGGATTTGCGCACTTGGAGCCCCTGATGAAAACGGCTTTGCTCCTTTTTGTCGGAATCGTCGTCTGGGCAACCTCGCCTCACCCCGCGTTTGCGGTCGCATTCTTTTCGGACGGGTATCTCGGCCTGACCCAGGAAGAGCTCCGCGCCAAACTCGGACCGCCGAACAAGATTCGGACCATGACGGCTGCCCTTCGCATCTATATCTACCATCCAGTCGAGGAATGGGAAACCGTTTTGAAGGAACAGCTTCCGGACACGATCGGCGAGGATGTGTATCTCTATGTCCGGGACAAAACCAACGTGCGGTATTCGTTTCAGTACGCCGCGGAGAGAAAACCGAACTCTGATACGCCCACCCTCATCGTGAAACTGGTAGAAGTCGAATTCCTGAGCCCCGATCCGGTCACCGGCTCCGTCGAGGGCCCGGTGGCTGTTCCGTTGGCGGTTCCGCTGGCGAAACTGCCGGCGCTCGTCCCGGAGTTCAAGCCGTCCCTTGCGGACGACGCTCCCACCTACCGCTCAAATTTGTTCGTCATTCTCCTCCAGAACGACGTGTCCAAAGAAGCCAGGCGACTGGTCAAAGACCGACATCGCGACGAATATGACTGGTCCCTGTCCTATCGTCTCTACACCACCGAGGTTCTTCCGTCACAACTCTCGTTGAGTGCCACCATGAACCGCATCGAGATCGCCGTCGATAGCGCGCAACTCATCAATGACAACAACAAGTTGACGCACGAGGCAATCATTAATCCCTATTCCGCCAAGGCCGCTTCACTTCCTCCTCCTCCCGCGCCTCCCCAGAAAAAAATCCCAAAACCTCGCTACGCGCCGTAATGTCAACATTCCGGGCCGTCGGCAAACCGGACATCCCGCTGGTCCGTCAGGAGAAGATAGGCTTCTCCCCATTGCCACGCGCTGTCGAGGCTCCATTCCTCATCGGGTTCGAGCGGCTTCAGCCGTATCCCCCCATTCCCCCCGGAAACCAGATAGACCGTGCCGGCGCCTGAATCCTCCACCGGCCGAGCCATCGCCGGACACACTGGCGCCGAGGGGTCGTCCCGCCAGCCGGTCACCCGGCACCATTCGCCGGTCGAGATGCGGTCGTACACCCGTACCTGAGAAACCGGCCGGCCCGGCCCCAGTTCCCGGAATCGGATAAAAACGGAATGCTCGCAATTGGGATTGGCATCGACTTCAACGTACATACGCCGCCCTCGTCATGACCGGCGCGCTTGACCATCCGGAAATCACGCTGGTAGATTATAGGAAATGCGCGCTCCCGACACCGTGACAGACGAGACGCCTGCGGCTTCTCCCTCCCCGCCCTATCTCTGCCGGCGTTCCGTCCGCCTCACCCTATATGTCGTGCTCGGGGTGGCGTTGCTCGGCATGATGACCTGGCGCTTTCTGCCGCATTACCAGTACGCAACTCTGGATGAGGCCGTCGCCAAGCAACGCGTGGTGGTCGGCATGAGTCGTGAACAAGTGCTGAAAAGTTGGGGCTCTCCCTACAAGATTGACGTGACGTACACCGACTCGGGCATCCGCCGGGAACTGTGGGTCTTTGAGCATTGGCTCAACAGCGCGACCGTCAAGCACCGCTATCTCTATTTCGAGGAAAACGCCCTGGTCGGCGGGTGGTACTGACACACGGTCACCCCGCATGCCCGTCGCGCTCGGGCGACTCGACCATGGCATCGAGAAAATCGCGAGCCAGCAGCGAGGCCCGGTCAAGATCGGATTCGGCGACCAGGATCACCCGCTCGTTGAAGGGGAAGATATTGAGGCCCGGATACAGGCCGCCGAAAAACGCATTCTGGACGTGAAATACAATGCCGTTGCCTTCCAGGAGGCTCGTCAGCACCATCAGTTCGGCTTCGTCGCGGGGGGATAGGAGCCTGGTCATGTTTGATTCTAGGCCCCGAGTAGCTCAAAATGCAACGCCGGAGCGATGGTATGCTCAGGGCGTCTCGGTGATTTGAATGCGCCGTTCCTGGCCGGGTCCGCCGGACACCATCATGACCCGTTTCCACTCACGAATCGTATAAACCGCCCAGGCGTTGGGCGTGCCCTGATAATATGCGTCAGGATCTTCGCCGGTGGCGTTGAAATAGATGGGTTCCGTAAAGCCTTCGCTGAGGACCGTGTCGAGCAGGCTCTCGGCTGTAACGCCTCGCCCTTTGAGCGAGACGTCGGCAAGAACCTTAAAGATGTCTTCGGTGTTTTGAATAGTCAGGGCGTGCATTTGACGACGCATTCTAACGGCTCGCCCTGCGCGATGCAACGGAGAACGGTATGAAGCCTCTCTCGAGCGAACTGTTCCGCGAAAAAATGATGGTGATCATGGATCGGAAAGACCACTGGGCTTGGCCGCACTTCTCAGGCCCCCAAATCACCAAGGCTCAGCTTGAAATCCACTTCCGGCAGGAGTACGCCGTTTACGTGCGGGACTTCCCCGTTTTCCTGGGCCGAATCCACGGGAAAAATCCCCCTCGCCCCGTCCGGAGCGACCTGGCCCGCAACCTGTACGAAGAAGACACCGGCGGCCTCACGCTGGGACAATCCCACCCCGACTTGTTTCTGACCATGATGCTCGGCTTGGGGTTCGAGCGGGCGCACTTCCGCGACGTCAGCCTGCTCTCGGAGAGCCGGGCATACCGGGAGTGGCTCGACAAGGTCACCATGGACGGCGACTGGTTGACCGGGCTCGCCGTCGTGACCATATTCGTCGAAGGGAACGTCCATGACCGGCAGGAAGTCCTCCATCCGTCTCCCCCCAAGGACGCCGAGCAGATTGAGGAATGCGTGCGCAAGCATTACTTGGTGCAGAACCACGGGATTGACCTCAAGTATCTGGACCTCGTCCGCGTGCATCTGATGGTCGAACCCTCCCATCGCCAGGCGGCCTGGCAGAGCGTTCAGACATACGCGACGGGAGCCGCCGACCAGCAACTGATTCTCGGCACGCTGCAGGAAGGCCTGGAACACTGGCTCCGCTACCGGGACGGGGTTGCCCGGTCTTGCGGTCTTCGGAAATGACGCGGCTTACTCAGGCTTGATGATGAAATGCAGCGCGGTATCGGCAAGAATGCCGCCCCAGGCGATCAGGTTGAGGGTTCGCAGAGGCCGCGCCTGTTCGCGGTGCCAGATCCGTACCAATTGAGCCAGCAATAGAGCCTGCGTCACCAGAGATGGGAGCCGGTGGACATGGGGTGAAAGCGCGCCGCTTTCGCTGGCCATGGCGACCACAGCCGTGAACAGGTAGCACACCAGAGCTGAAACCTGAAGTATCGTATCATGTTTTTTGGCTTTTCCTTTGATTGCCCAGACGATGGCGGCGCTGAGCGTAATGACGACCAGCAACAATAGCAGGGGAAACAGCGGCCACCAGACTTTCGCGCTGAGAAATGCGGTTACGCTATGGGCCATGCCGAGCCAGACATTAGCACGGAGGGCGACCGGGATTCCAGCAACCGCGCCCTGCCTTTAGAAAGGACGGCACTCACGTGAGCGCCTGCGAGATGAACGTCCGCTCCGGGCTGTACTACCCGTTCCATTTGTGTCCCCCGGAGAGCCTGGAACATTTTCTGTCCAGGTACGACACCGTCCATTTTCGGGACTATATGGCTCTCCAACTGACCCCCCACAGCGGCACTATGGCGTACTCCGACCGCATGGGCGATATGCACCCTGATCTGCTGGAACAAGGGCGCATCGTCCATGGCCACAACGTCAGCGGACCCTTGAGCCCGGAAATGGATCGCCGCATCGACCGTGACTTGAAGGATCGCGAGTGGCGCGAAATCTTCCATTTTGCCGTCCGGAGCGACGTGCGCTTTCAACGGGGCCTCGCCGAGCAGGGAACCGCGTTCGACCCGTGGATGCCGGAACGGTGGACACACTGGCAAATCACGCTCGCGGACATCCGCCAGATGTCCTGCTTGAAGCTGGACCCGGAACGCGCGGTGGCGCTGGAGTATGGCCTGATGCTGGTAAAAACCTCCGTCTCCCTCTGGCACACGATCCAGTTGTGCCAGCGACACGGCATGGACGCCATCACCGACTCAACGCGCCACGATCAACTGCTCCAGCGCACCATGAAGCGTGACCGCCTGTCCCTGCCGACATACCTGCTGCGGCTGGCTCTCCCCTAGCGACATGGCGCCTCTCCCCTCAGCCCCGATTCCCGAGGCCGTAGAAGAGTCGGACACCTTCACCGGTGATGAGCTTGGAGCCCGTGTCATTGTCTATAATTGTGACTGCCACACCTACCAGCAGGTGATTGACTTGCTGTGCCGGGCCGTTCCCCAAATGACTCCCTCCCGCGCATTCGAACTCGCATACCGGATCGACCACACGGGATCGGCCGAAGTCTATGAAGGGCCACTCAAAATATGCGAGCAGGCCGCCTCCATTCTGGCGGGTGGCGGCTTGCGAGTGGCTGTCCAGTAAGGCGCCTTTCCTTCACTCTCAGCCTTTCCTGATGAAGCTGATGGCGTCCTTGTATTCCGCGATGGCCGCGGCCAACGCCCGGGCTCCGAGAGGGATATTGGCTTCGAGGACGGCTTCCACGTCGGATGGCTCGATCACGACTTCATACCGATCCTGCACATTGGTCATGCGAACCCCTTCCCCGGGAACATCTCGCGGCATGTAGAGCTCATGCCAGACCTCCTTTTCAACGAGGCACACGTCGCGAAACCGCTCGTACAAGAGCTTCAGCTTCTCAGGGTCACGCTCTTTCATGGGATGCACATGCAAAATCAGGGCGGAAACGCCGAAGGGCCGGTCGACTTCCTCAGCCGACCGGCCCCGCGTCACACCTTATCAGCAGTTTTTCCGGTCAATCACACACGCCGGATTTCGGTTGCCCTTAGGCGGTTCGGACGCGCTTCCGTGATTGAGCGACCGGCATCACGAATCCGTTGGGCTGGACTTCCTTGACTTGGGCCGTCGTATAAATCCGCGCCCCGTACAACTCATAAATTTTCGCCACCGCCCCTTTGTCGCCTTTCCGCGCTTTCGCAAACAGCCGGCGACGCTCATCCAACTCGTCCTCGGCCACGGTGGTGGCAAGCGCCGATTGCCCTTTCGTTCTTTCAATCGGGCGGGCGGGCCTGATGCTCTCGGATGGCTTGGCCGGGCCGCCGGTCACCGCCGCGATCTTCCGATGTCTCTCAGTACGATGCCCGGCCAGTTTGTGGGCTTTATGTGCCTTGAACGCTTTGTGCGTCCTGACTTTTGTTTTATGTTTTCGAATCTTCTTCATGTCCTTTCGTCCTCAGGCCTCCAGGTATTGCGATACCGGGTTTTTCATGTTACCACAAACTGCCCTTCTTCTGCTAAAGATCTCATTAATCCATGCGAGATACGTATTCCACCTTGCTATAATATTTATAAGCCTTTGATAATGAACATAAATTCTCAATATCTCGTTAAGGATAACGATTCAGATGCCTTAATGTGGTGTGTTAAATCTTATCCACAGAAATGGGATGCTGTTATAATGATGACGTGCGCGGAACTCGTTGAAACGAAAGGAGACGCCCGATGGCGATGACATACGACAAGGAGACTCCTCCGACTGACGCCCAGGACGATCCCGAAGCCAGAGGACTCTTACGGCGCGCCTTCGAGAAGACGGCGCGCTGGCCGGCCGAGTTCAAAGGTTTCACCGCCGACCTTACCGTGAACGTGGACGGAAAAACGCTCACGGGAACCGTCACCATCAAGTCGGCGCAGGATGTCGCCGTATCGCTTGCGGATGCCGAAACCCAGAAGTGGGCGGCGGGCACGATCGGTATGATCGCCGTCCACCGTGGTCCCCGGACGTTCGATCAATCCGACGGGAAAAGCGTTCTTACGCTGGACAAAAGCGCCGTCCATCCCTTGGGCCAGACCATTCACATTCACGACGCCATGAAATCCCACTACCGGGTGAAGGACGACCGGATCACCCAGATCAATCGCTCAATGGGACCGATGCAGTTCACCATCAACGTAGAGGACAGCACCATGACGCCGGACAACAAATACCTGACGACGCGGTACACCGTCTACTACTTCAATCCGCAGGACGGCCGCCTGACGAATGTCGAGAGTTTTACCGACTCCCACGTCAGGGTCGGCCAGGCCGATCTGCCCGCGTCACGCCGTATCATCTCCGCGGAGAACGGGACCGTGTCGGTCAAGACCCTCACGTTCTCGAACCACCGGCTGCTGTAAGGAGACCCGCGCATGTCGATGGACATTCCAGGCTCGACCGGCATGGGCCCGATGAAGGGCAACACGCCCGATTCGCTCATGGGACGAGTGGAACGTCCGCGGCCGAACGATCTGACCAAGGAATATCCGCGGAGCTCCCGCGATCTATTGGGCGGCTATGTTCACCTGGCCAGGATGATCGACAAGGCCCGCGCACGCGAGGCCGGGATCAACGGACCCTATATCTACCCCTGCCCCCTGGACAAGGCCCTGTTGTCCTTTCTTGAAGTCTCCGAGCAGGACTTCGCCTATGCGTCCAAGTCACGCAGCGACGAGCTCATCCTCGATTGGCTGGCCGTGCACGGGCGGCCGCGTTCCAGAAAGCAAATTGAGATATGGAACAAGCAGATGCTGGAGCGGGGTCCTGACGACGACGCCCAATGGGCCTATTTTAAAAAAACCCGGGACGCGATCGATCCCTCGCGCACCGACATCGCCACGTGGATCGACCTCTTGGACCTTGAGGAGGGGCGTCCCGTTCCACAGCGTGTCACTGCTCCCTAGACGTCACTCTTCGTCGTCATCCGCCCAGGGATCGGCCCGCTCAAGCGCCCGCTGCTGCTCCATCGCGTTTTCGAGGAGGACCCGAACGAAGAGCGCCACGGCCGAGTCGTTGGGTGGGAGCGATATCGTGCTCGCCGCCCCCACAGTGTCGAGCCACGCCTTCTGGTCTGAAGAAATCTGAATGCGGATCTCGACCAGGTCCTTCTTTTCCAGCAGGGCGTTCAACGCTTCGCGGGGAACGGTGTCCAGACTCTGGCGCAGCTCTTCCGAATTCCACAGCATCGTCCGCATGAAAATAGAAATCACGGACCCTTCGGGGAGGCTGCCGCCCGGCGGGACGGCAATCTTGCCTTTCTTCATCATCATCTCCAGCCAGGCCTTCTGCTCCGCCGTGATCATGACGGGAATTTCGACCAGGGGAACTTTTCCGAAAAGATCCATAGGGGGTCCTCTGGTTGACCGCTCAGGATATAACGCTACCCTCGTACCATGCGATGGTTTCGCGAAGACCATCCTCGAATGGGGTCGACGCCCGAAATCCGAATTCCTTCTCGGCGCGGGAAACATCCAGGCAGCGACGCGGTTGACCGTCCGGTCGAGTGGCGTCCCATACCACGCGGCCGGAATAGCCTGTCAAGCGGGCGATCAGTCCGGCCAGATCCGCAATGGATATCTCAAAGCCGGCGCCCAAATTGACCGGCTCGGAACTATTGTACCGCTCGGCCGCCAGCATGACGCCTTCAGCGGCGTCGCGAACAAAGAGGAATTCCCGAGTCGGTTGGCCGGTCCCCCACAACACCACTTCAGGATGGCCGGACGCTCTTGCCTCGACGAACTTGCGGATCATGGCCGGGATGACGTGTGCCGTCTCCAAGTCAAAGTTGTCGCGCGGGCCGTAGAGATTGACGGGAAACACCGTGATGGCGGGAAACCCGTATTGCTGCCGGTACGCCTGGGCCTGTACCAGAAGCATCTTCTTGGCCAGGCCGTAGGGCGCATTGGTTTCTTCAGGATAGCCGTTCCAGAGATCTTCCTCTCTGAACGGAACCGGCGTGAACTTGGGATAGGCACAGATCGTCCCCGTGGCGACAAACTTGCGGACCCCTGTAAGCCGAGCCTCTTCCATCAACTGGGCCCCCATCATCAAGTTTTCGTAGAAAAAACGCCCTGGGTTCAGCCGGTTGGCCTCAATTCCGCCCACGCGTGCCGCCAAGTGAATGATGATATCCGGACGCGCGTCCCGGAAAAGCCGCTTCACCGCATCGGACTGAACCAAATCATACTCACGGCTCCGGGGAACGAAGACTTCAGCGGCGCCTCGCATGCGGAGACACTCGACCACATGCGACCCCAGAAATCCGGCGCCGCCGGTCACCACGACTCGCGCATGATCCCAGAATCCCATTGGCGGCTAGGGTTTCTCAGGTGAGCGCGTATCCCTGCCCGGGCCGATGGTGAACTCGATGCGCGCCACGCCTTTCACGTTCGCGCACCAGTCGCCCAGGCCGGGCGTGACGAGGCGAAACGGCCCTCCTTCTTCCTTGCTCAGGGGACGCCCGTCCCGCTTGTAAATGAGGATGCCGTTTTCCGCCGCTTCCTTCATGTGCAGGCTGGCGGCATACTGCCCGTCGGCCGAATGAAACGTCACATGGTCCGCGCCGATCTTGCAAGTGGCGCTATTCAGCAGCGCGCGAACGCGGACGGCCTGTCCCTTCATGTCGGCGGCTTCCACGGACACGTCCGGGATCTGTTCGTTCGCCGGCAGTTTGGCGAGGGCCTCGGCATCGAAGATGAGCGGCTGGATCACCTGGCCGTCGACCCTGAGGAGGGCAGGTCCCATCGGCGCCGGCTCGGTGATGGTCTTGATCAAAGCGCAAACGGCCTCATTGACCGGAGTCCGGATCCCCATCTCGGTCCCGCGCCGCACGAGGTAGCCGTTGAGATGGTCGATCTCGGTTCGGCGGCCGGCCTTCCAGTCGTCGAACATGGACGTATGGATATCGCGGATCTCCTGTGACCACTGGATGACCTTGTCCGCGATGTCGGGGGCGAGCGCCACGCCGTCGGCCTGCGCCACCGCCACCGCCTCCTCGACGATCAGCTTGATCATCACGCGCATCTCCGGATGCGAGATGGCCTTTGAGACACGGTCATTGATCAGGACCGTCAACGGATTGAACGCCACGTTCCAGCACATCTTTTCCCATTTCGTCCGCATGATGTCTTCGGACACCTGGCAGGGGACTCCGGCTCCCTCAAAGAGGGCCTTCACATCCTCGAGCGCGACGCTCGGAATCGGCGCGGCAGGCGACGGAGGGCGGCCTCCATGCCTCCGCAGCTCTCCGAGTTTGGCGAACGGCCCCTTCCCCTCGGCAACAGAAGAGGACGCATCCTCCTGCACTGATGGTTCCTCTCCCTCCGCGGAATTCCAGGCCCCGATTGCCAAGGCTCCCCGTTTGTAATGTTCAATGACACCGGGTTCGGCGACCCTGGAATAAGTGTACGCAACCCCTCCGATGACCGGGATGCCCGGAGCCAGCTCCCGGATACGCACCTCCGTGTCAACTCCGTTCTGAAGCGTCAGCACCGTCGTCTGCGGGGACAGAATGGGCTGAAGCTGGGCGATGACCTCATCGAGATCGTAGCGCTTGACCGACAGGATAACGAGCTCGGACTGCGGCAAGTCGCAGGGATCGCAGCTCGCGATCGGGTGCACCGTAAACGACTGGTCCACGCTGTGGACCGACAGGCCCTTCTGCCTGACCGCAGCCAGTGTGGTGGAGCGCAGCAGAAAGGAGCACGGCACACCGGCGTTCACCAGGCGGGCTCCGAAAAAGCCTCCCACCGCCCCGGCTCCCACCATCATGACCTTCATTCGATCCTCGCTCCCGGCATGCATTCCCGTTCCATCATGCCCCATGCTTTCGCGGCAGCGCAAGACCACAGTCCGCGGACATGCGCTAGCCTGGTAGCGGCGCGCCGAGCACCGTCAAGAGCTCGTCCAGGCCGCTGATCGTGATCACGTCCTGGCGCCGCTCTGTGCCCTTCCCGGTCCGGTCGAGGTGCACGCCGCCGAGCCCGGCGGCAACGGCCGCCTGCGCGTCCTCCCGCAAGCTGTTTCCGACATGCACCGCTTCGCGTGCCCCCGCGCCGTGCTTGTGGAGCGCCCGCTGGAAAATTTTAACCGAGGGCTTGGCGGCGCCGGCGGAGCTGGAAATCGTCACGCTCTCGAAAAACCGGTCAATCCCCAGGCCAATGAGAATGTCATAGAGACGCGAATCGAAGTTCGACACGATGCCGCACTCGATCCCGCGCGCCTCCAAGGCGCGGAGGGCGGGCACCACGTCAGGGTAGAGCTCCCACGACTCGGGCCTGGAGAAATACGTGAACACGTCTTCGAAGTACTCATCGAACCCCTCGAACATTCCGACACGATAGAACACGCTATGGACCACGTCGAACCACCACATCCGCTCACAGGACTTGATCTCCTGCGGGTCGCTCACGGCGAACACGGGCGGCGGCGCGTCGGCAAACGCCCTGGCAAATGCCTGCTGGATGACTTCTCGCTCGGCTGTCACTCCATACTTGAGCGCATGGCTGCGGTACACCTCCCCCACCGACCCTTTCACGTGAAAGAGCGTGTCGGCGGCGTCGAAGAAAATCACCCTGGCGCCGCATAAAAGGCTCATGCGCCACGCCCCCGTCTCTCCAGGATCGATACGACCACCACGATGATCGTGCCTTGCAGCAGGAGAAACAGCGCATCCACCGCGCGGGCGGATCGAAGAACGACCCCGGCCAACCCCAGCGCGATGCTCAGGAGAAAAATCATCAGGACCGCGTCCGTCCGGCTGCCCAGAGACCGTTCCATCCGATGGTGCATGTGGTCCTTTCCAACATATTCCAGATACTGCTTCAGCGTCGTGACTTTGCCCGTGTAAAGCCGCTCCACCGTCGTATGCACCATATCGTAGATGAGTATCCCGAAAATTAAAATCGGCGTGGACACCGAGACGATGGGCTTCCCATGCGCCCAGTTCCCCTTGACCGCCAGGCAGGCCAGCGTAAATCCGAGAAAGGTGCTCCCCGCGTCTCCGAGAAAGATCGTGGCAGGCGCGTGGGGCTTGAAGTTATACGGGAGAAACCCCAAGCCCGCTCCGATGAGCGCAACCATCACCCAGCCCAGAACGGGCTGGTTGGTTTGAAACGCGACGATGCCCATGAAAAATGCGATGATGATGGCGAGCCCCGTCGCCAGGCCATCCATACCGTCGAAGAAATTCAACGCGTTGGTGATCCCCACGATCCAGAGCACCGTCAGGAACACATTGAGCGTGTCACCGAGCAACCCGTGGGGGAAAAAGGTCAGGAGTTTGCCGGACCAGATGACGATTCCTGCGGCGATGATCTGCGCCAGCAGTTTCGTTATAGCCGGCACCCCTCGGATATCATCCCAGAGGCCGACGAGAAAGAGCAGGGTTCCACCGACCAGCACACCCAACATACCCTCGGTTCCGATCAAGGGATCGACCATTCCCGCCGCGTTCGCCAGAATGGCGACAAGGAACGCCAGATACACCGCGACTCCACCTAACAAGGGAGTCGAAGTCTGATGAATCTTCCTGGGTGATGGATGGTCAACGGCACCGATCTTGCGCGCCAACTCCCGCACGAACGGAGTCAGCCCTGCAGCCGCAAAAAAGGACACCAGCAATATAAAAAGCCATCGCATGCCGGCGGTGTAAAACCAGCCATGCACAGCAGGCTGCAGCAATACCACAGCGCACAGAATTGCCCATACCACTACATGTCGTTCGAGTCGTGGAAACAGCATGTTCTTTGTTTCGACTTGTTCCATCTAGGCCAGCACAGTCCGCATTGCGCCCGCAATCCTTTCAACGTCCGCATCAGTGAGCGAGGGATAGATCGGGATCGACAACGCCCGTTCCCAAGCCGAGTCCGTCCCCGGAAACCCCCGGAGGCCCAGGTACCGGTGAATCGGCTTGAACACGGGACGCCTGCAGTGCACGCCGAGCTCGGCAAACTTTTCCAAGGCAGATTCCACCGGATCCTGAAGCCGGACGACATAGCGGTAAAACACATGGTCATGATGCGGGATGCCGGCAGGCGGGTCCGCCTTCAAACCGCGCAAGGCGTCGGCATACTGCGCGGCGATGGCCTGGCGCCGTTTGATGAATCCGGGCAACGCCTTGATCTGGCATAGCCCCAATGCACCCTGCAGCTCCGTCATCTTGTAATTGAACGCCGGCTCCAAGGCGTCCGCTTCATCATACTGGCGCAGAGTACGGATACGGGCCATGCACGGCTCGGCGCGTCCCAAAACCATGCCGCCCTCTCCGGTAGTGATGAGCTTCGTGGCATAGAACGAGCACACGGTCAGGTCCCCGACACTTCCGACCGGGCGCCCCCCCATGGACGCGCCGAGCGCTTGCGCGCAGTCTTCGATGATGGGAACGCCCGACTTCTCCAATTCAGACAGATCGGCCGGAAGCCCGAACAGATGCGGCACGATGACGGCCTTGGTCTTGCGGGTGATCGCGCGGGTCACCGCGGCCGGCGACGGGTGATAGGGCACGGGATCAATATCGACCAGGACCGGCGTGGCGCCGGCATAACTCACCGCATGCCACAATGCCGTGCAGACAAAGGAAGGGATAATCACCTCATCGCCGGGACCGATCCCCAACCCCTTGAGCGCAAGAAACAGCGCCGCGGTGCCGGAGCTTGCGGCGACACCCTGCGCCTGACCCGTCATATTCGCCAGAGCGCGCTCGAACTCCACAACTTTTTCACCTTGGGCGATCCGTCCGGCGCGAATCACATCGGTCACGGCCTGCGCCTCGGCCTCTCCGAGCGAAGGGCAGGAATGCGGTATCACCGTCGGGCGGCTCACGCGAGGTCCGGGCCTACATTGATGAACAACCTCAGCGGGACGAAGGCCTCGGCAGCGCGGACCCGTCCCTGGAGTCCGCGGAAGTGCGCAGAGGCGCGGGCGATTTCAAGGATGCTTAATCCCTCAACGTTGGTCTTCCTCACCTGGGAGGCATGCGCCTCCAGAGAACGCACCTTGTCCTCCAGAAGGCCGTCGATGTCGACATACACCGTGGGAGAAAAGTTCTGCGTCGTGGGAGTCTCGTAAAAAAGGACGTTGCGCGTGTAGCGTGTGGCGGTCACCGTGCACGTCGCCAAGTGGCGATGGTCCTGATGGGTGTCGTCGAAATAGTTCACAAAAATGAAGGCGGGATCGACTTTCTTGACGACGTCTTCGATCTGCTGGATGGCCTCACGGGCGACCGGCAGTTCCGTATCGCGATAGCCTCCCCAAAAGATGTTCCGCGCCCCGAGAATCCGTGATGATGCCACCTGCTCGTTCCGCCGCACCTCGGAATCGCCGCCGCGCGCGCCGTCCGTGAGGATCATCAGCTGCACGTGATGGCCCGCGCGCGCATACTTGAGCAAGGCCCCCCCGCACCCGATTTCGATGTCGTCAGGATGCGCTCCCAGCGCCAGGATGTTCATGTTCTACCTCGCTCGAGCTTCGCGGATATAACGGAAGCCCTCTCCTCCGCAATTGAACAGCAGATCGACGGCCGACAACCCCGCGATGAAGGGCCGATAGACTTGCGGGTACTCCGGACTCACAAAGTCCTGGAACTCCACTGCGATCCCCGCGGCTTGAAAGTCTTCAAGTTTCATGTAGCTCCGGCCGCCGGCCCCCGCCAGATAACAATCGGCGCCGACCGCCTTGCACAAGTCCACAATCCGCCCGGTCTGCTCTTCCCTGGCCTCAAACCGGCCGGCCTTGACGACCGGCGTCGTGATGCCGAAAGCCTCGGCCAGCGCCGCAAGCATCGCCTCGCTGAGGAGAGCCAGTCTCTCCCAGTCGCGGGCCAGGAGTTCCTGAAAAATCGGCGCGTATCGCCCATACTGCGGCGCTTTCCCGTAGTGGGTCTCCAACGCCTGCGCGTGCTTCCGGCGCCAATCGACCTGGTTGTTGATCCGCACGCCGTCGAGCCGCTGAGGAAATCCGTGCCGCACCGGAACGGTCAGATACTGCCAGCCTTGCGCCGTCCTGATGCGGTTCCGGTTCTGCCATTCGTTCTTCTTGAACTGGACGGTGTCCAGCAGCACGAAGACGTCCGCCCGGTCCAGTTTATCAAGATACCCCAACCAGGGCAAATACTGGGGTTGATGGATCGCGACGCGCACGGCTACGGCAGTACCCCCGCCAGGTTCGCACGGCGACGCACGAAAATGGGGTTGCTGACGATGCGGTGATCTCCCGAACCGATCAGTAGTCGGAAATAACCCCCAGCGCTCTGGGGAACCACATCGCGCAACTGGACACTGAACGGAGTTGTTTCGGTCGTCGCCGACATCACCAGGCCGGAACGAATGACCTGTACCAAAACAGGCCGATGCCGTCCGTCCGTGGAAGACACCTCGACCCGCACATGAAACGGAGCATTGGCGGGCGCCTCCAGCGTTTCACCTGAGATCCGCGATTGCCCGGTTTCACCGGACGTCACGGAAAACTCATTAAGAACCAGCCCATAGTCCTTGCGCCGCTCACGCGCGTACATCCGGCCTTTGGCAATCGCCTCCAGCAGCGCAGCCGGCGTGCGCTCTTTGACCCACAGCACGGTTTCCACGTTATCCAGCCGTTTCCCGGCACTATCGGCTCTGTGATAGGCGACCTCACCGATCCCCCAGGGTGGGCTGTCGCGATGCCCCTCAAGATACGCCATCAGTGCGGTATCCCAGACACCGCCCGGATCGGTGACAGTGACCGTATCTTCGTAGACCGCCCCAAACCCTGTATAACCGGACGTTTTTATGATCCCCTCCGGATAGGGGTCGGTCTTCACCGTGACCATGCCCAGCCGGCCGTAGTCATACCGGTTAAAGTCCCTGGCTTCGGGCATAGACCAGACTGTAAGCCCTCCCCGTTCACGGACGTAATCGATCAGGTCCTGATGAGGGCGCCAGCCGGCGTCATCACGGTAGGGGTCATAGCGCGCCGCGCCGAATGGATAGTTATTTACCAGCAGCAGTCCGGCCAGCGCCAGCAAGGAAATCCCCGGCGCCATTCGCCGCTCGCGCACAACCATGAACGTCCACCCAACCCGGATTTTCCGCTCCACACGGCGGTTGACCAGCCAGATGCCGGGCGGGATCAGCAGAATTGGCGACAGGCCAATGGCCGTCGGCAACCCGTACTCGTAGGATGCGTAGTTTCCCATAGCCGGCATCCGGCCATAGTCGTCCGCGCGGGGCAATCCCAGAACCAGCACATTTTTCTGCGCGTCGTGCATGGTCAGGTCTTTGCCGAAAATCGAGCCAGTCCAGTAATAGTGCGGGACGACTTCCACACCTGGAATGAGTATGACATCGGGGTGGCGGAAGCCTGCCTCTCGAATCTGGGCAAGGTACCGGTCAACCCCGACATTCAGGACCGAGGGCAGTTCAACCGTCCGCCGTATCAACCCACGTAGGGGGAACAGCCCATACTCGTACCGAAGCAGGAAATTGTCGGTCAGGAAAATCGCTTCAATGCCGGAAGCCCTGGCCTGCGTGGCCAGAGCCTCGAACGAGTCGCTGCCGGTGCTGAGCATGCTGTGGACGTGGAACGCGGCGGGCACGTGCCGCCATGCCTGGACGGGTTCCTGCGCCGACCCGGCGGTGCTCCAGAACCACGTCGCCAGCAACACCCCCCCGCCGATCCATGCACGCTCACACCGCGGCATGTTTCCCCTGCCACACGGCGCCGTATAGGTGCTCGATCGCCCGGACCATCGACCCGGCATCGAATCGCTCGCCCACGCGTTTCTTCCCTGCATTCCCGTATGCGGCCATCCGCCGGCGGTCCCGCAACAGTGTCAACATCGCGGCGGCCAGCGCCCTCTCGTCCTGCGGCGGAACCAGCAAGCCGTTCGTTCCCTCGACGACGAGGTCCGGGATGCCGCCGACGCGGGTAGCAACCACCGGCAATCCCGCCGCCATCGCCTCGACCAGTGCCCGCCCCATGCCCTCGTTGAGCGAAGGAAAGACAAAGAGATCCAACGCCGCCAGGCAATCAGGGATGTCTTGCCGCATCCCCAGAAACTTGAGATGGGAGGCCACGCCCAACGCGTTTCCCAGTTGCGCAAGCTCGCCGCGAAGCGGCCCATCACCCACAAACACAAAACAGGTCTCGGGGAGCTCAGCCACCACATGCGGGACGGCCCTGATCAGCCAAGCATGGCCCTTGATCGGGACCAACCGTCCCACCGTCCCGACGACCGGCCCACCCGCAGGCAGCCCCAGTTCCTTCCTTTTCATCGCGGGATCCGCGCCAACCGACCTGAACGCCGCGAGGGTAATGCCGCTCGGGATCGTCACGAACTTGTCCGCTCCCGCAATCCCGAGACGGACGTGCTCTTCTCGCCCCCGATCCGTCAAGGTCACGATCCGATCCGTGATCCGGCCCAGCGCACGTTCGAGCAGCCGAATCAGCCAGCTCATCACCGGCCCGTAGTAGCCGTAAAAAATGTGCCCGTGGGGTGTATGGACCACCACCGGCGTACCGGCCAGCCACGCCGCGATTCTGCCGATGGCGCCTGCTTTGGATGTATGCGTGTGGACGATATCGGGCCGTTCGCGCCGCAGCAGGCGCCATAGCGACAGCGTCGCACGCGCATCCTTCAGCGGTCTGACCTCGCGCACCAACTCCGGCACTTCAAAAAGCCTCACCCCGGCTCGGCAAAGCTCCTCCCTGTCCTTCTCCGCACAGGACGCCTCTTCCGCTGTCTGCGCCTCCGCCCGCCCATAGACCACGCCCACACGAAACCGGCTTCGGTCATGCCCGATCGCCGTCAGGAACGTGTTGCGCGCCGACCCTCCTTGATCGAGCCGCGTAATGATGTGGACGACAGATTGTCGGCCGTCCTGGGAAGATCGGTCCGTCATCAATGAGAGACCATCGCGTGAAGGCCGAATGCCTCGGGCAGGATGGCCTCGATCCGCTCGCAGTGATGTTCCCACGTATAGTCGCGCAGCACGAGGGCGCGGCATTCCGCCGACAACCGCTCGCGCAACGCCGGGTCGGCCGTCAGCCGACGGTGCAGATCGGCAATACCGGATGCCAGCGACGCGGCGTCGGAGCCCGCCGCGATGAAAGACGGGTCGAGCTTGCCCAGAATCTCCTCCGTCGCTCCGACCGGAGTTCCGAGCACCGGCGTCCCTGAAGCCAAGGCTTCCACCGTGACCAGCCCAAAACCTTCGAGTTGAGCCGTCGGCAACACAAACACGTCGGCAGCCCGGTAATAACCGGGCAATGCGTCCTCCGGCACAAACCCGAGCAGCCGGACGCACTCTTCCAGCCTCAACGCTTTCACCAGCGCATCCAGTTCCGCATGGAGAGGCCCGCTCCCGCCGATCAGCAATCTGATCCGGGGAATCGCAGCGCTCAGGCGGGCCATCGCGTGGATCAGCGCGCCAAGCCCCATTCGAGGCTGTAAATTGCGAACCGTGAAGAGGATGAACTCGCCGTCGGCCAAGCCGAGCGCGGCCCGGATCGCCCGCCGGTCGGGCGCCGGACAAAACATTTCCGTGTCGACCCCGCCGGGCACCACGCGGACGCGATCGTCCATGATGTGGTGGCATGCCGTCACCCGCCGTCGCATGAATTCGCTCAGGACAACGATGCGCTGCGCCCGTTGCAGCGCCATCCGCTCGATCCACTTTCTGGCCGTGGACTGGCAGCGATACCACACCCACCCCATCACGCCGGACGGCGGCCGGTTCCGCGTCTCGAACTCCTCGTGCGCGAGCGAGAGGCAGACGTAGACGGCCGGGATCCGCAGGAATGCTCTGAGGACGGCCAACCCCGGCAAGGCTTGATGGACCAGCAGGACGTCCGGCTGGTTCTCGCGCGCCATCGTCGTGAACACGTGCCGCGCGTTCCGCATGGACGAGATCAAAAACGCGATCGGGCCGCGGCGCGCTACAGGGTACCGGCGCTCCGCGATCCCTCCGACGACGATCCGCTCTTCCTTTTCCCCTTCCGGGAGCCTCGTCAGGAGACGGACCGTGTGGCCGCGTTCCGCAAGGCCTTGCGCCTGCTCGCGCAACACCCGCTCCGCCCCACCGATGACCTGCGCCATGGAGACTTCGGCGACCATCACGATGTTCACACCGAACGGCCCTCCACGCACAGCCGCTGCCAGATCTCCAAGACCAGGAGCGCATGGATTTGGTCCTTAAAATTCCGGCGACCCGATTCATGCTCGTCCAACAGCCAACGGACATACGGATAGCGAACAAAGCCGCGGTCGGCGACGGCCTGCTCCGACAGAAGCTCCCGGACCATGTCCTTCAGGTCGGCCTTGAACCAGCGCGCCAGTGGGATCATGAATCCTTGCTTCGGCCTGGCCAGGATTTCGTCCGGGAGGTGCGCGCGCAGTGCCCGCTTCAAAAAGGACTTCAGTCGGCGGTCGCGGAACCGCTCCCTGGACGGGAGGCCCATGGCGAACTGGGCTAAGACGTGATCGCAGAACGGCACCCGGACCTCCAGCGAATGCGCCATGCTCATCCGATCCCCTAATACCAGTAGATCGTCCGGCAGGTAGGTCTGCAGATCGAGCGCCATCGCATGCTCGGCGGGATCGGAGGAATGCCATTCACGGAACATTCGGGCGTACTCGGACTCAGGCCTCGCCATGCCTGCCGACGCGCGCACCTCCGGCGTGAACGCCTCATCGCCCCATTCGGGCGGAAGGTATGTGATCCAGCGCAGGTATCGTTCTTCGGGAGCGAGACCGCCCGCACTCAGAAATCTCCGGATACGGCCGGGCCAATTATCGGCGTGCGCGGACTCCGGGATCCACCGACTCGCCGTGGCCAGGCCCTGACGCAAGGAAGGCGGCAGCCGATCATACACCGCGCCGGCGCGCAGACCCAGGTAGCGGGGATACCCTCCGAATAACTCATCCCCTCCATGACCGGCCAGCGCTACCGTCACGGTACGGCGCGCGACCTGAGAGATCAAATAGTTCGGAATGGCGGAGGAGTCGGCAAACGGCTCATCGAAGGACTGGACGATGCGGGGCAGCAGGCGCACGGCGTCCGGCTCCACGATTTCCTCATGATGGTCGGTCCCGAATCGATTCGCGACGAGCCGGGCGTACGCCAATTCGTTGTATGTCCCGTCCTGGACGCCATACCCGATCGTGAAGGTCTTCATGGGGGTTCCCGACACCTGGCGCATCATGGCGACCAGGACGCTGGAGTCCATTCCACCGCTCAGGAAGATCCCCAGGGGCACATCACTGATCAGGTGGAGCCGCACCGTCTCTTTCAGATGCGCCAGGAGCCGCTCTTCGGCTTCCCTCCCGTCAAGCGCGGCCGCCGCCGGGTCAGGCGTCAGCGACCAATAGCGCCGCAGCCTCAACCGGCCGCGCGCGAAGGTCAGGGTGTGGCCGGGCGGCACCTGACGGATCCCTTCGAAGATCGTCGCCGGGGACGGCACGTACAGGAACATCAGAAACTGGCGGAGCGCCGCGGTGTCGACCGTGCCTCCCACCCCGCCGGCCAGCAGGGCTTTGATTTCCGAGGCGAACCACAACTGCCCGCCCCGCACGGCGTAGAAGAGCGGCTTGATCCCGAGCCGGTCACGCGCGAGCAGGAGGACCTGCCGTTCGCGGTCCCAGAGCGCGAACGCGAACATGCCGCGCAGGCGCTCCACGCAGTCCTCACCGTGCTCCTCGTACAGATGCACCAGCACCTCGGTATCGGACTTCGTCGTGAACCGATGTCCGCGGGCCGCCAGATCCTCGCGCAGTTCCTGGAAATTGTAGATTTCCCCGTTCATCACCACGCAGACCGTTCCGGTCTCGTTCCAGATCGGCTGGCGGCCGCCGGCCACGTCAATGACGCTGAGCCGGCGCATGGCCAGACTGACCGTCTCGTCCACATAGCGGCCTTCATCGTCCGGCCCCCGATGGACCAAACTCCCGACCATTCGGGCCAAGCGCTCATCATCGCGAACCCCGCTGAACCCGCAAATCCCGCACATCACGCCTTCCCCTTCCGCTGCGCCCGCCTGCCGCTACTCCGTGGTCTTTTCGATGCGCTGCTCGCGAGTGATATCCTTCGGCTCATAGACACCGGGAGCGTACGAATAAAACGACTCGATGAGCCGGCTCAACCCCATGGCCGCCAGCGCGGCCAGCACGCTGAATACCACCACGAGCCCCCAGAACTTCACGGGCGATGGCTTTCTCCAAGGCATCGTTATGGCCACACGAGAAAGGGAGCTTTGGCGGCCATGACTGTAGCGGCCACAAAGAGGCAGTGGGACAGCGACAACGCATCGGCGGGAACGTGATGGACATCCTGCAGCCGGTCCTTCATACGCATACGTGCCTAGGGAATGCCTCCAGAGCACAGTACGACGGAGTGGCCGGAAGGTCAAGGGGATCGAACTCCCTCATCGTCTGCGACCCACCTTGCGCAGCAGTGCCACGACGCGCCCGGCGGTCAGCTCGAGCGTGAACGCCTCGGCCCGCGCGAGTCCTTGCCGCCGCATATGCTCGCGCATGTCCGACTGAGAGAGCGCCCTAGTCATGGCTTCCGCTATCGCGGAAACGTTTTCCGGATCAAACAAAACCGCCGCATCCCCGACCACTTCCGGGATCGCGGCCCGATTCGACGCCGCAACCGGCGTGCCACAAGCCATCGCCTCCAATGCCGGAAGACCAAACCCTTCTTCACAAGACGGAAGGACGAACAGGGCGCATCCGCTGTAGACAGCCGGCAGGTGCGCATCTTCGATCAAACCCGGAAAAAGAACGCGATCGGCTACGCCCAGGCGTCGGGCCAGGCATTCAAGGTCGTTCCGGTGCTCCCGATCACCTCCGGCGAGTACCAGTTGGTGCGTGCCCTTGAGCTCCTTGTCGAGACACGCATACGCCTGAATCAGCCGTGGAACGTTTTTGTGGGGAAGGAAATTCCCGACAAAGAGGATGTAGGGCGGAACAATCCCGTATCGTTTCGTCACCTCGTCGGTCAGGGCTTCCCGCTTGAATTCGGCCCCGAGCGCGACCGGGATGACGGTCACTTTGGCCGCGCGCACGCCGAGCATTTCCACAATGGCCCGTTTCGTATATTCCGAATCCGCAATGACGGCGTCGGCCCGCGCCGCATACAATCGCGCCAGGTGGGTCATGACGGCAACGTAAACCGGACGCCCATCTCCAGGGTAGCGGATAAAGAAGAGGTCGTGGACCGTGATGACGACGGGACAGGGAGCCATCAGCGGGCATTTGTAGTAGGGCGAAAGAAAAACCGAAATCCGGTCTTGAACAAGACGGCGCGGAAGACTGAATTGATCGACCCATGGTGTCCAGGCGCCGGGCAGGCGGCGACCGCTCACCCCCGGCAACCTGACGGGAAGGCTGGTTGTCTCATCTCCGTAGACGAGGCACTCGAGACCTTCATTCGCCGCCGCGCGCAACACCTCAACCAGGTAGCGGCCGATCCCGGTTCGCCTGCCGCTGACCAGTTCGCGGCCGTCCACGCCGATCCGCATCATGCGCGGGACGGGTCCGAAATCGGAGGTTTGCGCGCCTTGAAAATCATTTCGCAGAACCCGACGTACTGACAGTCCACAATCTCATACCCTTGCGCGAGAAGCCGTCCCGCCAAGTCATCCCGGTCATAATGGGTGATATGCTCATGCGCATAGGCGCCCGGCAGCACTTTCCCATAGACCCACTCGATGGCCCACCAAAGCCAGCGGCCGTAGTCCGGTGTCCCCACAATCAATGTTCCCCCTGGCCGTAGGACACGCCACATCTCCGTCCAGATCTCAGACGAATCAGGCACATGCTCGATTACTTCCGAATTGATGACCGTGGAGAAGGCGGCATCGTGGAAGGGCAGGGAGTCGCAGCTCCCTCGAACCAACAGGTTATGGCACGGTTTCAGCCAGCGCAACTTGTTCTGGAGGATGTCCAGTCCGACCGCGGCGGGCAGATCCAGGATGATCCGGCTGGACCCGCAGCCGATGTCCAGTACATCCTTCCGGCCGTCCAGGTAGCCGAGGACGATCCGATGCCGCGTCTGTTGCCAGTACCGCTGGAGCCAGATCGGGCTGTCGAATGCACGGTAGTCGTAATCGGCCGACTCCACGGAGTTCCGCAGCCTCCACATCCGCACCAGCGTCTTCAGGAACGCCAGGCCGAACTTGAAAAGCCGCACGTGCGAACTGCCGGAGCCTCGCGCCATGTAATGGAACGGCACTTCGAGTATCCGCCACCCCTCCGCATGTACGCGAATCAGTACCTCCTCCAATATGTCGAAGTCTTGTGCTGCCAGCGCCATTCCCGCTAACACTTCACGGCGATACATGCGAAACCCGCTGGACAAATCGCGTATCGGCAATGACAGAACCCGGCCGTAGGTCCGGTTCAAAATATGGCTCAGCAGCCTCCGGAACCACCCCATGTCGGCCCGCCCCCCGGGCACGTAACGCGATGCGATCAAGACCTCGGCCTCATCCCGACGTCGCCAGAATTCTTCCAGGAAGACCGGACGGTGTGACAGGTCGGCATCCATCGTGACAATGTAGGGCGCGGCGGTGGCGGCAAAACCCGCCCGGAGCGCTCCGCCATACCCGGGCTCTGTTTGGAGGATCACGCGTGCCCCTCGTTTTTCGGCGGCGTCACGCGTTCCATCTCGGGACCCGCCATCGACCACAACGATTTCCGCCGTGATTCCCATCCCGACGACCACTTCCTTGAGCGCCGGAAGCAAGAGGTCGAGGTTTTCCTTTTCGTTCAAGGCCGGGATCACGATCGCGATCTCGGGCGCGCGTGCCGTCTGATCGGCCGGACGTGTCATGCGTCAACTCGCGCTGAAGCGCGGAGACGCCCGACAAGAATCCACGCCAGACCTGCCACGCCCACAAGCTTGCCCGCCGCCAGCAACGACAGCGCCCCCTGGTGAAACGCCGGAAACTGCTCCAACGAATAGCGACTCCCCAGCAGCAGAATGGCCGCAACCAGCACGACGAGGTCCCTGGCCCGCATCCGCTCGATGGAGTCGCTCAACAACAGGAGCATCAGCGGCAGGAGGAGGATGACCAGGTGATGTTCCTCCGTCACCGGAGACAGCAGGAGGACCGCGCACAACCCTAACCCCCAGGTCCAGTCGAGCGTGGACAAGTCCGACGTCGGTGTTCTGGGCATAGCCCGCGCGAACACGCCCAGGAACAGGGCATCCAGCGCCAGCGTCAGTCCATCTGCGAGCAGCCGGCCGTCGCCTGGGGCGGCTAGCAACCGGTGAACCGTCCCGCGTGGCGAAATATTTGCGGTCCAGGTGGCCAGATAATCCGGCAAGGCCGTCACGTACCGGACATACTCAACATGGTGCGACGGACCCAGCGCAAGGACGCCCACACTCAGACCGAGCGCGGCGAGAGCCAGCGCCCGGAAACTGACCTGACGATATCCGATCCACCAGAGCAGCGGGAGCAGGAGCGCATACTGAATCTTGCTATGGACAACCACCGCTATCGCCACAGCCGACATCCACGGCCGTTCCGAGCGCAGCCCCCACCACACCACCGTCAGCAGCAACAACAGCCAGATGTTGGATTGCCCCAGCGCCAGGCTTTCCATCAGCGGCTGATAATTCAGCATCACGAACAGTGCCACGGCCACCTGGGTCGGCGACGCCTCCCCGTACCGATGGATGCAGAGCCAGAGCACGAGCACAAGGCACGCCTGGCTTGCGAGCAACCACCCGATCGCCGCGGCGCGAAACGGGAGATAGACCCATGGCTGCATGAACAGATAGAACAGCGGCGGGTAATTGGCCGCGGCGCCGGCCCGCCGAAGATTGAGCATTGCGTCGACCGCCCCCACAGCCTGAGGATCAAACGGATTCATGCCGAGCGAGACGACGGTGGCATACGTATAATAGTGGGCAAAATCGATGAAGGGGGCCTCGACCACAAGCTTGACGAGATCGTGGCCATACCGGAACAGGCTGAACACGACGACGACCGCCAGCAGCAACAGAAACGCGTGAGTCCCCGAACGCGCCGAGCGCTCGGCCGTCTGAGGTACAATCGCCCGAACCGCTTCAAGGCAGGCGGCACATGCGGAGGCCCGGTTCAGCAACGCTTCCTCGCGCTGCGAGAGCAGCCACGACGCCACGCGATACAAAAGGCGACGGATTTCCAACTCCCGTAAGGCGATCCAGCGGGCCATCGATCCGCCCCACACGGGAAAATGCTTGTCGAAGTACAGAATCCGGCTCTTGTACGCTTCGCAGAGCATCCGCTCCGGAACCTGCTCCGTACTCTTCCCCCAACTATGTATGACGGACGGTTCTGCCAGGTACCGCACCCGGCACCCTGCCTCCCCGATTCGCTTGCACAGGTCCACGTCCTCACTGTACATAAAAAACCGCTCGTCGAACCCTCCACACGACAGGAAGAGGTCCCGCCGAACCAGCATGCACATCCCTCCTCCCCATGCCACATCACGTGTGCGCAGATGCGCCTTCAGGGTCGCGCGCAGCAGCCAACGATGGAGCGCCGGGCGACGGTACACGGCATACCGCAGAGAAGAGAGAAAGAACAGGTCGCCGAGCTGGGACCAGGGAGACGGGAACGACTCGTGCACGGACGGCTGCAGGGAGCCGTCCGGGTTCAGAATTCGGCACAGGACCATTCCGATTGCGGGGTCTCGATCCAGTTCGGCAACCATGGAAGGAAGTGAACCGGGCTGCAATTCACAGTCGCTGCCAAGAATCAACAAGGTCCTGCCCCGGCTGACCTTCGCTCCGATATTGCTGGCCCGTCCGAAGCCGACGTTTTCACCGTTTTGAACTATCCGCACGTGGGGAAACTCCTCGGCCAGCATCGCCTGGGTCCCGTCAGTCGAGCCGTTGTCAACTACGACGATCTCGAAGGTCCGCTTCTCAGCCGCTCCGGGGACGGCGCGAAGGCATCTGGCCAGGTAGTCCCGCGTGTTCCAACTGACGATGAGGATCGAAATATCTGGAATGGGGTCGCGCGTCATCAGCGATTCCAATCGGACTGGGTCCCCGGTCCGCAGCGAGCCTCAGAGAGACACGATTTGTTCATAGACCTCCAACGTGCGCGCAACGTAGCGTTCGATGGTGAACTCAGCCTGGACTCTGGCAACGCCGCGTTGCCCAAACCTCGCACGCAGCCCAGAATCCGCGATCAGTTTTCCAACCGCATGTGCCAGCGCATCCGGGTCGCGCGGAGGGACCAGCAGCCCCTCTTGCCCCTCCCGGACGATCTCCGGCGTGCCGCCGGTATTCGTCGCCACAACGGCGGTACCCGACGCCATCGCCTCGAACAGGACCCTGCCGCAGGGCTCCGCCTCGGAGGCCAAGACCAGGATGTCGAGGCCACGCATGACCCCAGGGATATCGCGGCGGAAGCCCACGAAACGAATCCGGTCATCGAAGCCCGTCTCCTTCACCCGACGGCGGAGCGCGTCGGCGCGCCACGCATCTTCGGGGAAGAGCGTATCGCCGATGATGAAAAACCGTGCGGCGCAGCCTCCCGTCAGCAGGCGGACCGCGGCCTCGACGAACACGTCATGCCCCTTGCCCAGACCGATCCGCCCAACCATCCCCACGGCGGGGGCCTCGTCCGGCACTCCCATTTCCAGCCGGATCGGCTCACGCGACTGTCCAGGATGAAATTCCCGTGTGTCCACGGCATTGAGGATTGTCACCGACTTGTCCCACGCCGAGCTTCCACGAAAGCGTTCCCTGATCGCGTCGGAATTGCAGATGATTCGCGCCGGCAGCCACGAGAAGGCCCGGTCCACATCCCACATATCGCCATAAAGGAGATTCCGCATATGCCAGACGGCGGGCACACCGGTCAACCTGCCGGCTAGTCCCGCGCAGACATTCGTCTGCGGGCCGTTGGCATGGAGCAGGTCGATTCGCTGCTCCAGAATCAGGTCCCGCAGCCGCCGTACCGACCTGATCACTCCCACGATGCTGCGCAATGGACCGAATGGGGCTGCGAAAACCGGTATCCCCTCACGTGCCAGGGCTTCCGGAAAGGGCCCGGACTGTGGCCCCCCGAACAGAGGCGTTACCCGCGCTCGATCAAGGTGGCGACACAAGAGCAACAGGCTGTTTTCAGCCCCGCTCAGTTGCTCCACGTGATGGAGGTAGAGCACCCTAATGGCCATGTGCCTGCGTCTCGGCCGCACGCGTGAGAACCGCTTCGTATTGCTCCGCAATCCGGTCCCAATCAAACAGGGCCTCAGCGCGTGCACGACCGCTCTCGCCCAGACGGCGACGCAGCGCTTCATCGCGCGCCAGCGTGATCATCGCCTCCCCCATCGCTCGCCAATCCCCTGTCTCCACCAGCACGCCCGCCTCGCCGAGTACCTCCGGCAGCGCGGTGCTTCGCACCGTCACGACAGCCAGACCATAGCTCATGGCCTGCGCGACAACAAGCCCGAAGGTCTCAAAGGTGGAATGGAATACAAATACATCAGAGGCCAGAAAATACGATCCGAGCTTCTCAGACGGGATATAGCCGACAAAATGGACCTGCTTCTCTATTCCGAGTTCTACGGCCAGCGCGCGTAGCTTCCCTTCGTCGGGCCCCTTTCCACCGATCAGCAAGACGCCGGCATGCCCCCCGTCAAGGTAATGCCGCATCGCGTGTAGCATAGTCCCCACTCCTTTCTCCGGCACGAGCCGCTGAAGGGCGAAAAACAGCCGTTCTCCTTGCGGGATGCCCAGTGATCGCCGAAGCGCGGCCCCTTCTCCAGGCGGCGGAGGAATCTGCACGCCATTGTAAACCACCTGGCCCCGCACGGTACCGTGCCCATACAGGGCCGTCTGGCAGTATTTCGACACATAGGTGACATCGCAGACAAGGGCCAAGAGTGCCCGCTGCCACCACCGCCACAGAGCCGGCACTCCCGGCCCGGGCACGTCACGTCCGTTTAACGTCACAACCGTGGGAATTCCCAAGACCCTCTCCGACCACACGCCAGCCAGGCCGGTCGGCATCACATAGTGCACGTTCAGGACATCCGGACAAAACCTCCGGGCGGCATACCGGACCGCGCCGACGGCCGACAGGGAAAAAGGCGGGATCGCGCCTCCGGTCAACCGGTGGCCGGGAATCCGCATGAAGGAGATACGGTCATGGTAGCGCTCCACGGGAAACGAAACCAGGGCCTCATACTCCTTGCCGGCCTGGTCGCGCACCAATGCCGGGTCAAGATGGGGCGTCACAAGCAGGACTTCATGGCGCGTGGCCAATCTTCGGTAGACTTCGAAAAGGACCATCTCGGCGCCCCCGACTACGGGGAGAAACGTTGGGGTCAGGACCAGGATCTTCACCGTCGCAGCACCCGGGCGTACAGATTGCGCGTCTCCTGCGCGATGACGGACCACGAAAATCGGGCGGCCACGGCCAGCGCCGCCTTGCCCAAGCAGGCAGCCTCCTCGGGTTTGGCCAACAGGGAGGCGATCCGGGATGCCAGGGCGACGGCGTCCTTCGGGGGGACGAGCGCAATGTTGTCACCATCCCGGAGATAGGCAGAGGGCAGGGTTGAAACGGTGCTGACGACGGGACGCCCGTGTGCCAGGCCTGCCATCAAACTCCCCCGGCGAATGGAGACCCCGTCGTCGTATGGAACGACGAAGATGTCGGCGGCATTCAGGATGAGCGACACCTCTTCGCCGGGCCGGCGGCCCAGCCAGATGATGGCCGAAGCGACTCCGAGGCGCCCTGCCAACGCCTTGAGGTATTCCATGTACCAGATATTTTCCGGTCTGTTATCTCCAACGATCGCAAGTCTTACTTGAGGTTGTACGCGAAGAAGTTCGGCAAGCGCCGCAAACAGCGTCTCCAGACCCTTGCCCGGGTAGATTAACCCGAAGTGGACGAGGACCGGCCCCTCTTGGGGAAGACCAAGCGTCGCCCGCGATACCCTCTGCATCCCGGCCGGCTTCGTCGGAATATTCGCGCCGATCGGTATTTCCGTGCAGCGGCCGGCGAACGAGGGAAGCCGTCGGCGAATCAATGCGCTGACCTCCTCGTTCGCGCTGATGCTCCACCAGGCCGACAGAAGGAGCAACGGCGCCACGACTCGTGACCGCAGGGAACCGCCGACCAGCGTGTGGAATGTGATCACCACCGGCGGGCCCGACCTGATCCGTGCGAGCAACGGCACGAACTTGAAGCCCAGCCCCTGCCCATACAGATCGGGAGTGTATTGCAGATGAATCAGGTCGACGGGCGGGCTGATCGCGGACGACGTGAGCCGCAACGCCTCGCCGACCGTCCACGCCCGCACCCGGGGCAGCACCGCGACGGGACCGCCGGTCTCTCCACGGTAGCGATCCGACGTCAGCACGACCACGTCTTCGCCCTGACCGGCCAATTCCTCCGCAAGACAGCGCGTATAATCACCGACACCGCAGGTGACATCTTGAGGGGGATATGACGGGCACACCATCAGAATCCGCATGTCACTGTTCGATCCTCTTCATCTCTTTTTTCCACAATCGGAGAAGAAGCCAGGCGATCCCGCCCAGAACAAGCAGATTCGCGCCGAGCAGCAGGAGCTGGTTTCCGGCCAGCCGCGCCCCTTCGGCAGTCGGCAACAGGCGCAAGAGGTCGCCGGCGTTGACATCCGGGCGGCTCACCACCGTGTGCAGCGTCTCCACTCCCAACCACTGCGGCAATGCCTCCTTAAACACGACGCCCATGCCGGTACCGGACAGCCACGTTTTCACGGCATAGGGAAACGGGTTTGCGGTCGGGATAATGCCGGCTTGCGCGCTCAGGTAACCGCACAGAACCGAGGGAATTCCAGCCGCAAGGAGCAGGTTTCTGCTCATACGGTCCATGACAGGAGCGGCAAAGGCGGCCAGCAACGGAACGGCCGGAAACATCATGCGCGGCCCGAGGCTGTGCGCCCAGGAGGCACGGTCGGCAAACTGGGACTGCCAGCCGGCGGCGGCAAGCCAAAGGCCGGCCAGAAAAACAAACGCCACCATCGCCTCGCCGGACTTCCCTGTCCGCCATGCGGCACCCAGGCCGGCCACTGCAAGGAGAAGGAACGGGGCATAGAGGAACAAGCCCCCCCGCGGCCCTGCCAAAAGGTCTAGAAGAATCGCACCCTTGGGAAAAACGAACCCCAGATTGGAAAGGCCGGTGACAAAGTAATATCCGGTCAACCACGGTTGCCCGAACAGCCACGTGTTGTACGCGCCAAGCGCAAAGACGAGCGGAGCGCAACCCGCAAGAAACGCCCCGGCCTGCTTGACGCCCTCCCGCTTTCCCACCAGCAGCGACAACAACGGAATGAGCAGACCGGCCGGGTATGTCACCGCCGTCGCCACGCCACACATCGCGCCTGAGGCCAACCGGCGCCAGTTTCCTCCCGGTTCCACGGCCAGCCGAACGGCCGTCAATACCGCCAACGCCGAAAGATTTTCTTTAAACAGGGTCGTTCCCAAAAAAAAGTCCTGTGTCCCGAACGCGACGAGGGCGGCGGTCCACAACCGTCCCCGACGGGCCGCGCCCAGCCAGCCGGCCAGCCAGGCCGATTGGACCGCCACCAGCGCCGACGCCGTCGCACCCACTGTGAGCGCCAGAGCCCCATTGAGCGCCTGGAATGCATCCATGGTGTCCGCCGGCCCCACCAGAAAGCGCCATCCCAGATAGAACGGCATGATCAACACTGCCGTTCCCGGCGGCTCGGCCGACACCAACCGTCCGTGAGCCATCGCCGTGTCCTTGCCCTCATATAACCGGGGGTGGGCCATTTCCCAGCGGCCTGTATCCACGAAAGATACCGCCACATCCAAAAAATTAAACGTCATTGAAGACTGCAACCAGGGATTCCAGAACGCCGCATACACCAGCCATGCGGTCAGAAAGATGCGGGCAGCGTCGGTCTGAATGCTCATGGCGTGGCGTTCGATCCCGACGGACGAACCACACGAAAGGCGAGCGCGGCCAGAATCATCAGGCCGTAGGTCTTGATCCCGCCCAGAAGAACCGCGGGCCCCGTCGCAATGAGCGGATGCGCATAGTAGTCATCGATGCCGCCGATCAGGAGCACGGCGACGGCGATCCACGGAATCAGCGCGACCTGCCGGTGGGGTCCCAGGGCCCGCTCGAGCAGGACCGCCAGCGGGATGAACGTGAACACCAAATGGTTGATCGTCGTGTTCGGCGTCGCGAGGAGAAGCGCCGCGGAGAGGAACGCGATCTCCGCAACCATCCGGCCGGGAGCGACCTGCCCCGTCGGACGGAGAACGGCAAACGCCGCCGCCAGCAATCCGAACGAGGCCGCCTGCCCGATGAATCGCCAGAAATCGGCCGGAACGGCATCCAAGAGGCCCGCGCCGGTGTTTATCATCAGGCCCGATAGTGAATGATTCCCTAATCCGGCAAAGGCCCGGGCATACTGGGGAGCCACCAGAGTTGCATACTGAACAGTGGCATCCCACCCCGCCAAAGGGAGGGCGATCAGCGTACAGGCCATCGCCGTGCCCGCACCCCACGCACAGGCCCGCCATTCCTTCCGCCAGGCAAGATACAGAATGAACAAAGCGGGATGGACACGAAGCGCCGCAGCGAGGCCGATTGCGACTCCGGCCATGGCGGGACGCCCCGCGCGAAGAGCCGCTAAAAACAGGCCGGTGAGGGCCAGAATCAGCAGGTTGATTTGACCGAGCCCCAAGGAATTCTCCAAGGGTTCAGACACGAGGGCGACACTCACGAGGACGAGTCCGGCTTCAAGCGACAACGGGACCGCCCGCCAGAGGCACCAGCCGGCCACGGCAAGGAATCCGAGGCTCAGCGTTTGCCAGAGCACGGCGGCAGGCTGAAACGAAAGCGCCGTGAACGGACTAAACGCCAAGACCGTAAATGGAGGATAGGAGAATGCGTGGATGTGAACGAAATCATCGTGCGCATGGAGCGTGCCCAGACGCTTCGCCGCCTCAATCAAGACCGCGTTGCGATTCAACCCGGTTTCGCGATCCAACTGCGGATCATAGAACTCGCCGCCGAAGCGAAAAACATGCGCCGCCGTGTAGACGGCCGCGAAGTCTCGATGTTCTCCCTTGCGGGCAAGCTGAAGCATGTGGACGGCAAACTGCCCGGTGAGAACCGTGAGCACCACCACCAGCGCGAGGGCGCCACGCGAAACCGGCTGGCTCACCGACGCTGTTCCATCGCAAAAGTATACACGCGAAGGGTTCGGACTCCTGCGGCCGCCATGCTTTCGCGTACCGCATAGGTTTGAGCGGCAGCGGCAAGCCGTGCACGGGCTTGCGCATCCGCCAACAACCGCGCGAGGGTCTCACGGAGCGCAGCCGGATCGGCCGACGGAACCAAGGCGAGACAGGAGCCTCTGGCCTGGACCTCACGCACCGTGGGCAGATCAGTCGCCACGACAGGACGCCCCTGGCCCAACGCCCGGTGCAAGGAGTAGGACATGCTGCTGTCTGTGGCATACGGAACGACCACCACATCCATGGCTTCCAGCGCAATCGGGACCTCGGCGGGTTCAAGGTAACCGGTCACAACCAGGCGATCACTGATGCCATACCGCGCAGCCGCCTCTGCCAAATCCCTTCGCATCGTCTCGTGGGCGGGAAGTCTCGGGCCTCCGGCCAGCAGGAGAACTGCTCTGCTCGGGAGCGATGCGACGGCTTCCATCAGGTCGGAAAACCGTTTCGAGCCCTCCAGAAATCCCAGCACCCCTACCGTCTGGCTGCCGGAGGGAATGCCAACGCGGGCGCGGAAGGCATCGACCTCACCGACTTGCACCGGGACACGCGAAGGAATGCCGGGGGAGACGACGTGGATTCGATCCGGGGGAAGGCCACGCGCCACTAGACGCTGTTTATGGAAATCCGCATGGACGATGACGGCGTCGGCCCGACGAAAGGTTTCGACATCGATCCAGGCGGGGGCGCCCGCCGCATTCGCAAGCCGACTACCCAGGCCGCCGTCGAGACGAGCCGGCCCTTGGTCCCGAACCGTGTGCGCGGTGAGGACCATCGGCGTCCGGATGCAGGCGAAGAGGATCCGGATCAACAGTGTATAGGTCAGCTGATCGATCCCCCAAAAACTATATGTATGCTGAATATGAGCGACATCCTGACGGCTGAGGCGCAGGCCGGCAAATACCGGCCGCAGGGGATTGAGGTTGGCGGCGCAGAGCGGAATGGTCGTGATGTCCGCGTGCACGGCAAGAGTACTGATCAACTCCCGGGTGTAGTCCGCAATACCACATCGGGGCCCGACGGTGGCATACATCCCGACACGGAGCCGATCGCTCATTTTACCAATCCCTTGGCCTCCAGTTCAGCCTTGGCCTGGTCGACACAGTCCACGGCATGCTGCGATTTAGCCCACGCCGCTAGGTCCAGGATGCCCGTCTCCAATTGAATGGCAGGCGCATACCCCAAGATACGCCTGATCAGCGTGATGTCTCCCACGCAGTGCCGGATATCTCCATCCCTGAACTTCCCCACGATCTCAGGCGCGCACGGAACTCCCATTACCTCCCCAAGCAAACGCGCGACTGTCGCAATGGACGTGGCACACCCCGTTCCGACGTTCAGAGCGACATCGGCGACATCGTCCCGTTCCAGCGCCAGGCAAAAGGCCCGCACGATGTCCCGCACGTGAATAAAATCACGACTCTGGCCCCCATCTTCAAAAAGAAGGGGCCGTTGTCGGTTTAATAAACGAGAGGCAAAGATGGCGGCGGCGCCGGTGTACGGGTTGGACAGCGACTGCCGTGGCCCGTAGACATTGAATAAGCGCAACGCGACGGCGCCGATTCCATACGCCCGACCGACACTGAGGCACAACTCCTCCTGATCGCGCTTGGTGACGGCATAGACGGAGGTAGGGAAGAGGGGCTTTTCTTCGTCCGTTGGAACAGGCACGGCGGATTTTCCGCAGGCCGGGCATCGCATTTCCCAATCCCGGGCTTGAAGCTGGCCTGTCGAGCGCAGCCGCGGAGCGATGGGACCACACTGGGCACACCGGTAGCGCCCTTCTCCGTAAATGGACATGGAAGACGCCACCACGAGTCGCTTGACGCCATGCCCCCCGTTAACCATGACATCGAGGAGGGTCGCCGTCCCCAGCGCATTCGTTTCCACGTAGGGAGCAATGGCGTACATGGACTGCCCCACCCCAACCGCAGCCGCGAGATGCACCACGGACCGCACCCCGTTGAGCGCCCGGTCAACCATCGCCCGGTCGGTGACCGATCCATGAAGAAATTCAACCCCGGGGGGAAGTAGCGAGGGATGCGTGGCACCCGGTCCGTGAACCTGAGGGTCCAGATTATCCAACACCCGGACGGTCAGACCTTGAGCAAGCAGGGATTCAACCAGGTGGGAGCCTATGAATCCAGCTCCACCCGTCACTAAAACAGGTTGCGGGATCATGACGGGAACTCCTCTCTGGGGGGCGCGAACCGCTGGATCAACGTTTGATGATCGAGCACTTGCGTACGCTGAATTTCTCGTCGCGCCACCCATGTGTCCGGCAAGCGTATAAGATTGTATATGAACCCCAGCATCATCGCCAACGCCAGCTTCAGGTTGCGCCTGGTGACATGCCAGACAATGCGGGCCGACAGATGCGCGGCCAGGCGAGCCGCCGTCGTGAGGGGCAGGCATTTGATCGCGAAGCGCAGGAGGTTCGCATGATAGCTGACCCGCCGATGAAACCAGAATTTTGGAATCTTCCCGGGTGCAACGCTCTGGATCAAATGATGGTGCTCGTCCCCCGACATGCCGACCTTGTGATACAGCCAAGCGTCAGGCACGTACACCGTCCGCCAGCCCCGGCGCCACGCGCGCCAGCACAAATCCGTGTCTTCAAAATCGATGAAAAATGTCGGGTCGAACCCACCGAGCGCCTCAAAGCGATCCCGCCGCACGAGCAAGCTCCCCGCGCATCCCCATGGAACCTCAACGGGCCCTGGGGCCGGCGCCGTGTATTCCGCTGCAAAGGGAGGGATGACGGTGCTCAAGTACCGGCCTGGAACCAACCGGGTCCGCCCATGAATAACCCGGGAGCCGTCCCAGGAAAGCTGCGTCGGATCCACAGCAAAAAGCGAGGGGTCTTTTCCCAGAACATGCACCAGCCTGGACACACAGTCCGGCGGGAATTTCATGTCGTTGTTGACGATGAAAAGACAGTCCCCTGTGGCCTCCTTCGCCGCCAGGTTGTTGGCTCTGGAGAATCCCAGATTGCGGCCCAACGGCAGCCAACGAACATGGTATGACGCCGCCACGGACGCGCTGTCATCAATACTGCCATTATCCACGACGAGTATTTCGAGCGCAGGCCAGTCCTGCGCGCGAAGGCTGCTCAGGCAGTCCGGCAACAGATGCGCCCCATTGTAGTTGAGGACGATCGCGGTGATGCGCGGGCTTTCCGTCACGCCATGCACTCGATGGCCACAATGACGACGGACTGACTGCCACGCCTGGCAAGACACTGCGAAGCCGGTCTCATCCCGCCTCTTTGCCCGGTCTGGCCGTTATCAGAATATCCATCGCCGACGGCAACTTCACTCCCCTCGAGCTGATTCGATGCCGCCTTCAACGCGAACAGCCCGGACCACGCAGGTATCGCGAAGCGACGGCCAGAGAATCCTGGCAGGCCAGAGCAGTGCGCGCAATACGCGTCGGATGAGCGAGATACCGACCGCCACTTGATCAATGAAGGTGCGCCGAACCACCTGGAACCCGGACGCTTCAAGAAGCGAGACCAGTTCGGCCATGGTGTAGAGCCGCAGGTGTCCATAGGTGCCGTCGATGACCCTCAAAGGACTTTGTTGGGGAGAATGGCCCCGCAGCAGGAGTTCCCGGTTGGTCCATGCCGCCAGGTTAGGGGTCGTCAGGACCAGCACCCCGTGCGGCGCCAGAATTCTACTGATTTCGGCCAAGGCTGTGGGAACTGCGTGGGGTGGAAGATGCTCGACAACTTCGGCAAAGACAGCCACGTCGAAGGTCTGTGACCGGAACGGCAGGCCGGAGCCTACGAGATCGGCTGCGACCAACCGGATTCGCTCGTCGGTCAGCCGTGCGCGATACTCAGGCAGCCAGACATAGGGGCGCCGCGGATGCTCGACCCCGATCATCTCTGCTTTGGGGAACTGATGCCGGAGGGCACTGGCAAGGGTCAGGTAGCCGGTGCCGATCTCCAGCAGCCGACGCGGTTCCGGTCCGTCGTCGAGAAGAGCCACCGTCCGGGCGAGGCGAGAAGCCTCCTGCCGTATCAAGACTTCGACTCCATGCGCCGCGCATGATTCGATTCCCCATCGATCCCAACCACGGAACATCTTGGTCAGTAAAGCGGCGATCGCGTTCTCGTCCATGCGTCCGCCGGCACTCATACTTTGGTCGCGAGCACGGCCCACCCTACCGCATCGCGAATGCCGGCTCGACTCCCGTGCCCGCAGACCCACCCATCCAGCCAGTCGAACAGCCGATAGGCAAGCGCCACAAAGACCAGCCGTGTCTTCGGCGGGAGGTTCCACTCGATCGCGTGAAAGACGACGAGAAAGGGTCCGCCCGTCGGGCGGATATCCTGAATGTGCAACCCGGCCTCCTTGCAGAGATAACGGAGTCCTTCATGAGTGTACCGATAGAAGTCCCCCGGATGATCATGGAGAATACAGTATTGGGGCGTCGTTAAACAGAGATACCCTCCCGGCCGCAGCACCCTCGCGCATTCCAGAAGCAGGAGAAGGGGGGCCGGCACGTGCTCCAAGGTTTCCATCAACAGAACCACGTCTGCAATTTTCTCCTGGAAAGGGAGATGGTGCCCATCGGCCAGGATATCGACGCCACGGCCCGGCTTGATCTCGATCGCAACCCGCTTTCCCTTCCACAGATCCCCGAATTGAAAAGGTTCAAAGCCGGCGCCCAGGTCTAAGAGGAGTCGTGTCGCTTCGGTGCGCTCGGTGATCAAGCCGAGCATTCGCCGCGCATGCTGAATCGGATGGTCTGTTCCCCGGCGTACCCATCGGTGGTGGTACCGCAGATATGTCGCTTTCAGCCAACTAAGCACAAGTGACCTCCATGCACATCATTGCGCGAGTAACCGCTTGACCGTCAGCAGGTCGGCACTACGAAGATATCCGACAAGGAGAAGGCCGGCGCCGTAGGCCAACGCGCCGAGAACAACTTCCAGGGCCAGCGCGAGGTCCCGGCTTCCCCAAAGGACAACAGCCATGACGGCGGCAGCGACAAGGTATCGCCAGAGCCCTTCATACGACAAGGAAAGACCGAACTCCCGCCGTACCATCCTGACCACAAGCGCCAGATTGAGCCATTCGCACGCGACGGTGGCAACCGCCGCGCCCACCGGCCCCCAGCGAGGAATGAGCGCGACGTTAAGAAGGACGTTGACCGCTACGCTCAAACCGTAGACCCTCGCCAGCGGCAGTACCACATCTGCCGCGAGCAGCGCCTGGTTCGGAATCGTGATCCAAAGAAGGGGCAGGCTGCCCAGAATCAACACCTTCAGCACAACCCCGGCCTCGACGAACTCATCCCCGAACAACACCTGCGTCAAAGAATCCGCCAGGAAAAACGTTCCGATCAGCACGGGCAGACCCAGCACCAGAAGCGGTTTCCAGGTCCCCTCCAACAGATTCCGAATCCCTGGCAGGTCGCGCCCCACCATGCTCGCCAAACGGGGGAAGAAGGGACCGCCGATAGACGCTGCCAGAAGGATCACGGCGTCCAGGAACCGGTATGCCGCGGCATACAGGCCGACATCGCGGGGCTCTCGGAGCCAATGCAGCATGATCATGTCCACCCTGTAATAGAGGGCGTAGCCCAGCATCAACAAGCCGAACGGCAACGCCCGGCGAATCATGGTCCGGACGTGGACGAAAAGAACAGCCGGCGGAGACGGCGCGCTTCCGGCAAGGAAACGCGCAAAGACCAGCATCAGTCCATTGACGGCAGCCGATGCCGCCAGCAAACCGAGCGACGCCCCTTCCTGCAGGAGAACCATCACGGTCACTATGGCCACCAGAGCCGATGCCGCCACGCGGTGCACCGAGACCAGATGGAGATCTTCCCGGGCCGTCAGGGCGACAATCAACGGCGTGGTCGCCGCCGACAACAGCATGGAGAGTGCAGCCAGCCCCATGCACAACATCGTCGTCGTATCGTGGCCGGCCCCAATCGCCACGCCCATCATCGCCACGCTTCCCAACCCTGACAGAAGCAGCACGGCGCGCCGGAGGCCGGCAACCACCTCTGGTCCACGCGCTGGCGCCCGGCTGATCTCCCTGATCGCAAAGGTTGCCAACCCGAAATCCGCAACAATTCCGAATGGATAGGCAAACGCCAGCACATAGGCATAGCGGCCCAGTTCCTGCGCGCCCAGGTATCGCACCACGGCAATGGAAACGGCAAAATTGATGAGCTTGATCAGCGCTTGGGCGGAAACCAGGGCCGTGAGGTTGAATAGAAGGGTTCCTTGGCGCACCCGACTTTGCCCTACCGATGCGTACCAGAACCACGCAGGACGGGAACAGGCGTCCGCATTCCGTTTCTCGTGCCCTCCACGAGATCAGGCTGAGCGGCCTGGCTAATGGTCAAGCCCCTCACCACTAAGGCCGCCACCAACCAAAACGGCTCCATGATCCGGACGATGATAAAAGTATTGGCCCCAACCGCATGGACAAGCAGACCGAGAAACCCCAGCAGAAACCCCATTGCCAAACCTCGTGGAAAGGGATCTTGGGCCTGCCGGTAAACCGACCATCCCGTGCGGAACACGGCTCCACTGAGGATGAAGAACGCCACAAGCCCCACCGTCCCCGTCTCGGTCAGAACACGGGGATACATCGCGTCCATAAACGGTCCACCCGTCACCCCTGCCCCCCAAATGGGGTAGGACTGCCAAAATTGCGCGGCCTGTTGCCACGAACGGAGCCGGTCGGAGGTAGAGGTATCCACTCGGATGGCGCCGATACGGATCTGCCCCTCTTCCACAGGCTGGGTAAACGTATAGAGGATCCTGTTGGTAACCGCTTCGGGCGCCCACCACGGAGAGGCCAGCAGCACGATCAGGATAATAGGAGCAACAACCGGCTTCCGACGCAGCAGGCGCAGGGAAAGAACCAGCACCACCACGGCTGCCGCTAAAAACGACGACCGCGAAAGCGTCGCGAACAGCCCGATGGCCCCGCAGACCAAAAGCACATAAAGGGGCCATCGCCTCGGTGTAGACCCGGGCACCAAGATAAGCCCGGTGATGACCGACAGCATGAAGACGAGATACCCGCCCAACGTATTCGGCTCCCCGGTTTCTCCCTCGAACGGCGCTGATGCTCTCTCTCCGCTTGGGATCTGCGCGATAGCAAATAAGGAGATCAGAAAGCATACCACGAGACTGGCGATCACCAGGTTTTTGGCCTGCTTCTGGGTCTCCACCGAGCTGACCACCATGAAATAAATGAAGACGTACTCGTAGTATTTGAGAATGAAAAAGAAGCCGGTCAACCCTTGCACCCGTCCCTCCAACATGCCAAGCAACGTCGAGCAGACAGCTATCGCAATGTAGAACATGATCGGGCCATTCAACGGGGTCCGCATGAACGGACCGCCCTCTTTGAAAAAAGCCCTCTTGGCCAACCACACAAAGCCGATCACTATCAGAAGGATATCGTCGAACCGAAGCGTGATTCCGCGCCCCTCCGTCGCGGACGTTCCTCCCAGCCCCCCGACCATGAACTCAGGACTGAGAAGCATCGAAAAGACGAGAATATACAGACTGGCTGAAGTGGAAAGGAATGCGACAACCAGCAGCAGGAGACCGAAAAAAACCGGAAGGACGTTGGTCGGCTCATTGGTGACAATCAACACGCCCAAGGCTCCCGCCAGGACGAGAGCAACGAGGATAAGCAGCCCCTTGTTAGCCTCCATCGCAGACGTTCCTCAGAGGACGTGCCGACCCGTCCGGGCCCGAACTGGCGAGAGAGAACGCGTAGCCGCTCCGCTCAGGAAGAGTATCGATAGTACTGGTGCTTCGCGTAATCGGGAGAAAATTCAGCGCTGACGTTGCTGAGCACCACGCCGACGATATGAGCCTGCGCATTTTCCAGAAGCGATTTCGCGCGCTGCAGCGGCGTCCGCCCGACTTTTCCGACCTGGTACACCAAGATGACGCCGTCCACCTTCGGCCCGATCAGAACGGCGTCGGCAACCGGCAGAATGGGGGGACAATCGAAGATCACCAGATCGAAGTTGTCTTCCAGTTCCGCGATCAGGTCCACGATGCGCTGGGAATTGAAGAACTCGGACGGATTCGGCGGAAGATGCCCGCTGGTGACGATACTGAGATTATCCACGCCGGGGGCGCTCATGACCTGATCAAACCCAAGCTTCCCCAGCATCAGGTCGGCGGCGGTCTGGACAACCTCTTTCCACGGCACATTGCCGACCAGGACCTCGCTCAGGCCCGGCTCCTGCTTGAGGCCGAGCCGGCTGTGCACGGCGGGCTTTCTGAGGTCAGCATCCACAACCAAGACCCGCCGCCCGTCCTGCGCGATCGTAATCGCCAGATTGAGGACCGTCGTCGTCTTCCCCTCGCCCAAGCCCGCGCTGGCAAACGCCAGGCTCTTGATCGTCCGGTCCTGACACGCAAACTGCATATTGACCTTCAGCGACCGGTAACCCTCCGCGACCACGCCCTTGAGATCAAACAGCGGAGAAAGTCGCCCCAGCAATTTGAGGCTTTCCGGATCAATCGTCTCCGGGAAAGTCTCTTTGAGTATCTTCTCTGTCTCCCGGTGGTCCTCACGTGGAATGACGCCCAGCACGGGAACGTGCAGAAATGCTTCTACGTCCTCGATGGTGCCGATGGATGTGTCGAAGGACTCCCGGACGAAGGCCAGTACAACGCCCAGCAAGACTCCGATGAGAGAGCTGAGGACGAGATTGAGGGTGAGCTTGGGGGGATTTTTGGCCCCCCCCGGAGGCACGGCGGGCTCGATGATGGACACCTCTTCGATCCGTTCGGCCCCGCGGATCAAGAACTCCTGGTGTTTTTGCTTGAGATTGGCGTACAGGTCGCCATTGACCCTCACTTCACGCTCCAAGCTGGCCAGCTCCAACGCAGCCTTGGGCAGGTTGATGTAGCGTTCCTTGTAGCGCCCGATGGAATCCCGGATGGCGGATTCCCGCTCGTTGAACGTGCGCAACTTGGCTTCCAATTCCTGGACCATCTCCTGCTTGACGCTCAGGATACGGGCGTCGAGCTCGCCGACCTGCGGGTGCTTCGGAGTGTAATTGATCAGGAGCGCAGCCCGTTCCGTCGTCAGGTCGACGAGCTTCTGGTTCAGTTTGGCGATAAGCGCCTGGACATCGTCGGAAAAGACCCGTACCGGTCCGGCCTCCGGAAGCGACTCGCTTGCTCGCAAGAGCTGGAGCTGGTTGGCCACTTCGCGCTTGACCTGGGCCAGTTTTTCCCGTTCGGACTCCAATCGGTTATAATTCTCAAGCGCCTGACGCGCCTCTTCGTTGAGAAAGACATTGCCTTCCCGCTCCTTGAATGCGACCAGGGCGTGCTCGGATTTCCTGTAGTTTTCCTCGATCGCCTGCAACTGTCCTTCCACAAAGAGTTTCGCCTCGTCCACCTGCCGGTTCCGGGTGGCGATATTCTCTTCCCGGTAGGCCTCCGCCACCGCATTGGCAACGGCGGCGGAACGCACGGCCTCGCCGGTCGTTGCGGTGATTCTCAGAATGTTCGTCCCCGTCTCCTGGGACACCGAGACCTGGTTCTTCAGGTCGTACACCTTGGCCAACACATCTTGCGGGGCACGGGCTTCCTTGGGATCGATGTCCTTGCTCACAAATCCGAGCTTCTGCCCGGCACGCACCAGGACCGGGACGCTCCGGACGACTTCCGTCTGGGTCGTGATGCTGTTGCCTTCCGAGAACGCCATCATCTCCGTCATCAGGCCGGACAGCGATGTGGACCGATCAAACTTGACGCGGGCCGATGCTTCGTACAGAAGTTGCGGACGGGCCGCCTGGGCCATGATCCAGGTGGCGCCAAAGACCATCACAGTCGTGGACATGATGATCCACTTGCGCTTGCGCACGATCAGCCAATAGTCCCGCAGGTTCAGTTCGTATTGGGCCATGGGTGCTTGCGCCTACCGCACGGTGATGGTGGGAGTGAGAATGGGTTGCACGTTATTGTCCGACAAAAACTTCACGAGGGCCTCTGGGCTCAAGGACTGCGCGCCCAGGAGGAGCGTGAGCGTGGGGTTGATTTTGGCAAGGAACGAATTCCAGTCGGCAATCCGTTGGCGAGGCACAAAGACGATGTCGTTATCCTTCAGCACGATATCCTGGCTGCGGTCACCGTACTGGTACAGACGCTGGATGTCCACGGGGATCACCTCCTGCTTCTTGGCGTCTCCCCTGATCACTCGAACATCGTCCAGCACCGCGACGTCGTTGAACCCGACTTGGGCGACGAGCTGCCCGACCGATGTTTTGCGATCCAGGTCCACAAACTTCGCGATGCCGGTCAAGAGCGTCCCGGCGCCGGCCCCGCTGCCCCCACCGATGATATACACCCGCTGCTTGCGCAACTGAAGTTTCTTCTGTTTGATCGCGACCTCAACGCGCGGATTGCGGATAATGGTCGCCACTTCCTCGGTGAGACGGGCTTCCGCTTCCGGCACGGTCAGGTTTTTCACTTCAACGTCCAGAACCCCCACATAGACCCGCCCATTGTCCCGGACCGTAACCGTTGACCGCTCTTCTCCGGCCCCCCGTCTCACCACCACCTCGATGCTGTCGCCCGGTTCGATTTTGGGAGGGCCCTGCTCGGACTCTTCAACATACAGGTCCTCGGGCTTGACGGGACGGGAATACGGAGACTGCGCGCCAGACGTAAACGGGACCGGCGAGCATCCGAAGGATGGGCTCAGCAATGCAACCAGGGCACAGACCAATCCGACCGCTCTGGCCAATGAGACAAGACTTAGATGCGCCGTCATTCCTGCTGGTCGTCCTGGACAACCTCGGTGATATGGACCAATGACGTCTGGCTGAGGTTTTGCAGCCGCGGTTCCCGCAGCTCGACATGGCCGGGATCCATGTAGACCTTGACGACGGGCCGGAGCGGATACTGCGGATTCAACTCCACGACCTCTCCGATCTCACCCGTGTTGAGCTGCACCCGGGTTCCCAAGGGGAACACTGAGAATTGCTGAATCAGACACTTCAGAATTCTCGTCGAAAACGACGCCTTCTCCTTGACCACCAGTTCGCGTACCGCTTCATGCGGAAGGAACCGCTTGCGGTAAGGGCGGGTATGGAGAAGCGCATCAAACGTGTCGGTCAAGCCGATGATCTGCGCGTACTCATGGACCTCCGCGCCCTTGAGCCCACGCGGGTATCCCTCCCCCCCCACTCGTTCATGTTCCTGCACCACGATGTCCGCAAGCCATGCGGTCTCCTCCCCTAGCTGGCGAATCGCCTGGGCGCCTTGTTCCGGGTGGCGCTTGATGAGCGTGCGTTCATCCGGACTCAGCGGGCCCTGCTTGTTCAGAATGTCGTCGGGGATCAGGCACATCCCGACATCGTGCAGGATGGCCGCAAGCCCCAATCGAAGAAGATCGTCACGGGTATACTTCAAACCGATTCCTATCTTGATCGACATGATGGACGCGTTGACCAGGTTGGCGATCACCTGGCCGCCCCGCTCGGCGGAAATCGCTTTGACGAGGAGCCGATCGCTCTGGGAGAGGGAGTCAACAAAGCCCTGCACAACCTGCGTGATCCCATCGAGAGAGAACTTCTTGGCCTGGCGAACGGCCCCCACGATGGGGGACAACTCCATCTCGGCCTTGGCATGCCATTGGTCGGCATCGAGAATGAGCTGGGCGTCCTGCTCCGCGGCCGCCTGCGCAATACTCGCCTCGATGTTCTTGAAGGAAACGGTTTTCGGCCGCTCTTTTTTTAACTGGTCCACGCCTTCGACCCGCGGGCTTTCCTGATTCCTTACAAGTTCATTGAGCCGCGCCATAACGGACTATTGGGCCTCCACAAACGCTCTCTTGACGACCTCCGGGCCAATCTGCGGGCACCGCTCCATGAACCCGATCAGGAGGGCGAGGTCGGCAATGGTATTCACTTTCCGCGGGATGCCGCCGCTCGCTTTGTACACAGCCGCCACAGCCTTCGGCGTAAACACCACCCGCGAGGCGCCGGCCGCCTGCATCCGAAAGGCAATATACTCTCCAACTTCGTCAACATCGAACGGCATCAGATGATACCGAATCACGACCCGTTGCGCCAACTGCTTGAGAGCCTCCACCTTGCTTCGTAATTCCGGCTGCCCAAGCATAATCAACGTCAGCAAAAACCGGTCGTTGAGCTGAAAATTCAAGAGCAGCCGCAGTTCCTCGAATATTGCCAGGTCGTTGATGGCCTGCGCTTCATCGACCACCACGACGGTATCCTTCCCCTTGTTGAGGTTCTCCAAGAGCCGATCGTTGAGCGCATGGATCATGTCCAGCTTCGTCCCGGTCTGGTTGATTCCCAGTTGGTAGAGAATTTCTTTAAGAAAGTCAGTGACTTCAAAACTAGGATTGGCGACGAGAGCCAAATCGTATCGCTCATGGGCGAGGTGTTGGATCAGGGTACGACTCAACAGGGTCTTTCCGCAACCGATTTCCCCTGTCAGCATGACCGCCCCTTTCCGCGCCTCCACGCCGTACAGAAGCCTGTGCAATCCCTCCTCGTGCCTGGAGGAAGGAAAATAAAAGCGGGGATCAGGAACGTTATCAAAGGGAGCCTTTTTTAGCCCCCAGAAATCTTCATAGTGCAATCTGTACCCCGATCTAACATACGACCCGGTTTTGTACTGTAACATCTAATAGATACACCGTCAAGAAAAATATAGCAATAATAATAGGTTGCGCGATTCACCACGGACCCGATCACAAAACCTCACGCCGTCGCACTACAGATTCCGGGTTCACCGAAAAGCCGTCGGAAGTTCCGGACTTCAACATTTTCAGTCCCCCATCCTCCGCTCCCAAACTTGACTCGTCGCAGACGGCGCCCTGACTCGCAGCTCAACTGAAGGCCGGTTCCCGTTTCCAGCACCGTGATCGCGCCATGCAAGTCCGTTCGCAGGATCGGAATCCCGAGTCCGGCATACGTATCCAGCATTACGGGGGACGGATGCCCGTACGCATTCGCGCGGCCGACCGAAATCACCGCCACGCGCGGCTTGACGGCTCTGAGGAAAGGCTCGTAAACGGATCCCCGCGCTCCATGGTGAGGAACCTTCAGGATGGCAGCCTCAAGCTCTTTGCTCCTGCCGGCGAGCCATAATTCCCCTTCTCGCTCGATGTCGCCGGTGAAGAGAAACGCCGACTTGCTGCAGCGGAGATTGAGAACAACCGATTGATTATTCAGGTTTTTTTCGCTGATCTGTTGAGCTGCTCCATCCGGAGAGAAGACCGGATTCAACACGCGAACCAGGCACCTCCCCACCGACACTTCTTCATCCGCGCTGGAGACAGATCGGACCGGCACCCCGCGCGCGGCGATGGCTTCTTCAAGCCGCCGGAGGAACGCCGCATCACGGCTCACACCGTTCGTCCAGAACTCCCCGATCTCGAACTTGCCCACGACGAAGGCCAGCCCCCCGACGTGATCCTGCTGGGGATGGGTGGCCACAACCAGATCGAGGCGCCGGATTCCACGATCCCATAGCAGCGGGGCAACCGCCATCCGCCCGACATCATAGGTATCGGATGCCGCCCCGCCGTCGATAAGGATCGTGCGTCCGTCGGCCGTTTCAACCAAGGCCGCATCGCCCTGTCCCACGTCCATGAACGTGAGCCGGACCTTCCCCGGTTCCGGCAGGTCGCGCGGAGCCCAGACCCAGAGGGCCAGCATTCCCAGGACCAACACCCCTGCAGCCCTTCCCACCATACGCCGCCGGCAGAGGAAGCAAGCAGACAGGCACAGGTAAAAGACCACCATCTGCCAGCCGGCGGGCGACGGCACACGGAGTTCCGCGCCCGGCACAGCCGCAAATCCCCGTACAATCCAGACAAGCGCATCCAGCAACGGTTGCACGATCGCGCTCCCCGCCAACCCTTCCGATCCGCCGAGGAGAGTCCCCAGGCACGCCAGCAGGCTGGCGGGAAGAACAAGGAATCCGACGAACGGCACAACCAGGATGTTCGACACGCCCCCAACCCACGCCACTTGATTGAAATACGCCGCCACAAGCGGAGCGCTGGCCACAGTGACAAGGACGCTCACGAGCAGGACATCCGCCATCCCTTCCTTCATCCGCGCTCGGACCCCGCCCTCTCCGGAAAACGCGCCGGCCAGGGATTCCCCTTCGCATGGACGCCGCGCTTCCATGACGAGCACAATCACCAGCACAGAGAGAAAGGACAACTGGAACGAGACGTCGAAGGGCGCCAGCGGGTCCCATCCCACGATCAGCAGCAATGCCAACGCGAGGCCGGTCCCGACACCGTGGGTCCTGCCCAGAAGGGTCGCGGCCAGAACAATGAGGATCATAATAAGCGATCGCACGGTGGCCACCTCCGCGCCGCCCAACAGGGCATAGAGCGCCACGGGGAGGATTGTCGCGCCGGCCGCGATGCGTGTGGCCGTCGTATGCAGGGACACCCGCAGCAGCCACTGCGGCGGAAGGGCCAGGACCGCCCGCCGCACGCACCAGAAGACGACGAGTCCGATTAAGCCGAGATGCGAGCCCGAGATCGAGAGGATATGCGTGGTCCCGGAAGCCATAAAGGCATCCCGGATATCCTGCGACAGATATCCGGTTTCCCCCGTCACCAGGGCGAGGTACATTCCGGCAATCGGAGCCGGCAAAGTCTGGAGAGCCGCTTCGCGGGTCCGGCCCCGCCACTGATCCACACGAGACAGCAGCGGGGAAGACCCCTGTGCCAGCACCCGAAAGGCCGACCCGTCCTGACGCAGCGTCACGCTCCCGACCGCTTGGATGCCCGACCGCCGGAGATGGCCGGCATAGTCATAGCCTCCCGGATTCAGAAGCCCGCCGGGCGGCCTGAGACTCGTTTCAAACTCGATCAGATCGCCGACAACCAAAGGCGGAACCGCCCCTCGAATCGACAGCCTGACCCGGCCGTCAATGGGGCGCGTCCCGCCCTGTGCGACCAGACGCTGGACGGCCACCACCGCCACGGCTCGGTCCGGCCCGAATCGGACCGGCTCCGCAATCACTCCGATAAGGTCTGCTTTCCCAGGCCCGGCCAATCGCATCACGGAAGAGGCATCCGCCCGTGCCTGCGCCAGTGAGGCCCCGATCGTGCCCAGAAGAAAGACCCCGAACACGACGCACCCGAATGCGGGAGAACAGCGGCCGAGGAAGGAAAGCAGGACGATCCCTCCGAGGAGGAGGATCAGGAAGCAGAGGATGGAAACCGGAAAGAAGACAGATGTGGACCCGGCAAGGGAGCCCAGGAGCAGGCTGACAGACAGAACCGTCAACGGCCGTACCGCCGGCTCAGGGGGTCGACGTGTCGCAGCCGGAATCAGGCTTCGCCGACCTCCGTCCTGAGCACATCGGCCAGATGCCGGACGATCTCTTGAACCGTCCCGGAGTCCTGCGCCTCAACCATGATACGGACCAGGGGCTCCGTCCCCGAATACCTGACCAGAATCCGGCCGGTCCCGTTCAAGGAAGCCTCATACGAGCGCACCGCCTGCTGGAAGGGAGCGATGTCGGCGAGTTCCTTCCGTTCGCGGACCCGGACGTTCACCAGCAATTGCGGGTAGAGGGTGATCCGCTCCGTCAACTGGGACAATGTTTTCCCGGAACGACGCATCAGCGCCATCAGTTGCAGCGCGGAGATCAGCCCGTCTCCCGTAGTATTGTGGTCGAGGAAGATGATATGTCCCGATTGCTCTCCGCCGAAGTTGTAGTCCTCGGATAACATGCGTTCCAGGATGTAGCGATCTCCCACGGCCGTCCGGACCAGCTTGATGCCCGCGCGCATCATCGACTGTTCCAGCCCCAAGTTGCTCATCACCGTGGTCACCATGGTCCGCCGCGCCAGACGGTCGCGGTCCTTGAGATCCAACGCCAGCGCCCCTAGAATCTGATCGCCGTCCACGAGACGGCCGCCCTCGGACACAAAAACGGACCGATCCGCATCCCCATCATGCGCGACGCCGAGAGCGGCCCCCGCCGCCTTGACGCTCTCTTGAAGGAGACGGGGCTGAATCGCGCCGCATTCCCGATTGATGTTCGTACCGTCCGGCTTGTCGCCCAGGACCGTCACGTCCGCCCCGAGCTCGCGATAGACATGCGGCGCGACCTTGTAAGCCGCTCCGTGCGCGCAGTCCACGACCACCTTCAGCCCTTCCAGGTCGAAACCCTTGGGCAGCGACTGCTTCACAAACTCGATGTAGCGCCCTTCGGCATCGTCGATGCGGAAGGCCTTCCCGATCTCGGACGCCGTCGGGCGGAGCGCATCAATGCTCCCTGAGACAACCAGGTTCTCGATCTGCTGCTCGACCTCGTCCGGGAGCTTGAGTCCCTCACGGGAGAAAAATTTAATGCCGTTGTCCTCGTACGGATTGTGCGAAGCCGAGATCATGACCCCCGCATCGGCCCTGAGGCTCCTGGCCAGAAACGCGATGGCGGGCGTCGGCATGGGGCCGACCAGCAGGACATCCACGCCCATGGAGCAGATCCCCGACGTCAGGGCCGACTCGATGAGGTACCCTGAGAGCCGGGTATCCTTTCCGATGACGATGCGATGGCGACCCGGCCTGGTTTTGAACACATGGGCGGCCGCACGCCCCAGCTTCAAGGCGGTTTCGCTGGTCATGGGCTCGACGTTCGCCACGCCCCTGATGCCGTCAGTCCCGAACAGCCGACGCATACGTTGCTCCTTCCTACGCCCGGACTCGCTCATGACGCGCTGATCGAAGCCTGGTCCTGCGGGACAGCCTTCGCGTCCCGGATGGCCTGCGCCATACGCGCCACATCTTTCATCTGCGCGACGGCATGGACCCGCACCACATGCGCGCCCTGCAGCACCCCGGCCGCCACCGTCGCAGCCGTTCCCCATTCTCGTTCGTGGACCGGGCGTTCCAGCACGGCGCCCACGAAGGATTTCCGCGACGGCCCGATGACGATCGGACGCCCCAGCGCCTGAAAGACAGCGAGGCCGTTCAGCAGCGCCAGGCTCTGCTCGCCGGTTTTCCCGAAACCGAGGCCCGGGTCCACCGCGATCCGCTCACGCGCAATCCCGGCGGCGACCGCAGCGTCGATGCGCGCACGGAGAAAATCCCGGACCTCCTCGACCACCGCGTCATAGGCCGGATGATCCTGCATCGTCGCCGGGGTCCCCTGCATGTGCATCAGGATCAGGCCGGCGCGGCTCCGCGCCACCACGTCCGCCATCCCGGGATCGTCGCGGAGCGCGCTGACGTCGTTAATGACGGCCGCGCCCGCGTCGAGGGCCCGTTGGGCCACTTCCGCCTTGGTCGTGTCCACGGAGATGGGAATCCGAATCCGCCCCGCCAACGCCGACACCACCGGCAGGACACGGGCCAGCTCCTCGTCCAGGGAAACCGGCCGCGCCCCTGGACGCGAGGATTCCCCGCCGATGTCCAGCAGATCGGCGCCCTCGGCTTCGATCGCCTCGGCGCGGGCGACCGCCACGTCAACGCACTGATAGTGCCCCCCATCCGAAAACGAGTCCGGGGTGACGTTCAGCACACCCATGATGAGGACGCGCTCCTGGATCGGGAAACCGTGCCCTCTCGCCGTCCACTGCATGCGCTTCGCTTGGAAGTTCATGGAACATGTCCCTACTGTTTATGGGACACCGGAAACAGGCAAAGGTCACAAGGGGCAAGAATTCAGGCGAAACAGGGGCCGGGTGTTCCGGGCATGGCTCAGGCGGAAGCCCCTTGGGGTTCCTGCGGAAGCGCCCCCTGGATGATCTGGTCGATCTCGGAACTCTCCAGGACTTCTTTCTCCAGCAGAGCCTCGGCAAGCGCCTTCAATGCGGCCATGTTCTCGCGCAGCATGCGTTTGGCGCGTTCGTAATTTTCGGTGACGAGACGCTTGACCTCGGAATCAATTTTGAGCGCGATTTCCTCGCTGTAATCCCGCCGCGTGGCGATTTCCCGTCCCAAAAAGATTTCTTCGTCCTTCTTCCCGAACGTGAGGGGGCCCAGCTCTTCGCTCATGCCCCACTCGCAGACCATCTTCCGGGCGAGGTCGGTCGCCCGCTCGATATCGTTGCCGGCGCCGGTGGTGATCTGCTTGAACACCAGTTCTTCGGCGACCCGCCCGCCCATGAGAATGGCCAGGCTGTTGTACAGGAACTCCTTCGAGTAACTGTGCCGGTCGTCCACCGGCAATTGCATGGTCACGCCCAGAGCCCGCCCTCGCGGAATGATGGTGACCTTGTGGACCGGGTCGGTCCCCGGGATGAGCTTGGCCATCAGCGCGTGCCCCGCCTCGTGGTAGGCCGTGGTGCGCTTCTCCTGTTCGGTCAAGACCATGCTCTTGCGCTCCACCCCCATCAGAACCTTGTCCTTGGCGAACTCAAAGTCCTTCAACTCGACGGTGGTCTTGTTGAGTCTCGCCGCCAGGAGCGCCGCTTCGTTCACGAGGTTCTCGAGATCGGCCCCCGAGAAACCGGGCGTGCCCCGTGAGATGACGGCGAGATCCACATCCTGGGCAAGCGGAACCTTCTTCGTGTGAACCTTCAAAATCTCGGCGCGCCCCCGCACGTCCGGCCGGTTGACGGTAATCTGCCGGTCGAAGCGGCCGGGCCTGAGCAGGGCCGGATCCAGCACATCCGGCCGGTTGGTCGCCGCGATCAGGATGACCCCTTCCGTCGTATCGAACCCGTCCATCTCCACGAGGAGCTGGTTGAGCGTCTGCTCCCGCTCATCGTGGCCGCCCCCCAGACCGGCTCCGCGGAGCCGTCCGACGGCGTCGATCTCATCGATGAAAATGATGCACGGCGCGTGCTTCTTGCCTTGTTCGAATAAATCGCGCACGCGGGAGGCGCCCACACCGACGAACATCTCCACGAAATCCGATCCGCTGATGCTGAAAAAGGGCACTCCCGCTTCGCCCGCGATCGCTTTAGCCAGGAGTGTCTTGCCGGTCCCCGGCGGGCCGACGATCAGCACGCCCTTCGGAATGCGTCCCCCCAGTTTCTGGAACTTATGCGGGTCCTTGAGGAACTCGATGATCTCGACGACCTCTTCCTTGGCCTCATCAATCCCGGCCACGTCGGAGAAGGTGATCTTCTTGCGGTCTTCCGTCAGCATGCGCGCGCGGCTGCGGCCGAAGGACAGCGCCTTATTGCCGCCGATCTGCATCTGGCGCATCAAAAAGAACCAGAGCGCCAGGAAGAGCACAAAGGGGCCCACCTGCACGAGGAGCGTGATATACCAGGGGCTGTCTTCAGGGGGCTTCGCATTGATCGTGACGTGGTTGTCGCGGAGCAGTTTCACCAGGTCGGGATATTCGATCGTATAGGTCTTGAACGGGCGCCCGTCCTTGAACAGGCCGTTGAGATGGCTGCCGCGGATGGTCACCTCCCGGACGTCGCCCTGTTCGACCTTGGTCACGAATTCGCTGAACTTGACCTCTTCATCCGGCGATTGGCCTTGGAACGTGAAGAGGTTGAACAGCAGGATCATGAAGAGGCCGACAACGACCCAGAAAACCAGATTTTTCGCGCGGGAATTCATCCCTGGCTCCCCAAAAAATTCAGTGTAATCCTAGCACACCCCCCCGCAGGGACACAATACGCCCACCTCAGACCGGCTCACCCTCTTCATTGACCTTGTCCAGAACCGCCAGATACGGAAGATTCCGGTATTTTTGCCGGTAATCGAGCCCATACCCGACGACGAATTTGTTGGGAATGTTGAAGCCCACATAGTCCACCACCACCTCGACCTGGCGGCGGTCGGGTTTGCTCAACAACGTACAGACCTTGATCGATTTCGGTTTCCTGGCATTAAGCGTTTTCCTGAGGTGTTGGATGGTGGACCCGGAATCCACGATGTCCTCCACCAACAGCACGTCCCGGCCTGCGATGTCCTCGGTCAGCGCGGTCAAGACTTTGATCTTTCCGGAAGACTTGGCTTTCCCGGCATAACTGGAGACCACCAGAAAATCCACCTTGAGCGGCAGCCGGATGGCCCGCGCCAAGTCCGCATAGAAGGCGTAGGCGCCCTTCAGAATCCCGATCATGATCAAATCCTTCTGCGCGTAATCGGCGGTGATCTGGCGCCCCAGCTCGCGAATGCGCGCCCGCATTTCTTCCTGGGTCACAAGGGGCTTGCCGAAAAGGCCTTCCACGCTAGTCGCTCTCCTCCGTTCCAACGGGAGCGGCGAGCGAGAGCGTCACCGGACGGATGGTCGTCGGCCCCGCCGCGAACCGTTCGTCTCCGCGGTAGCCGGCCACCCACACGATCCCGGCCGGGGCGACCACCAGGGGAATCCGGGCCCGCATTTTCCGGTCAACCTTCCCATCCACAAAAAAATCCTGAAGCTTCTTCCGCCGCCCGCCCATGCCGACCGGGCAAAACCAGTCTCCCCGCCTCCAGTTTCTGACAGACAGCGCCCCCTGGAATCGATCACCGTCCACAACGAGCGCCGCCCGGCCGTCGGAGGCACCGTGCACCCCTTCGACCGCCAGCAGCCGCCCGCCCCGGTCGCCGATCCCGACTTCTCCGGGAACCGGCAACGGCATACCGGCTGTCAGCTCCGCCAGGGAGAAGTCCTCCCCGTGACACCCGCCGTGCTCCATCACGATGAGAGCACGGTTGCGTTCCACCCGGAGACCACCGGGAAGATTCAGTCCTGCCCCATGAGTCCCCTTCAGGACACGCTCAAGGATATCGCTCACATGACGGA